>JAUPKJ010000311.1 GCA_030837505.1 Actinomycetota bacterium
GAGGTCGACACACCGACGAAGGGCCTCGGCACCATGGGGTGCCCCCCGCGCTCGCACATTTTCCACCAATGAGAGCAAAAACGACAATGGTGATCTCAAACTGGCGTACGTCTTCGACCCGCCCGACGGCGCCTGACGAGCGCCGGCCCCCGCCCCGCACCCCCGGTTCGACGCGGCCGCCGCTTTCATCGGCAACCGGTTCCACGCCGTCGGTGGGAGGAGGCACACCGGCGGCGCCGCTGCCTCCCTCCGGAACGACATTCCCTTTAGATGGATGATATCCTTCACTTATGCGTAGTGAAGCGCCGCCGCTACTGCCGATCTTCCGGTCGCGGCACCAGGCAGATCTGCTGACAGAACTCTTTTTGCATCCAGAACAGGCCTACACGGCAACCGATCTGGCCGCGATGCTGAACATCCCCTTCACCACCGTGCACCGGGAACTACAGCGTCTCGAACAGGCTGGTCTCCTGACCGGTCGGCAGATCGGTAGGGCGAGGCTCCTCCAGGCAAACACCCGCCACCGTGCCTCCCCGGCACTGACACAACTACTGACAGTCACTTTTGGACCCCAGTCCGTGGTAGCTGAGGAATTCGGCGGACTGGAATCGATCACCCATGTGATCATCTACGGTTCCTGGGCAGCCCGCTACCACGGCGTTCCCGGTACCCAGCCCGCAGACGTGGACGTCCTCATCGTCGGTTCCCCCGACCGAGCCCAGGTCTATGCCGCCGCCGAACGCGCAGAGGCCCGTCTGGGACAACCCGTCAACCCCACGCTTCGATCCACCACTCGCTGGCACAGAGGAGACGATCCCCTCGTACAGACCATCCGCGTCAGCCCGCAGGTGACAGTCGTCTCCCCCGACGCCACCGTGCCTGCTCCTGTTCCTGTTCCCGTTCCCTGATCTCTCGGGGTCTTCCCCCGGGCAAAGCCGGTCACGTCCCATGGGAGGGCGCGCGTCGCGTCGGTGGGCGCTCGGCCAGCAGCAGCGATCGCAGATCGGCTGCGGTCAGGGGGCGGGACAGCCCGAACCCCTGTCCCAGGTCGCAGCCCAGCAGGGCCAGCCGGGAGCGTTGGGCGTCGGTCTCGATCCCCTCGGCCACGGTGCGCAGGCCCAGGCTGCGGCTGAGTGCCATGATCGCGTTCACGACCGGCTCGGAGGTGCCGCGTTCTGCTCCCAGCCGTTCCACGAACGACCGGTCGATCTTCAGTTCGTCGACCGGATACCGGTGGAGGTAGCCCAGGGAGCTGTAGCCGGTACCGAAGTCGTCCAGGGAGATCCGGACCCCCGACGCCCGCAGGGTGCGCAGCTGGGTCTCGATCGAGTCGTCGTCGGTCGCGAGAGTGCTCTCGGTGATCTCCACAGTGAGCTGGGAGGGCGGCAGACCGGAGCGATCCAGGGCCTGACGGACGTGACCGACCACACTGCCCAGCATGAACTGGCGGACGCTGACGTTCACGTTCACGTGCAACGGTTCCCCGGTCAGACGCCGCAGCGCCGCGCCCTGTCGGCAGGCTTCCAGCAGCACCCACCGTCCCAACGGGACAATGACACCGGTGGCCTCCGCCAGCGGGATGAAGTCCTCCGGGCTGACCGTTCCCAACGCCGAATGGTGCCAGCGCACCAGGGCTTCGAACCCGACCCTCCGCCCTGTCCCCAGGTCATGGATCGGCTGGTAGTGCAGCACGAACTCGCGCCGGGACAACGCCTCGTTCAGATCGAGCTGCCACTGCAACTGTTCCACGGCCTGCCCGTGCAACTCCTGACGGTACTGCACGTAACGGGCCCGGCCCCCGGCCTTCGCCCGGTACAGCGCGATGTCGGCCTCGCGCAGCAGCCGCTCGCCGTCCACAGTGCCGTTGCCGACCGAGACCCCGAGGCTGGCCGAGATCGTACGTTGCACCCCACCGACGGCGAACGGCCGATCGAAGGCCGTCAGTAAATGCTCGGCGATCTGTTCGGCCGCGTGCGGGGCTGACCGCTCCCCCACGAGCAGCACAGCAAATTCGTCGCCTCCCAGACGCACCAGCAGGTCCGCCGGGGTGAGCAGCCCTGACAACCGGGCGGCCACCTCGACCAGCAGATCGTCCCCGACGAGATGGCCGAGGGTATCGTTCACCGCCTTGAACGAGTCCAGATCCGCCAGCAGCAAGGCAGCCCCCGGGGCCCGTGCGGCGCGCGCCGCGGCCAGCCGGTCGGCCAGCAGCGCCCTGTTGGCCAGACCGGTCAGCGGATCATGGAACGCCTGGTGGCGCAGCTTCTCGGTGAGTTCTGTGCGCTCCGACACGTCCCGGACGGCGAACAACAGTCCTCGAACGGACCGGTCCTGCAACAGGTTCTGCGCGCTGATCTCCACATGGGCGGTGCCGCCGTCCCCGACCGGAACACGGCACCCGAAGGTCGACGCCGCTCCGGGCTCGGCCAACAACTCCCCCACACGCTGCCCGACCAGGTCCCGATCCTGAGGGACCACCCAGGACAGTATCCGGTTGCCGGGCAACGCGTCGGGGGCCAGGCCGAAAACCTGTTCCAGGGCCGGGCTGACGAAGCCTGC
>JAUPKJ010000312.1 GCA_030837505.1 Actinomycetota bacterium
GAGCCTCAGCCCCGTCGCGAGCCTCAGCCCCGTCGCGAGCCTCAGCCCCGCCGTGAACCTCAGCCCCGCCGTGAACCTCAGCCCCGGACCGAGACCGAGATGACCTCGGGCGAGGAATGGTCGAACGTGGTCGGGGTCTCCGCGCCGCCGGAGGAGAAATCCTCCGGCCGAGGCAAGTTCCTGCGTCGCACCGGTCTTCGTGGCCGAGGGGACGCGCCCCCGGCCGGTTCCGACCGTTCCGACCGCTCACGTCCGGCCGGGCCCGAATCGACCCCCACCCACGGGCTGGGCAGACTCCTGGGCGGCACGGCCGCCATCGACATCGCCGGTCCCCAGACGGGAGCCGATCCGGCGCTGCCCGTGGCCGACCCCGCCCCGAAGGATCATCCCGCGCCCCACCGGCGGCGTCCGGCCCCGGACAGGTCCGCCGTGGGAACGTGGCAGGACGAGAACGACGTCTCTCGGGGGACCCGACTGCTGGGCGCGGTGCCCGGACCGGAGGACCACGCCCCTGCCGATCCTCGGAAAGACCTTCCTCCCACCGGATCGGCAGGGCGATCCGGCCGGGAACGGGCCGTCCCCCCCGGTGAGGAACGGCAGACCCATGCCCTCGGACAGGGGCGCAGACCTCCCACCGGACCTTCGGAGAGGGGCCCCCGGCGGAGAGGCGCCCGGGAGGACGACCCCCGGGAGAGACCCCGACCGGTTCCAGACCCCCCCGAAACTCTCCCGGGCCAGGATCTCGCCGAGGACTTTCCCGCCCCCCAGAATTCCCGTGCCCCGCAGGCTTCCCGTGCCTTGCATAGTTCCCGTGCCCCGCAGGACTTCCCGGGCCACGAGCTTGCCGGAGCCTTCCCCGCCCCGCAGACCGGTCGCACCGGGCGCTCCCGTTCAGGACCCCCAACCACCCCGCCGGCCCGTTCCACCTCCCGGGCCGGCAGGGATCTGCCCGCAGCCATCGGAGTCGGCGTCCTGCTCGTGGGGCTGATCGTGGGGTCCCTGATCATTCGCAAGGAGGCCTTCGTCGGGGTGGCCGCTGCCGCGGCGGTGCTGGGGGTCTGGGAACTGGCGGGGGCTTTCCGGACCAAGGGGATCGAGGTGTCCTTCGTCCCCCTGGGCCTGGGATCCCTCGGCATGCTGATCTCTGCCTACATCGCGGGCGAGGAGGGGCTGCTGGTCGCCTTCGCCCTCACGGCCTTCGGGGTGCTGCTCTGGAGGCTCTCCGAAGGGGCCCAGGACGCCGTGCAGGACGTGACGTGCGGGGTCTTCGCCGCGGCCTATGTGCCGTTCCTCGCCGGATTCGCCGTGCTCATGCTGGCGGAGCCGGACGGCGTGAGCAGAGTGATCCTGTTCATCCTCGTGACATCGTCCAGTGACATCGGGGGCTACGCCGCAGGGGTCCTGTTCGGACGGCATCCGATGGCACCGACGATCAGCCCGAAGAAGTCCTGGGAGGGGTTCGCCGGCTCTGCGACCGCCTGCGTCGTCACAGGGGCCGTGGGAGTCTCGACCCTGCTGGAGGGACCGGTCTGGGCAGGGGCGCTGCTCGGGGCAGCCACGGTGGTCAGTGCGACCGTCGGGGACTTCTCCGAGTCCCTGATCAAACGGGACCTGGGGATCAAAGACATGGGGACGCTCCTGCCCGGACACGGAGGGCTGATGGACAGGCTCGATTCGTTGCTTCTCACGGCACCGGTGGCCTACGTGCTGCTGGCGCTCCTGGTCCCGTGACGGGCCCGCGCCCGACCGCCTGCCCCGACCGCGACGCCGGCCCGGACGGGGACACCGGCCCGGACGTTGCTGAGGCCGTGGGCTCCCCCGGCGGGGGGAAGCCTCCCCGTCACCTGGCCGACCTCGACCCCGCCCAACGGGCCGCCGCAGTGCGGGAACTGGGCGAACGCCCCTTCCGCGCCCGTCAGTTGTCCGTGCACTACTTCGAACACGGGGTCCGCGACCCCGATCTCATGACCGATCTGCCGAGGGCCACCAGACGTGGTCTCGTCCGGGACCTGCTGCCGGAGCTGCTGGTGCCCGTGAGGGCCCAGGCCGACGACGGCGGGGACACGCTCAAGACCGCCTGGCGTCTGTTCGACGGCGTCGTCGTGGAGAGCGTGCTCATGCTTTATCCGGACAGGGCGACGGTCTGCGTCTCGAGTCAGGCCGGGTGTGCCATGGGCTGTCCCTTCTGTGCCACGGGACGTTCGGGGTTCATCCGGAACCTGTCCACGGCGGAGATCGTCGAACAGGTCGTCCTCGCGAGGCGCGATGCCAGGACCGCAGGGGCGGACCGCGTCGGGAACGTGGTGTTCATGGGGATGGGGGAACCCCTGGCCAACTACGGGGCTGTTCTGCGGGCCGTGCGGCGCCTGGGCGAGGCGGTGCCGGACGGACTGGGTCTGTCCCCCCGTGGGACGACGATCTCGACGGTCGGACTCGTCCCGGCGATGGAGCGCCTGGCGGGGGAGGGCCTGCCCATCACGCTGGCCCTGTCCCTGCACGCCCCGGACGACCGGGCCCGGGACGAACTCGTCCCCGTCAACAGGCGCTGGCCGGTGGGCCGCGTCCTGGATGCCGCCCGCCACCACTTCGAGGCCACGGGCCGCAGGGTGAGCATCGAGTACGCGTTGATCCGGGACGTGAACGATCAACCGTGGAGGGCGGAGCTCCTCGCGCGGGAGCTGTCCGCGCGGGGACTCGGCTGGGCCCACGTCAACGCCATCCCGTTGAACGACACTCCCGGATCCCGCTGGACGGCCTCCCCGCGGCGGGTCACGGACGAATTCGTTCGTAAGCTGCGCGAACGGAGGATTTCGACCACGATCCGCCTCACCCGGGGGCGTCGGATCGACGGCGCCTGCGGTCAACTGGCCGCAACCTCCCGGCTGATGCACCACTCGGCGAACTGATCAGGCAGAATCACTGACGTGGACGACACCTTCCCGCGAGCCAGCCGCCTGGCGAAGGGTTATGAGGTCGAGCAGGTCGAGACCTTCCTGGGCCGGGCAAGATCTGCTTATGAGGACGGCGGCCGGGGCTCGAGCATGACTTCCTGGCACGTCCGGACCGTGGGATTCGACCTGGTCCGCGGCGGCTACGACGTCGAGGCCGTCGATGCGGCCCTGGACCGGATCGAGGACGCCTTCGCCCGCCGCGAGAAGCAGCGGGGCGAGGAGCGGGCCGGGCCCTCCGGGTGGCAGAACCAGTTGCGCACCCAGGAGCAGTCCCTGCGGTCCCAGCTGGCCAGACCGGCCGGGCAGCGTTTCACCCGCGGTTCCGGCCTGGAACTGACCTACGACCCCGAACAGGTCGACGAGTTGTGCCAACGGGTCGAGGAGGCCTTTGCGACGGGCAAACCCATCGCCCCGGACGCGGTGCGCTTGGCGGTCTTCAAGAGCCGCAGGGGCTCACGGGGCTATCGGGAGGCCTCCGTCGACGCCTTCCTGGACCGCGTGGTCGAACTGCTCGTCGTCGCGAACGTCTGATCGTCCGGTGGGGTCCGGAAAGAACCGGACCCCACCGGAGAGAAACGGAAGCGGTCAAGGAGCCGACGGGACGGACCCTCTCAGAGCATGTCCGGGACCTGGCTCAGGACGGAGCGCAGGGTGCTTTCCATCTCGTCGAACTCCGCCTGACCGACGATCAGGGGCGGAGCCAGTTGGATGACGGGATCCCCGCGGTCGTCGGCCCGGCAGTACAGTCCGGCTTCGAACAGGGCGGGGGACAGGAACCCCTTCAGGATCCGTTCGCACTCGGCGTCGCTGAAGGACTCCCTGGTCGTCTTGTCCTTGACCAGTTCGATCCCGTAGAAGAAGCCCTCACCGCGCACATCGCCCACGACGGGCAGGTCGAGGAGCCGTTCGAGGGTGGCGCGGAAGTCCGGGGCGTGCTTGCGGACGTGATCGACCAGTCCCTCCCGCTCGAAGAGATCGAGGTTGGCCAGGGCGACGGCAGCGGAGACCGGATGCCCGCCGAACGTGTAGCCGTGGGCGAACATCTCGTGGCCGGTCCTGAACGGTTCGAACAGCTTCTCGGTGGTAATCATGGCGCCGATCGGGGAGTACCCGCTCGTCATGCCTTTGGCACACGTGATGATGTCCGGGACGTAGCCCATTTCCGTGCACGCGAAGATTCCTCCGACCCGACCGAAGGCACAGATCACCTCGTCGGAGACAAGGAGGACGTCGTACTTGTCGCAGATGGCACGGACCCGCTCGAAGTATCCCGGCGGGGCGGGGAAACAGCCTCCGGCGTTCTGAACGGGCTCCAGAAAGACGGCCGCGACGGAGTCCGGGCCCTCGAACTGGATGGCCTCCTCGATGCGGTCCGCTGCCCACACTCCGAAGGCCGTGGGATCGTCGCGCAGGTTTTCGGCCGCTCGGTAGATGTTGGTGTTCGGAACGTGGAAGGCCCCCGGGACGAGCGGCTCGAACATCTGTTTGAGAGCCGGGATCCCGGTGATGGCCAGCGCGCCCTGGGTGGTGCCGTGATACGCGATTGCTCGCGCGAGGACCTTGTGCTTGCCGGGGCGCCCGAGCAGCTTCCAGTACTGCTTGGCCAGCTTCCAGGCGGACTCGACGGCCTCTCCGCCACCGGTCGTGAAGAAAACCCGGTTCAGGCCGGCCGGCGTGTGATCCGTCAGCCGCTCGGCCAATTCGACGGCCCTGGGGTGGGCATGGGACCACAGGGGGAAATAGGCGAGTTCCTCGGCCTGGGCCGCGGCGGCCCGGGCGAGTTCCGGCCTGCCGTACCCGGCCTGGACGACGAACAGCCCGGAGAGGGCATCGAGGTAGGTGCGCCCCTTGCTGTCCCGGATGCGGGCGCCCTCGCCGCTGACAATGACCGGTGGGCCGTCCCCGTCGGCGTAGGCGCTGTGGTCGGTGAAATGCAGCCACAGGTGGTCCAGGGCAGAAGCCGGCGTGACAGCACGCGCCCGGCGGGAGACCGGCACGGGGCCGACCCGACCTGCGGGGCCGACCGGGCCGACGCTGGGGGAGTGTTCCTCGGACAGGGCGTTCATCGGGTTCCCCAATTGTAGAGCTGCTTGCGTAACCGCAGGTACACGAAGGTCTCGGTGGCCATGACACCGGGCATCGAACGTATCCGCTGGGTGAGCAGGGAAAGCAGGTGGTCGTCGTCCTCGCAGACCACCTCGACCAGCAGGTCGAAGGAGCCGGCTGTGATCACCACATAGTCGATCTCGGGGATCTCGGACAACCGGTCGGCCACGAGGGTCAGGTCTCCGCTCGCCTTGATTCCGATCATGGCTTGGCGGGAGAAACCCACCTGCAACGGGTCGGTGACGGCGACGATCTGCATGACTCCGGCGTCCAGGAGGCGTTGGACCCGCTGCCGTACGGCAGCTTCCGAGAGTCCGACCGCCTTGCCGATGGCGGCATAGGGACGTCGGCCGTCCTCCTGGAGCTGTTCGATGATCTTTTTGGAGATCTCATCGAGGGGGATCGGGGAGGAACGGTGCTGAGATGAACGGTTCGCCACGAATCGATCCTGACGGGTCGAACCGGATCTGCGCAAGGGATTCCTTCACCATAGATCCTGTGTCCTTGCTGATTCGATCGTTTACCGGGGTTTCGACTGTCGATCTGGACACAGTACTGCCCTGCTGCGGATCCTCTGCTTCAGTATGGTCATTGCTGAGGGGCAAATGCCACGGAACCATCCTAGTAGCAACAACACGTGAATAAATGTGACCCTGTGTATATTTTTGAGGGGTCCGACATGTGGCTCCTGTCCTATCCGCCCCCTGTAGCCTCCTGCCATGCCGGCGCGGAATCACGGCCGGAAGGTTCTTCCCCCCCGATGCTTGGAGAGCTCAGTGAGCGATCGAAACCCCCGGGAACTGCGCAACTTCATCGGGGGCGAGTTCGTCCCCGCCTCCTCGCCCGACCGGGACGAGGTGATCGATCCTGCGACCGGCGATGTGGTGGCCCATGCGCCGATCAGCACGGCTGCCGACGTCGACGCGGCCTGTCGGGCCGCTGCCGGAGCCTTCGGTCCGTGGCGGGACACACCGGCCGGGCAGCGACAGGCCGCACTGCTGAACATCGCACAGGAGATCGAGGACAGGGCAGAGGAACTGGTCGAACTCGAGATGAGGGACACCGGCAAACCCCGGGTCCCCACTGCGGCCGACGAGCTGCCGTCCATCGTCGATCATTTGAGATTCGTCGCGGGGGCTGCCCGCTGCCTGGACGGCGTGCCGGCCGGGGAGTACCTGGAGGGGCACACCTCGTGGCTCCGCCGGGAACCCGTCGGCGTCGTCGCCGCGATCGCCCCGTGGAACTACCCGTTGATGACGGCGGTGTGGAAAATGGCCCCGGCCCTGGCCACGGGCAACACCATGGTGCTGAAACCCGCCAGGGAGACTCCCCTGACCACCCTGGCCCTGGCCGAGTTGGCCTCCGCGCACCTGCCCCGCGGCGTGTTCAACGTCGTGACGGGCGGGGCGCGCACGGGTCAGGACCTGGCCTGCCACCCTGCTCCGGCCATGGTCGCCCTGACGGGGTCGGTGGCGGCGGGACGCGAGGTCGCAGCCGCGGCCGCGCGGAGTCTGAAACGGGTGCACCTGGAACTGGGCGGCAAGGCCCCCGTCGTCGTCCTCGACGACGTCGATGTCGCAGAGGTGGCCTCGCAGATCGCGGAAGCCGGTTACTTCAACGCCGGTCAGGACTGCACGGCGGCCACAAGGATCCTGGCCCACCGGAGGATCCATCGCGATCTGATCGACGCCCTGGCCGACGAGGCCCGTCGGACCAGGATCGGGCTGCCGCAGGACGGGGACACGCAACTCGGGCCCCTGATCAGTCCCAAGCAGCGCGAACGGGTCGAGGGGTTCCTCGACCGCCTCCCTCCGAACGCGACCGTGGTCACCGGAGGGGGGCGCCCGGAACAGCCCGCAGGGGGTTTCTTCCTGGAACCGGCGGTCGTGTCTGGTACTGCCCAGTTCGACGAGGCGATCCAGGAGGAGATCTTCGGCCCGGTCCTGACCGTCCAGCCCTTCGAGGACGAGGCGCAGGCCGTCGAGCTGGCCAACGGGGTCCGGTACGGGTTGGCCGCCAGCGTGTGGACCGCGGACCTCACCGCAGCGCTGCGCCTGACCAGGGCGTTGGACTTCGGGTGCGTCTGGGTCAACACCCACCTGCCCGTGGTCGCAGAGATGCCCCACGGTGGGTTCAAGGAGTCCGGCTACGGCAGTGACCTGTCCGTGGGCGGCCTTCGGGAGTACACGCGTACCAAGCATGTCATGGCCTGTCTGGAGTGACCGGACCCCACCAGGAGGACCGGGGGTGGACCCGAGACCGAGGCATGACCGGCAATGTGTATATTCCGGAACCACGCTTTTTCTCGGTCTATGGGGGTGTTGTCGCGACTCAGGTCGCGATACGGTCACCGACCGCAGGGATGCCGTGACACAGCGGTTGCCACGTTGAGTAATCGTTCATGTGCGAAAAGTATTGAAGTGGAGGTCAGGGGCACTGAACGTCCGCAACGTCGACCCGGGCGCTGCGTCGGATGCTCTTCCTCGGAAGGTGTCCGACCACTGCCGAACACGATGGTCGTCCAGGAAAATCCTGGGTGCCTGTTGAGCATCTCCGGCAGGCGTGTAAGTATCGCCAACGGGCTGACTGCCACTCAGAGTAACGAGGCGATGCGTCCAGCGACCGGGGGTAGCCCTGAGGGGCTTCAAGATCAAAAAGCTTGTACGCGGCCGTCCTGCGGCCGGCTACTGCCGTGAAGACCGGAAGGAAGACCCGTAATGCCTCAGAAGACTCCGCTGCCCGAAGAAGTGAAGACTCTGATCCGGGCGCAGCGTGCCCTCGGTAGGTTCTCCCGCAGATCGATGCTCGCCGGAACCGGCGCCCTGGGAGCCGGGACGCTCCTTTCCGCCTGCGGGACCGCCACCAAGTCCTCCTCGGCCGGCAAGCCCTCGACGGCCGAGGACCACTCCCTGCAGGAGCACAAGGTGAACTGGGCCAACTGGCCCGCGTACCTCGACTTCGACGAGAACACCAAAAAACACCCCACGCTGATCGACTTCGAGAGCAAGACGGGGATCAAGCCCATCTATGCCGAGGACATCAACGACAACAACGAGTTCTACGGCAAGATCCAGGAACAGCTGCGGATGGGCAAGGACATCGGCCGGGACCTCTTCACGATCACCGACTGGATGGCAGCCCGAGTGATCCGCCAGGGACTCGTCCAACGTCTCGACCGCAATATCATGCCCAACCTCAAGAACCTCCGGGCCGATCTGCAGAACGTCGACTACGACCCCGGGCGCAACTTCTCCGTGACCTGGCAGTCGGGCTTCACGGGGCTCGCCTACAACACGGCCAAGATGCGTGATCTGGGGGTCACCATCAAGAACGTCGATGATCTGTGGAACCCGAAGCTCAAGAACCGCGTCATGGTGTTGTCCGAGATGAGGGACACCCTCGGGCTGATCATGGCACAGCAGGGTGTGGACGTGAAGAAGTTCACGGAGGCACAGTTCGGTAATGCTCTCGACGAGTTCGAGAAGCGGATCTCGGACGGGTACATCCGGCAGGTCGCCGGGAACGACTACATGGAGGCCCTCAAATCGGGGGACGCCCTGGCCGCCTTCGCCTGGTCCGGTGACGTCGCACAGCTCAACGCAGAGGGACGGGGGCAATGGACCTTCCTGCTGCCCGAGGCCGGAGGCCTGCTCTGGAGCGACAACCTGATGATCCCCGTGGGCGCACGGCACAAGCAGAACGCCGAGATCCTGATGAACTACTACTTCCAGCCGGACATCGCGGCCAAGGTCGCCCAGTACGTCCAATACGTCTGCCCGGTGGTCGGGGCCAAACAAGCGATGTCCCGACTGGACCCGAGCCTCGTGGCCAACAAGATGATCTTCCCGGACGAGAAGACCCTCGCCAAGGCCCCTGTCATCCGTACCTTGACGACCCAGGAGGAGACGACCTTCAACGACGAGTTCCAACGGGCACTGGGCGTGTGATGATCACAGAGCGGAAGTCCACGCAGAAGTCCACCCGGAAGTCCACACAGACCGGAAGCAGCCTCTCTCTGAGAGGAATCACCAAACGTTTTGGTTCCCTGCTCGCGGTCGACGACCTGTCCGTGACGATCCCGAAGGGATCCTTCTTCGCGCTCCTGGGCCCCTCGGGATGCGGAAAGACCACGACCCTGCGCATGGTGGCGGGGCTGGAGGAACCGGACAGCGGTGAGATCCGGTTGAGCGGACTCGACATCACCCACACCCGACCCCACAAACGCCCCGTCAACACCGTCTTCCAGAGCTACGCTCTCTTCCCGCACCTGGACATCTTCGAGAACGTCGCCTTCGGCCTGCGCCGACGGGGACACAAAAAGGTTCAATCCGCTGTCATGGACGCGTTGAACCTCGTGGAACTGCCGCATCTGGCCCGGCGGCGTCCCGGACAGCTCTCCGGCGGTCAACAACAACGGATCGCCCTGGCCCGCGCGATCGTCAACCAGCCCCAGGTCCTGCTCCTCGACGAACCCATGGGTGCCCTGGACCTCAAACTGCGCCGACAAATGCAGCTGGAACTCAAACGCATCCAGACCGAGGTCGGGATCACCTTCCTCCACGTGACCCACGACCAGGAAGAGGCCATGACCATGGCCGACACCGTGGCCGTCATGAACCGTGGTCGGATAGAGCAGCTCGGAACGCCCACCGACCTGTACGAGTCACCGGCGACCACCTTCGTCGCCAACTTCCTGGGACAGTCCAACCTGCTGCCCGGACTGCGCGCGGGCGACCTGGGACGGGACCTCATGGTCGACGTCCACGGGAACAAACTGCGGGTACCGCGTTCGAGGGTCCGCTCACAGGACAACGCCCTCCTGGTCGGAGTCAGACCGGAGAAGATCCGTCTGTGCGCCACGGCGGAGTTCATCCCCGAGAACTGCAACCGACTCACCGGCGGCGTGGTCCTGGACGTGAGCTTCGCCGGCGTCTCCACCCAGTACGTCGTGAGGATGCCCTGGCGGCAGGACCTGACGGTCTTCTCGCAGAACCTGGGCGTCGGCGAACGGTTCCCCGCCGGGAGCACTGTGACCGTCGCCTGGGAGCCCGAACACACCTTCGGACTCCCGAGGGACCCCATCGGGGACGGTCCGAACCACGCCCGCGCCGACTCCAGGGGGAGCTGAACCGGTGTCCATGGCATCCGTCTCCAGGCTGGGCGGCCCCCACCCGAGCGGGAATCGACAAGCCCTGCCACCGGAAAAGGACACCCGTCGACGGAGCACCCCGTACCTTCTGCTCCTACCGGGGCTGCTCTGGCTCGGGGCGTTCTTCGCCCTGCCGATCCTCACACTGTCGGGGACGTCCACCCAGACCCGCGCTCCCGGGGGGGAGGTCGGTGAGTTCATCCAAACCCTGCGCCTGGCCAACTATTGGGAGGCCTTCGACCGGTACCAGGAACACTTCGGGCGGTCCGTGCTGTACGCGGGGATGGCGACCCTCGCGGCCCTGCTCATCGGATACCCCCTCGCCTACATGATCGCTTTCCGGGGAGGGCGCTGGCGCAATGTACTGCTCGTGCTGGTGGTTGCGCCCTTCTTCTGCAGCTTCATCCTGAGGACCTACGCCTGGCGGCAGATCCTCGCGGACGAGGGGACCGTCGTGCGGACCTTCAAATGGCTGCACCTGATGCCCGAACAAGCGAGCCTCACAGCCACGGCCTTCGCGGTGGTCTGCGGGCTGACCTACAACTTCCTGCCGTTCATGACACTGCCGATCTACGCGAGTCTCGAACGTCTCGACCACAGGCTCCTGGAAGCCGGACACGATCTGTACGGGGGGCCCTGGACGGTCCTGCGCAAGGTCACCCTGCCCTTGTCGATGCCGGGGGTGGTGGCGGGTACTCTGCTCACCTTCATCCCCGCAGCCGGGGACTTCGTGAATGCAGGGCTGCTGGGGACCACCCGTACCCAGATGATCGGCAACGTCATCGAGTCGAGGTTCATCGACCTGAACGACTACCCCACGGCAGCCTGCCTGTCCTTCCTCATGATGGCGGTCATCCTGGTGCTCGTCCTCGTGTACATCCGGCGCACGGGAACGGAGGAACTGGTGTGAGTGTCCAGACGAGAGCAGGCGATCCCGCTGCCGGCAGCCTCGCTCGTCCACGGGCGTCAGCCCCCGTCCGACGGCGTGGGATACGCCGCTGGATCAGGGAGAACGCCCTGTGCGTCTACGCTGCGCTCGCCCTGAGCTACCTCTTCCTGCCGATCGCCTACGTGACGGTCTTCTCCTTCAACGATGCCAATCGCAGCAACATCGTGTGGCGGGGTTTCACTCTGGAGAACTGGAAGGATCCCTGCGGGGCCTCGGGGGACGTGTGCACGGCGGTCCGTACGAGCATCGAGGTGGGGCTGTTGTCGACGGCCCTGGCCACCGTGCTGGGAACCCTGATGGCCTTCGCCCTGCAGCGCCATCGGTTCCGGGGACGAACAGCGATCAACGTGCTCATCTTCATGCCCATGGCCACTCCGGAGGTCGTCATGGGCGCCTCCCTGCTGACCCTGTTCCTGAACATGGGCGGGGTCGTGACCCTGGGGTTCTGGACGATCGTCATCTCGCATGTGATGTTCAGCCTCAGTTTCGTCGTCGTCACCGTCAAGGCCCGGATCGCCGGCCTGGATCCGTCCCTTGAGGAGGCGGCCAAGGACCTGTACGCCGACGACCTGCAGACCTTCCGCCGGGTGACCCTGCCCCTCGTGGCTCCCGGGATCGCGGCCGCGGCCCTGCTGGCCTTCAGCCTGTCCTTCGACGACTACATCGTCACGACCTTCAACTCAGGAACGGTGAACACCTTCCCCAAGTACGTCTACACGGCGGCCCAGCGGGGTATCCCCGCCCAGGTCTACGTGTTCGGGGCCGGCATGTTCTACCTGGCGCTCCTGACCGTGCTCGTTGCGGAGCTGCTGCGGATGCGTCGGTCCCGCAGCAGCTGACACCACCCCGGACGACCTCGGGACACCTGATACGACAGGGGTCCGGCCGGTCCCGCCCGACAGCG
>JAUPKJ010000313.1 GCA_030837505.1 Actinomycetota bacterium
CCCGAGGGGCGGCTGTGAGGACAAGGGAAGATCCTTCCATGGACGGCGACGGATCCGGGGACTGCGGCGGCAGGAGCACTCGGGAGGTAGAACGGAGAAGGGACCCGCCGGGGTCACACTCGGGTTCCTCCGGGATCCCGGGGCCGTCCCCGCTGGAGGTCCCCGCCGGGGTCACCGCAGGGCTCCCCGTGCACACCCCCGACCGGGCCCCGCGCCGAAGGATCGCCGGGCAGACCCATGCCCCCCAGGAAAATTCGTCGTCATCGAAAGCGAGGACCGGCAACCCGGCGGTGCGGCAGCCCCGGCGGGAGCGACCCATTCCGGGGCACGAATCGATATCGGCGGGAGGTCCACCGAAGAGAGGAGGGATCTCCCCCGGACCCCTTGGGAATCTTCTCGTCGGCCCGCTGTCCGGTGGTTTACATCTACGTCGTTCCCACTATCCTGTTGGAGCTTCCAGCCAACGACGCCTGGGCGCAATTCCAGCCACACAGTGCCGTCACTACGAGGGGGCGTCCCATGTCCAACCTTCTCTCCAATTCCGCATCCGGGACTTTGGGTCTATTGACCGACACGGAGGGGGGTGCTGCGCGAGCCCTGCAGGAACTCGAACGCGTCTACGCCGGGGTCGTCGCCCGGAACGCCGGGGAGATCGAGTTCCACCAGGCGGTCAGGGAGGTCCTGTTCAGCCTGGTGCCGGTCGTGATCCGCCACCCGGAGATCCTCGACGCGAAGGTGTTCGAGCGTCTCTGCGAGCCCGAGCGTCAGATCATCTTCCGGGTCCCGTGGCAGGACGACAAGGGCGAGGTCCACATCAACCGCGGGTTCCGCGTCGAGTTCAACTCGTCGCTCGGCCCCTACAAGGGCGGGCTTCGGTTCCACCCCTCGCTGTACCTCGGCATCGTCAAGTTCCTGGGGTTCGAGCAGATCTTCAAGAATGCCCTCACCGGAATGCCCATCGGCGGCGGAAAGGGCGGTTCCGACTTCAACCCCAAGGGCCGCTCCGACAATGAGGTGATGCGGTTCTGTCAGTCGTTCATGACGGAGCTCTACCGCCATCTCGGCGAGTACACCGACGTCCCGGCCGGTGACATCGGCGTGGGTGGTCGCGAGATCGGCTACCTGTTCGGCCAGTACAAGCGGATCAGCAACCGCTACGAGTCCGGTGTCCTGACCGGCAAGGGTCTGCTGTGGGGCGGGGCCCAGGTCCGCAAGGAGGCGACGGGGTACGGCCTCGTCTTCTTCGTCCAGGAGATGCTCGCCGCACGGGGTGGCAGCATGGACGGCCAGACTGTTGTCGTCTCCGGCTCCGGCAATGTCGCGATCTACGCGATCGAGAAGGCCCAGCAGCTGGGCGCGAACGTCATCGCCTGCTCCGACTCGAACGGGTACATCGTCGACGAGGCTGGCATCAACCTCGACGTCGTGAAGCAGATCAAGGAGGTCGACCGCCTGCGTCTGACCGCCTACGTCGAGCACGTGCCCACCGCCCGGTACGTGTCGGACGGATCGGTCTGGGACGTGCCGTGCACCGTGGCGCTCCCCTGCGCGACGCAGAACGAGCTCGACCGCAGCCACGCCGAGGCCCTGGTGCGCAACGGGTGCAAGCTCGTCGCCGAGGGCGCCAACATGCCGACCACGCCGGACGCCATCGCCTTCCTGCAGAACGCGAAGGTCGCGTTCGGGCCGGGCAAGGCGGCCAACGCGGGTGGGGTGGCGACGTCCGCCCTGGAGATGCAGCAGAACGCTTCGCGTGACTCGTGGACGTTCGAGCACTCCGAGAGCCGCCTCAGCGAGATCATGACGGACATCCACTCCCGTTGTTTCCAGACCGCCGAGAAGTACGGCGCGCCGAACAACTACGTGATGGGCGCCAACATCGCGGGCTTCGAGATGGTGGCCACCGCGATGATGGACCTCGGCCTGGTCTGATCCGGTCCCGCACCCGACGGTGGGGCGAGTCGGCACATGCGAGGCGTGTGCCGGCCCGCCCCACCGTCGTCCGCGAGCGCAAAGGACCACGCAGGACACCCCTCTACCCCCTCACGCAGCCATATGCGATCATTCCTCCCCGAATCGTCGCCGTCCCGGCCCAGACAGCGGCATCAACGCGACCAGGGGTTGACTGATGACAGCGCATCGACAAGCTGTAACCGCACCTTCCCGAGCAGCAACATCCCTCGGAACAGCACCCGTCGTGAGAGCGGCACCGGCTCTCCGAGCAGCACCGGCTTTCCGAGCGACGTCGTGGCTCGGCCTGTTCACCCTCATTCTGGGGCTCGTCCTCGGGGCGCCGGTCGCACGGGCCGACACCGGGGACATCGGCTACGAGGGCGCCTCGTTCGCGGGCTCCGGCGAAGCCCCGACGGCGGACAAACCGCAGTCGAAACTCTGGTTCAACGACGGCCTGTGGTGGGCCGACCTGTTCGACACGGCGAGCGGGACGTGGCACATCTTCCGCCTCGACCGCACCCAGCAGACGTGGGTGGACACGGGCACGCTGATCGACGAGCGCCCGTTGACGCGAGGGGACACCCTCTGGGACGGCACGCACCTCTACATCGCCACGAACGTGCTGGCCGCGTCGTCGACGGAGAATGTCGCGGGCCAGCCGGCGAGACTCTTCCGCTACTCGTACGACGGCGGGCAGAAGACCTTCTCGCTCGACACCGGGTTCCCGGTGGATGTCAACAACGTCTCCAGCGAGAGCCTGACGCTCGCCAAGGACGGAAACGGCACCCTCTGGGTCACCTGGACCCAGGGCAAGAAGGTGTACGTCAACTCGAGCGAGGGCGACGACGCCTCATGGGGAACGCCGTTCGCGTTGAACGTCACCGGGGC
>JAUPKJ010000314.1 GCA_030837505.1 Actinomycetota bacterium
ACGCCGGACACCCCAGCCCCAGCACCAGCCAAGATCGAGCCCCCACTGCCCTCACGACCAACCCACGACGTCACCTCAGCGGCCGGACCTCGATCATGCCCAACACGCGCCACCCCCATCCCCATCCAGCAAGATCGAGCCCCCACCACCCCCACGACCAACCCACCACGTCACTGCGGCGGCCGGACCTCGATCATGCCCAATGCGCACCACCCCCATCACCACCCGGCGTGATCGAGACCCCACTGCCCCCACGACCAACCCACGACGTCATCGCGGCGGCCGGGCCTCGATCAGGCCGGACGCCCGGACGGCTCAGGTCCAGCGGCCGGGGTGCTACGGCGCGGCGGCCGGGCCTCGATCAGGCCGGGCGGCAGGCGCCCGGCTGGGGCCTTCCGGACGGTGGGGACGCGCCCGGGGAGGGCAGCCCAGGTCCTCGAGGGCGACGCGGGAGCCGGGGTCAGCCCAGGTCCCGGGGGTCCAGGCGGACGCGGGCGGTGCCGGGGTCCCTGCGGGCGCTGCGCAGGGCGACGGCTGCGGCCAGTTGCGCGGCGAGTTCCCCCGCCAGGGCACGCCGGACCCGGACGACGGCGCGGACCTGCTCGGGCTCGGCCGGCCGCTCCGGGTGCAGGAGATGGTCCGGCAGGGGCACGGGGCCCAGGATCTCGGCGCCCTCGGGCAGCCGGGCCAGGTCCAGCAGCGAGGTCACGGCCGCAGGGTCGCCGGTCACGGTGGCGCACCCGACCGCGGGCGGCAGGCCCAGCTGGGCCCGTTCTGCCAGCTCCGCGGCGGCGTGGCCCGCCGGGTCGGCCCGGACGACCGCCCGGACCGCCGGCGCCTGCGGGTCGGCACACAACACGACCCTGCCGCCCGACTCCGCAGATCTCACCAGGGCGCAGGCCCCCAGCCAACGGGCCAGGGCCTCCTCGCCGGCCCGCAGATGGGGACGCTGCAGGAGGCTGTCGCCGTCCAGCAGGACGGCGGCCGCGTACCCGCCGGGGACGGCGGGCTCGACCCCCGGGGTCGCCAGCACCAGGCCGTGCTCGGGCACCCGTGTGGGGCGCAGGCCCGGACGCGAGACCACCAGTCGGACCGAGGGGAACGCCCTGCCCAGTTCCTCCGCCGTCCGGTCGACGCCGACGGCCGCTGCCCTCAGGCGCCCGTCCCCGCAGGTCGGGCAGGTCCAGTCGGGGAGGTGGCGCCCGCACCAGGTGCAGCACAGGCCCCTGTCGGGTCCGACCCTCACCGGACCGGCGCAGTGCCGGCACCGGGCCGGACGGCGGCACCCCTGGCAGCGGGTGACCGGCACGTACCCGGCTCGCGGGACCTGCAGGAGCACGGGCCCGGACTTCAGTCCGTCCCGGATCGCGTTCCAGGCCGGGACCGGCAGACGGGCCGCTGCCACGGGACCGGCGGCGTCCGGGAGGCCGTCCGGCACCGTGACCCGGGGCCACAACCGCCTGAGCACGGGCCGCGGCGCCTGGATCTCCCGGGCCCAGCCGCTCTCCAGCAGTGCGGCGGACTCCGCCGTCCTGGACCAGCCTCCCAGGAGGGCCGCCGCGCCGTCCTGTTCGGCGCGGGTCAGCAGGACCTGCCGGGCGTGGGGGTAGGGCGCGCGCTGCTCGGCGTGGGCGTCGTCGCCGTCTTCCCAGATCACGACGAGTCCGAGGTCCCGGACCGGGGCGAAGGCCGCGGCCCTCGTCCCGATGGCCACGCGGGTCAGGCCGCGGCACAGTGCCGTGAAGGCCGCGTAGCGGCTCTCCGCGCCCTGGCCGGCCTCCAACCGGACGAAACCCTCCGGGCCCAGGCGCGCCGTCATCGCGGGGGCCAGGGCCTGCAGGTCGGTGTGGTCCGGGACGACCACGAGGGCGCCCCGGCCGCTGTCGACGGTCGCGCCGACGGCGGCGGCGACGGCGGCGGTCCACGCCGGGCCGGGCAGCGCCGTCCAGACAGCGCGCGGCGACCGGCCGGTGGCCAGGCGTTTCAGGAAGGCACCGCCCGCCGGGTAGAGGTCCCACGCAGCGTCCCCCGCAGCGGCGTCGGCCGGGGCCGGCTGCTTCTCCGCCGGCTCGCGGTCCGGCTCGCGGTCCGGCTCCGCGGGGCAGGCCCGCTCGGCCCGGGCGTGCCGCGCGGGAACGGCCAGGCGCAGGACGTCGGACAGGGTGCCGGCGTACTGGTCGGCCACGGTCCTGGCGAGTGCCAGCATCCGGGGGGTGAGCACGACCTGGGGGGAGACCAGGCGGCGCAGGGGCGCCAGGCGTCCGGAATGGTCACTGGAGGCCAGGCGCTCCAGGACGAAACCCTCCACGTCCTGCCCGGCGAAACGGACCTTGACGCGGGTGCCGGGCAGGGCGGTCCGCTCGAGGTTCGCGGGCACCGCGTAGTCGAAGGGCCGGTCCAGGTGGGGCAGCGGCAGATCGACGGCGACGCGTGCCACGGGCAGCCACTCGGCCACGCCGGCCGCCCGGCCGGCCCTGCCGACCCCGACCGTCCGGCCCTTCCGCGCCGCGGCCGGGGCCCGACCGGGCGCGCGCAACAGTTCCAGCTGCTGCGACTCCAGCTGCTGCGACTGCGGTGTCCGCTCGTCCATCACCCCACCGGCTCCGGTTCCCGCCGTCCCGGGCCCTCTCCCCCGGCCCGGCCGACGCCGAGCGCGCCGGCCACCGAAGACGGCGCGGTCCGGACGGGTACGGGACCCGTCCGGACCGTTCGTCGTGGTGCTCCCTGTGCCGTCGTCAGCTCACGGCCGAGCGCAGGGCCGCGACCCTGTCGGTGCGCTCCCACGTGAAGTCGGGCAGTTCCCGACCGAAGTGACCGTAGGCGGCGGACTGCTGGTAGATCGGACGCAGGAGGTCCAGATCCCGGATGATCGCCGCCGGCCGGAGGTCGAAGACCTCCTCGATGGCGCTGCGGATCTTCGGCAGGGGCACGGACTCCGTGCCGAACGCCTCGACGTACAGACCCACGGGCTGGGCCTTGCCGATCGCGTAGGCCACCTGGACCTCGCAGCGGCGGGCGAGCCCGGCGGCCACGACGTTCTTGGCCACCCAGCGCAGGGCGTAGGCCGCCGAACGGTCGACCTTGGACGGGTCCTTGCCCGAGAAGGCACCGCCCCCGTGGCGGGCGGTGCCGCCGTACGTGTCCACGATGATCTTGCGTCCGGTCAGGCCGGCGTCCCCCATGGGACCCCCGACCTCGAAACGACCCGTGGGGTTGACCAGGAGACGGAAGCCGTCGGTGTCCAGTTCGAGTTCTTTCAGGACCGGCTGGACAACCTTCTCGGCGATGTCGGGCTGCAGAAGGTTCTCCAGGGACACGTCCCGGGCGTGCTGGCTGGACACGACCACGGTGTCCAGGCGCACGGGGCGGTCGCCCTCGTAGTCGATGGTGACCTGGGTCTTGCCGTCGGGGCGCAGGTAGGGCAGTTCGCCCTCCCGGCGCACCTGCGTGAGCCGCTCGGCCAGACGGTGCGCCAGCCAGATCGGCAGCGGCATGAACGAGGGCGTCTCGTCGCAGGCGTAACCGAACATGAGGCCCTGGTCCCCGGCGCCCTGGGCGTCCAACGGGTCGACGCCCTCGCCGACACGCACCTCGTAGGCGTTCTCGACCCCTTGGGCGATGTCGGGGGACTGCGATCCGATCGACACCTCGACCCCGCAGGAATGGCCGTCGAACCCCTTGGTCGAGGAGTCGTAGCCGATGTCGAGGATGGTCCGGCGCACGATGCTGGGAATGTCCGCGTACGCCTGGGTCGTGACCTCGCCCGCCACGTGGACCAGGCCCGTGGTGACCATGGTCTCCACCGCCACCCGGCTGCGGGGGTCCTGCTCCAGCAGTGCATCGAGCACCGCGTCGCTGATCTGGTCGCAGATCTTGTCCGGATGTCCTTCGGTGACGGACTCGGACGTGAAAAGTCGGAAGCTCACGGCGCTCCTGTTCTGCAGCGGCTGCTGGCTGACTGCCCGCCTCACCCGTGCGACCGGACCCGAAGATCACAACCCGGGGGTGGGGACAGACGGCGCCACTCTACCGAGATCTTTCCGGGACGTCTGCCCACAGGGGCTGTTGGAGTGCCAAATCCCATATGACATCCGCCACCTGCACCTTGTCGGCCGGGGGGACCGGTGTGACGCTGCCGTCGGCCCCCAGGACGGTCACGGTGTTCCGGCGCTCGCCGAAGACCCGCCCGCCCGAGACGTCGTTGACGACCAGCAGGTCGCACCCCTTGCGCGCCAGTTTGCGACGGGCGTGGTGCAGGACGTCGCCGTCGGCGTCGCCGGTCTCCGCGGCGAAACCTACGACCAGCTGCCCCTCGGGCCGCTGCGCCACGACCTGCGCGAGCACGTCGGCCGTCCGGATCAGCCGGATCACGGGGGCGTCGCCGTCGTCCTCGGACTTTTTGATCTTGTTCTCGGCCACGGTCGCGGGTCGGAAGTCGGCCACGGCTGCCGCCATCACGACGGCGTCAGCGTCCGGGGCGGCCTCGAGGACGGCCCGGCGCAGCTGCTCGGCGGACCCGACCGCGACCACGCGGATGCCGTCCGGCACGGGCAGTTCGACGTTGGCCGCGACCATGGTCACTCGGGCCCCGCGGGCGGCCGCGGTGGCCGCCAGGGCGACCCCCTGCCGCCCCGAGGAATGGTTCCC
Organism: Actinomycetota bacterium; assembly: GCA_030837505.1. Classification (GTDB taxonomy): domain Bacteria; phylum Actinomycetota; class Actinomycetes; order Actinomycetales; family Kineosporiaceae; genus JAUPKJ01. The sequence goes on from JAUPKJ010000314.1 coordinate 4,648, forward strand.
GAGGTAGCGCACGGGGTCGAGGGGCTCCCTGGTCCCCCCGGCGGACACCACGACGCGGCGACCGGCGAGGTCGCCGGGCGACCGGTGGGGCTGGGAGGTCTGGGCCGGGGAGGTCTGGGGCTGGGTCGAGGACGGGGAAGCCGGGGTCTGGGCACCGGACAGGAGACGGGTGATCTCCTGGAAGATCTCGGCGGGTTCGACCATCCGCCCCGGACCGCTGTCAGCCCCGGTCAGGCGCCCGTCCGCCGGTCCGATCACGTGGGTCCCCCGACGGCGCAGGGTCGCGACGTTCTCCCGGGTGGCCGGATGGGACCACATCTCGGTGTGCATGGCCGGCGCCAGGAGGACAGGGCAGCGCGCCGTCAGCAGAACGTTCGTCAGCAGGTCGTCGGCGAGGCCCGCTGCGGCCCTCGCCAGGAGGTCGGCAGTGGCCGGGGCGACGACCACGAGGTCGGCCCACTGTCCGATCCGCACGTGGGGGACCTGGTCGGTGTCCTGCCAGACGTCGGTGGTCACCGGGGCGGCCGACAGGGCCTCCCACGTGGCCCTGCCCACGAACTCCAGGGCCGCGCGCGTGGGCACGACCCGGACCTCGTGGCCGCTCTCGGTCAGGGACCTCAGCAGCAGGCAGGTCTTGTAGGCGGCGATCCCCCCGGAGACGCCGAGGACCACGCGGGGACGGGTCGGTCCGTCGGACCTGGTCTGGTCGTCGGACCAGGTCGCTCGGTCGGACACGGTCACTCGGTCGGCTCTGCGACCAGCATCCCCTCGTTGATCTCACGCATCGCCACGGAGAGGGGCTTCTCCTGGACGTGGGTCTCCACGAGCGGGCCGACGTACTCCAGCAGGCCCTCGCCGAGCTGCGAGTAGTAGGCGTTGATCTGGCGCGCGCGCTTGGCGGCGTAGATCACGAGGGCGTATTTGGAGTCCGCCGCGGCGAGCAGGTCGTCGATGGGCGGGTTGGTGATGCCCTCGGGGGCGGCAATGGTGCCGGACACGCGGTCACTCCTGACTGGATGACAGGCGGCTCGGCAGGTCCGGCCGCCGGTGGGGTTCCCGTCCGGTCGAGCCGGCTCGGGAGCAGGTCCGCGCAGGCCGGGTGGGCCGTGAGCGGGACCGGAGGGTCCGCTGCCCACGACCGGTGGGGTCACTCCCGGGGCGGAGGCCCCGGAGGAGTTCCCCCGACCGGGCGGGGCGTCAGACCCATGCATTGTACGAGTTCATCGGCGGCCCGGTGCACGTCGTCATTGACGATGCGCACGTCGAACTCGGATTCGGCCGCCAGTTCGCGCTCGGCCGTCGCCAAGCGACGACGGCGTTCCTCCTCGTCCTCGGTCCCCCGCCCGACGAGGCGACGCACCAGCTCGTCCCAGGAGGGAGGGGCCAGGAAGACGAAGAGGGCCTCGGGCATGGTGCGACGGACCTGCCGGGCACCTTGCAGATCGATTTCCAACAGGGCGGGACGCCCCGCCGTCAGATGCTCCTCCACGGGACGCCGGGGGGTGCCGTACCGGTGCACACCGTGCACCACTGCCCATTCGAGCAGTTCCCCCCCGGCGACCATGGAGTCGAACTTGGAGGCGTCCACGAAGTGGTAGTGGACGCCGTCCCGTTCCCGGGGTCGGGCCCGACGGGTGGTCGCGGACACCGAAAGCCAGACCTCCGGGTATCGCTCCCGGATGTCGGCCGACACAGTGCCCTTGCCCACCGCCGTCGGCCCCGCCAGGACGGTGAGTCTCCGTGTCGAGATGTCGCCCGCCACGGACACTCCCGGTCCTCAGCGGGTGAAGCGCTCGATGAGAGCGGCGACCTGGTTGGTACCCAGCCCCCGCACCCGCCGAGACTCCGAGATCCCGATCTCTTCCATGATCTGACGGGCGCGGACCTTTCCCACTCCCGGTAGGGCTTCCAGCAGAGCCGAAACCTTCATCTTGCCAACGACATCATTGGCTTGGCCCTCTCGAATGACTTCTCCCAGGGAGCCCTGCGAGTACTTGAGCCGATTCTTCACCTCGGCGCGAGCGCGTCGGGCGGCGGCAGCCTTTTCCAGGGCCGCAGCGCGCTGCTCGGGGGTCAGGGGGGGCAGAGCCACTAGGTCACCTCGGTCGATCGTGCAGGTCTTCGGTCAGGACTTCACGGGAGTCCTGCCGCAAGCGACGAACCTACCCACTCGGACTCCTCCGGAGCAACGCGGTCGACGTGTCGTGATCCCCCACGTGTCGCGCAACGCCGGATTCACGGGCCAGGACGACACCTCTGACACGACCTCCCAGGTCCGACGGAAGGAAGTCCCCGGTGTCCCCCGGGGCTGTTCGGCAGGGGCCCACGAGGCCCGGGACACCCTCGGCGCCTCCCCGTCGTGCCCTCGCACGCCCCCCGTCGTGCCCTGGCGCGCACCTCGCGGGGCGAGGGGGCCGCGCAGTCGCGCGGAGCCCGAAAAGTCCGCCCGACATCAGGAGGATCACGTCTTCACCTCTGAAGGAATTACGACGGGTGATCAATCGAGAAATACAACAACGCGAAGAAAATCCACGATCCGGACGGGAAGATCCATAATCCATCGGAGGAGTAAGGGGGAATCCGCAGGAACTGAGGACGGCGGGCCGCAATGATCCGCGTATGGGCAAGGGGGGATCATTGCGGCCCGCCGGGAGGGCGACAGCGGCCCGGGACCTCGCAGGGCCGCGTGGCCGGGTCCCGTGACGGGGTCCTAGGGCGGGGCCGTGATCGGGGTCGTGGTCAGGCGGTTCCGGCCAGGGCCAGCCGGACCCCTTCCAGGGTGCGCTCGGCGGCGTCCCGCAGTCCGGCGGGCGACGGGCCCGCGCGCAACACCTCACGGCTCGTACTG
>JAUPKJ010000315.1 GCA_030837505.1 Actinomycetota bacterium
CGACAGCCGCCGGGTCGCGCCGTCCTTGCGGCCCTCCCCCTGCGCGACCAGCACCGGCAGGTCCTTGCCCTCCAGCAGGCGGCTCTCCTCCCAGGAGATCCGGTCCTGCAGTTCGACCAGGCGGCCGTACCGTTCCTGCACGACCTCCGGCGGGACCTGGTCGGGCAGGTCCGCGGCCGGGGTCCCGGGCCGGCGCGAGTACTGGAAGGTGAAAGCCTGACTGAAACGGGACGCCTCGACCACCTCCAGGGTCTGCCGGAAGTCGTCCTCGGTCTCCCCCGGGAAACCCACGATCACGTCGGTGCTGAGGGCGACCTGCGGGACGGCGTCCCGCACCCGCCGCAGGATCCCGGCGAAGCGTTCGGCCCGGTAAGAACGGCGCATGGCCCGCAGGACCCTGTCCGACCCGGACTGCAACGGCATGTGCAGATGCGGCATGACCTGCGGGGTCTCGGCCATGGCCCGCACGACGTCGTCGGTGAAGGCCGCCGGGTGGGGGCTGGCGAAACGGATCCGTTCGAGTCCTTCGATCCGGCCGCACGCGCGCAGCAGTTCCGCGAAGGCCGTCGGCCGGTGGAACTCGACCCCGTAGGTGTTGACGTTCTGCCCCAGGAGGGTGACCTCCAGCACCCCCTGGGCCGCCAGCGCCCGGACCTCCGCCAGAACATCGCCGGGGCGGCGGTCCCGCTCCGGCCCCCGCAGGGACGGCACGATGCAGTACGTACACGTGTTGTTGCAGCCAACGCTGATGGAGACCCAGGCAGACCCCGCGGACTCCCGCAGCGCGGGCAGACCGGAGGGGAAGAACTCCAACGACTCGATGATCTCCACCTGGGACTCGCCCGTCCGATGGGCCCGTTCCAACAGGGCCGGCAGCGACCCCGGGTTGTGGGTGCCCAGCACGACATCGACCCACGGTGCACGGCGCACCACGCGGTCACGGTCCATCTGCGACAGGCACCCGGTGACGGCGATCTGCATGCCGGGCCGGTCCCTTTTGTCGGGCGCCAGATGCCCCAGGTTGCCGTAGAGCCGGTTGTCGGCGTTCTCGCGGACCGCGCACGTGTTGAACACCACGACGTCGGCCGTCTGCCCCGGGTCGGCGGGCCGGTACCCGGCCCGCACGAGACTCCCGGCGAGCCGCTCGGAGTCGTGCATGTTCATCTGGCAGCCGTAGGTGCGGATCTCGAAGGTCCGCCCGGTCGGGGCATCGCCGTCGCGGCCGGGCAAGCGGCCCGCGGCGTCCCCGGAGGGTGAAGGATCGTGGGGGAAGGTCACCATGGTGGTCCCAGGGTACGGGGGAAGAAACACACCAGTGGGAGGAGGCACATCAGTGGGCAGACGGAACGACGTCGGCCGCAGGGCACTGCTCGCCCTGACGGCGGGGGCCCTCGGCACGCAGCTGTCGGCCTGTGCCCGTCCCGGGCGGGCTGCCGGGCTGCACGCCTCCCTGACGATCAGCTCCGGAGCCCCCGGAGGGGTCTACCACGCCTGGGCCGAGGCCCTGCGCCACCTGGCCGCACGGCGCAGCCGCCACCTGGACCTGAGGGTGATCCCCTCCGCCGGCAGCGTCCAGAACGTGGAACGCCTGGGCCGACACGACGCCGACCTCGCCCTGACCACGCAGGACAGCGCGATCCTCGCCCAGACGGGCAGCGACCCGTTCGACACGGCGGTGCGCCCGGCGGCCCTGGCCCGCGTCCACGACGACTACCTGCACCTGCTGGTGAGAGCGAACAGTCCCGTGCGCTCGCTGCGCGACCTGGCCGGCCGCAGGATCAGCGTGGGGCCGCCGCGTTCCGGCACCGCCCTGGTCGCCCGGCGAGTGCTGGGCCGAGCACGGGTGACGGTCCGGGAACTGCTCCTGGACCTCGGCCAGTCCTGCGACGCGCTGCGGGCGGGGAGCCTGGAGGGATTCTTCTGGTCCGGGGGCCTGCCGACCCCGGCAGTGGTGGAGCTGTCGCAGGACCTGCCCCTGCGGGCCGTGGCCGTGGACCAGGTGGTGGAGGGCCTGCGAGCCGACCACGGTGGGATCTACCGCCCGGCTCTGCTGCCCGTCGGCGCCTACGGCCTGCGCGAACCCGTGGGCACCCTCGTCTGCCCCAACCTGCTCGTCTGTTCCCCCGACACTGCCGAGAACACGGTGATGGCCATCCTGGAAATGATGTTCGATGGACGCGACGAACTCGCCTCCGCCGTCCCCGCCGCCAACGCCCTGGACCTGCGCGCCGCCGCCCTCACAGCCCCCGTGGGCCTGCACCCCGGAGCCCTCCAGTACTACCGCTCGACCAAACCCTGAGGTTCTTCGCTCCCGGGACGATCGGGTTCCGGCCGCGAGGGGCGGACGGTCGGGGGTGTCGGGCGGGGGGTGGGAACGCGATCGCCGTGGCGTCCCGGGCCTGCCGGGATGGGGGGTCAGTGGAGGTCGGTGACGATGGTCTGGATCTCGACGGTTACTCGAGATGGGTCAGTACTGTATCGATCACAAGTTGGCCGGCGGACACCACGTTGTAACCGTGAGGCCATTGGGCGACCAACGGATCGAGGTCTCGTTGGAAAGCCTTGTCCGCGAGCTTCTCCCGTAGATTGTCAACCGCAAGACGCGCGGTGTAGCCCTGCGGTCGGTAAGGTGCGAAACACGCGACGATCTCAGCAGGATCCAGTCCCATCCGGATCAACGCGAGCCAAAGGTCGAACAGGTCGCGGCCCTTCTTGCGTTGATAGAGCGCTCTGAGCTTCGTCGAGATCAGTTCCTCCGGTGTGAACGTCAAAATGCTGGTCGTTCCGCTGAACCATGGCGTGTCAACCGCGAAAGGCATCTCGATCGGGGCACGGGCCGGCGAGGTCTCATGGGTATTGATCTCAATCTTGATCTTTAGATGGACGGACGGGTCGTCCTCAGCTTGCGCCCGTAGAACCATCTTCGGATGCTCACCGATCCTCACCCCACGCACCGTCAGCCCGGTCTCAGCAGCCACTTCCCGCAACGCGTCGAGGACCGGTCCGATCCCGTCGTTGGTGCACCGCACGAAATCCAGGTCCTCGCTGTAGCGCAGCGGAGTGTCCAGGTGGACCTGATGCAGACAGGTTCCTCCCCGGAACATCAGTTCTTTTCGTAGGAAGGGATGCTCGTAGACGGCAACGATCATGCGGGCCAGGAGCAGGTCCTGTTCCACGGCCATCCGGGTGGGCCATGGCCGGTGGGCGCCCCAGGCGGTAATGGTGGCGGCGGGGATCACAGGTCCGGCTCCACAGGGCAGTTCTCGACCACCCTCCAGGTAGTGTTGATCCGCCCTCGGGGACTGCCTGCGGAATCGAGAAGCGTTGTCGACCGTGACACTTCCGGCGCCGGTCCGCGCAGGCCCTGACGCAGGACTTCCAGATCGATCTGCGATTCCACGAGTTCCAGCAGCCAGCCCAGACGCCGCAGAGAGGCCACCGGATACGCGACGGCAGCCCCCACCAGGTCCTGGGCCTGGAGACCTGTCTGCGACACCAGTTCCGACAGGACGGTCGCCACGTTGTCCAGGCCACCGGATTCGGTCGGCCGGGTCGCCAGGTCAAGGCACACCGTGGCCGGGGTCGCGACGTGAAACTGCCCGGTGGCGCTGTTGCGCAGGGTGGTGGGGACAGCGCCCAACCGGGAACTGAGATGGAACCGCAGCCGTACCCGGCCGAAGTCCCGGTCGCCCACCTGCCGATCGACCATGACCTGGAACACTGCAGGACGCTGGTGGGAAGCACCGTACAACTCCGCCGCCGACAGCAGCGACACGTAGTACCGCCGGCCGAGGGCCCTCATGAGAGGGTCAATGAAGTCTGCGGCAGGCACAGCCCTCCACGACCGGTACCGAGGCTCGATCATGACGTACAGGCCGCGGGTAGGACTGAAAAGCAGGCCATTCCTACGCAACCGAGCCAGAACAGCCACGGCAGCCCCTGCCGACAGTCCGGTCAGTTCCTGGACCTCGGACACCGTCACCACAGGCCGCCCAGAGGCCAACAAATGATCGACCAAGTGTCGCGGAGCCACCCGATCCGAAACGATCATCACGTCTCACCCCCAGGGAACACCAATGTTATGGACCAGATGACGACACGAGTAATCTAGCCCATAATCTTGGCACCGTGCGAGGTGCCCAGTCCCTCGGCGTGATCGGGTTCCGGCCTCGCGGGTCGGACGGTCGGGGGTGCCAGACCCCAAGTCTGCCCTACGCCGACCCGGTAGCTCTCATTAGGCGTGGGGGTGGGAACGCGATCGTCGTGGCGTCCCGGGCCTGCCGGGATGGGGGTGTCAGTGGAGGTCGGTGACGATGGACTGGATCTCCGCGACGGGGACCGGGACGGTGCTGGTGACGGTCTGGGTGCCGTTCGGAACCGGCTGCGGGGCGGCGGGGCCCGGGCTGGAGGTCCACGTCGCGGTCCACGTGACGCTCGCGGTCACCGGGTGGCCGTCGGGCAGACCGACCGAGGCGTGATGGAAGTGCAGGGTGCACCCGTCTTCTTCTCCCAAACCCTCGGCCCAGGCCAAGCGGGCCCGGGCCAGGGGGCACGTCGTGGTCTCCGCCGCCGGGGAAGACACCGTCAGGCCCTTGGTCCGGGCGGTGACCTCGACCCTCAGGGTCTTCCCACCGGGCTGCGTGACCTCCGCCTTCACGCTCCGGGTCCCATCGACGCCCAGGGCCTGGGAATTGGTCACCCAGAACCATGTTGGAATATTCACAATTGTCCAGCCCGAGTGAGTGCCCTGGGTGGCCTTCGGGTTACGGTCCAGGACCGGTTCTACGAGGTTGAGTTCCTGGTACGCCTGCAGAGCGACCTGCTCGGGTTCCACCCGCGGCACCGGGACGGTGGGTTCCCCGTCCTGGACGGGAAACGCCTTCATAAGATTCACCGAGCCCACGCTGTCCTTCGTGAACTCGGCCAGATCCGCGTCATCACGGCACTGGGCCCGATACCAGTAGTACTTCTGTCCGGCTTCGGCTTTGTCGATGACGGCCTGATAGTCCTGGTAGCTGCCCATGCGTTCGGAGGCGTACTGCGACGTCGAATGCGAGTTCGCCAGATCCATGTACCAGTCGTACATCGCCTGAGGATCCCGATACGACGACGACGCCGGCTCCCACCAACACTTCACCGGAACCGGCACCCGCACCACCCGAGACCCACCACCAACACCCCCGGAACTGCCCTTCACATCCCCCGTGTACTCGATCTCCACCGTGTACTTCTTTCCCTCACCACTGGCACCAGCCGAGGAATCGACCTGCCCTCCGTCCTTCAATTCTGCGGTGGCGACAGGGGCCGACCAGACAGAGACTGATCCGGCGGCCACAAAAGCAAGCGATATCGTGATGCATTTCCAGGACTTCATCCCTGCTCCATGCCCTCGTTGGAACACAGCTTCTGATCATCGGAGAACCTGTCCGTACGCCACGTTCCCTGCGACTTCCTCAGAACAGCACGAATTCCATACGAATTAATACCTTTTTGCTCGACCGTCCCATCAGGATACACATCGCGAGAATCATCCAACATACAATCCAATAAAACCGCGGTGTCGCCATTGATTGTTATTCGGGTTGGGTTGAAAATAGCCGTACCACGTGTGTAAACCTTCTTTTTCTTCCGATCATTTGTTGGTCCAGTAATTTCTGCAGCCGCTTCTCCCGTGGCAACGGCATCTCGCGCCGCAGGATCGACCTCGGCATCCATGAAAGCTTTGGCTCGGACTTGCCAGTAGTGGAGCCAGGCGTCGGCGACGGCTGCTTCGTCGGAGTTGGCGGCGACGGCGCGGCCCATGATGGCGCCGGTCTGCATGCCGTCGCGGCTCTTGGGCAGGGCTTTCC
>JAUPKJ010000042.1 GCA_030837505.1 Actinomycetota bacterium
CAGAAAAAGGCGACCTCGACCCCACCCTCCTCGTCGTCTGGGCCTTCACCTACAAGAACGGAACAGAAACCCCCGCCCGCAAGATCCCCCTCACCTGAGCGACCGACCCCGCCCCACGCCGACGTCGTCGAAGGTGGTGCGGCATGTCGCCCTGACGCTCCCCGCGCCGTTCAGGAGGATTCGTGCATTTCTCAGAGTTCTGGAACGACATCGGTGAACTCACCGTCACCGGGCTCTCCCAGGGATCGATCTACGCCCTGTTCGCCCTCGGATACACCCTGGTCTACGGATTGCTCCGTCTGATCAACTTCGCGCATTCCGAGGTCTTCATGGTCGGTTCCTTCGCGGCGGTGGGCACCTGGAAGGCCCTGGGCCTGGACCAGAATTCCCAGACCCCGGTCCTGCCGGTCGTCCTGCTCCTGCTGGTCGCTGCCCTCCTGGTCGCGGCCCTGGCCTCCGGCGCCACGGCCCTGTTGGTCGAACTCGTCGCCTACCGACCTCTGCGGCATCGCAACGCACCGCCCCTGGCGTTCCTCATCACGGCGATCGGGGCCTCGGTGGTGCTCTCGGAGTTCGTCGGGATCCTCACCCACCGGCGGCCACAGGGGGTTCCGCCCCTGGTGGAGCCCCGTCCCCTGGTCACGATCGCGGGGACGCAGATCACCAACCTGCAGGTGGGGACGATCGCACTGGCTCTGGTGGCGATGTTCGGTCTGGACGTGTTCATCCATCGCAGCCGGTGGGGGCGCGGTATCCGTTCGGTGTCGCAGGACCCCACGACCGCAGCGCTCATGGGGGTGAACAGGAGCCAGGTGATCTCGCTGGTCTTCCTCCTGGGCGGGCTCATGGCGGGCGTCGCGGCGGTCATGTACGACCTGAAGATCGGCGGAACCCGGTACGATGCCGGGTTCGCCCTCGGTGTCAAGGCCTTCACCGCAGCTGTTCTCGGAGGCATCGGCAATCTGCGCGGGGCCCTCCTGGGAGGGCTGTGTCTGGGGTTGGCGGAGAACTACGGTGCCGGCGTGTTCGGAACCGAGTGGCACGACGTCGTGGCCTTCGCGCTGTTGGTCGTCGTACTGATGTTCCGTCCGACCGGGCTGCTGGGCGAATCACTCGGAAGGGCTCGCGCATGACCCCCACGACACCGTCCGGAGCGGATCCGTCGACGGGAGAACGCCTGTCCACCCAGGACCCCCCGCTGCTGGTCGAACGGTCGGGGGAGGGGGAAACCCCTCGGCGGGAGCCCGAGGGGGGATCGTCCCCGCGCGGCCCCCGTCGGCGCAGGGAACTGGCAGACCTGCCGCCCGTGGTCCGCTACGCGATCTGCGCGGGGATCCTCGGGGCCGCGTACCTGCTGCCGTGGGTCGGCCGCGTCCCGGTGATCGGCCCGCAGATCCAGACCCAGGGCATCGACTGGCCCAGCGCGCTGTTCAACATGTCGTACTTCGTGCTCCTTGCTCTGGGGCTGAACGTCGTCGTCGGGTTCGCCGGACTGCTGGACCTGGGGTACGTGGGCTTCTTCGCGGTCGGCGCCTACACCGTGGCGGTACTGGCCTCGCCGGACAGCGACCTCGACCAGAGATGGCCCTGGCTGGCCTGCGTGCCCGTGGCCATCGGGGTCTGTCTGTTCAGCGGGTTGCTGCTGGGATGGCCGACCCTGCGGCTGAGGGGGGACTACCTGGCCATCGTCACCCTGGGGTTCGCGGAGATCATCCGGGTCTTCGCCGACAGCAGTTCCCTGCTGCGGGGCGACCGCGGACTGGGTTCGATCCCCCATCCTCCGGGCAACTGGTCGGACGGCTCCCCGATCTTCTCGGTGCGCGACGCGACCCCGTACTACTGGCTCGGCCTGACGTTGATCGTCCTCATGGTCCTGGCGGTCAGGAACCTCAAGGCGAGCAGGGTGGGGCGCTCCTGGCTGGCGATCCGGGAGGACGAGGAGGCCGCGGAACTCATGGGGGTCAGGACCGTTCGGTTCAAACTGTGGGCCTTCGCGATCGGGGCAGCGATCGGCGGGTTCGGCGGAGTGCTGTTCGCCGGGGAGCAGGGTTTCCTCAACTCGGCGACCTTCCAGCTCATGTTCTCCGTGCTCGTGCTCGCGGGGGTCGTGATGGGGGGATCGGGCAGCATACCCGGGGCGATTCTCGGTGGGGCTCTGATCTCCTACATCCCGGACCGGTTGCGGGGGGTGCAGATCGCGGGGACCGATGCCTTCGAGTACCGGTTCCTCATCTTCGGTCTCATGATCATTATCATCATGATCTTCCGTCCGCAGGGTTTGCTGCCCGACCGGCGCAGGGTCGCCACGACGCAGGATCAGGAGGAGCGATGACGACGCGGACGATGGGCAACGGGCAGCCGGCGTCCCCCGGCGTCCCCGCCGACAGGGCCGCAGGTCCTCACGGCGGGAACGGGCCGGCCCCGGGGACCGGCAGGGAGATCCTGGCGAGGGTGGACGGGGTGACTCTGGCCTTCGGTGGCCTCACGGCCCTCGACGGGGTGACCTTCACCGTCCACGAGGGGGAGATCCTCGGGCTGATCGGCCCCAACGGTGCGGGCAAGACGACCTTCTTCAACGTCCTGACCGGGGTCCACCGCCCTGACGAGGGCCGGATCCTCCTGGACGGACGCCCGGTGACCGGGCTGCGCAAACACATGATCACGCGCAGGGGCATCGCAAGGACGTTCCAGAACATCCGGCTCTTCTCGGGGATGACGGCCCTGGAGAACGTCATGGTCGGGGTGGACTCCCGGCATCGCACAAGCGTTCCCGGCGCCCTCCTCCGGCTGCCCCGGCACCGCCACGAGGAGGAACGGGCCCGGAAGAACGCCCGGGCCCTGCTGGAGTTCGTGGGGATCGGCCGACACTCCGACCAACTCGCCCGGAACCTGCCCTACGGGGAGCAACGGCGTCTGGAGATCGCCCGGGCCCTGGCCACAGAGCCCCGGTTGCTGTGCTTGGACGAACCCGCCGCAGGTTCGACCCCCTCGGAGAAGGACCAGCTGCTGGAACTGATCCGCGCGACGAGGGACCGAGGAGTCACCGTCCTGCTCATCGAACACGACATGAGGCTCGTCATGAGAGTCACGGACCGCATCGTGGTGCTGGACCACGGGCGGGTGATCGCGGACGGCGCGCCCGAGGAGATCCGCGAGGATCCCCAGGTGGTCGCCGCGTACCTGGGGGTGCCGACCGATGCTGCTTGAGCTGCGGGACGTCAGCGCCCGCTACGGGCGGATCCAGGCCTTGCACGGGGTCGACCTGCACGTGGACGAGGGTGAGGTCGTCGCCCTCATCGGGGCCAACGGCGCAGGAAAGACCACGATCATGAGGGCGGTCAGTGGGTTGCTCCCCGTGTCGACGGGATCGGTGATCTTCGAGGGGCAGGACATCACCCGGCTGAGGGCGGATCGGCGGGTGGCCCGGGGGATATCGCTCTCCCCCGAGGGGCGGGGCATCTTCCCGGGGATGAGCGTGAAGGAGAACCTGGACATGGGCGCGTACACCCGGCGGGACCGTGCCGGGATCGCCGCAGATCTCGAACGGATGCTGACGCTGTTCCCGCGCCTGCGCGAACGGCTCGGGCAGCCCGGGGGAACCCTGTCCGGTGGGGAGCAGCAAATGCTCGCCGTAGCCCGGTCCCTCATGAGCCGTCCGAAGGTGTTGCTGCTGGACGAGCCCTCCATGGGCCTGGCCCCGAAACTCATCGCACAGATCTTCGACATCGTGGTGGAGATCCGGCGTCAGGGCACCACGATCCTTCTCGTGGAGCAGAACGCGCATCAGGCCTTGTGGGTCGCCGACCGCGGGTACGTCCTGGAGACCGGGTCCGTCGTGCGCACGGGAAGCGGGGAGGATCTCCTGGACGATTCGTCCGTCAAGGCCGCTTACCTGGGGGTGGCCTGATCCGAACGGGATGGCCTGATCCGAACGGGCCCGTCCGGATCAGGGCTGTCCCGTCGTTCCCGTTCGGATCAGGGCTTGGGCGTCGTCTGTTCCGACGTCGAGTTGATCACGGCGAGGGAGACTTCGCGCATCGTGAGACGTTTGTCCATCGAAGTCTTCTGGATCCAGCGGAAGGCCTCGGGCTCTGTCATCCCGAACTTGGTCTGCAGCAGCCCCTTGGCCCGGTCGACGAGCTTGCGGGTCTCGAACCGATCCGTGAGATCGGCGACCTCGGCCTCCAGCGCCTTGATCTCCTGATGGCGGCTGAGCGCGATCTCGAGGGCCGGCAGCAGGTCGGCGCTGCTGAAGGGCTTGACGACGTAGGCCATGGCCCCGGCGTCCCGTGCCCGCTCCACGAGTTCCCGCTGGGAGAAGGCCGTCAGGAGGACCACCGGTGCGATGCCCGCCCCGGCGATGCGCTCCGCCGCGGAGATGCCGTCGAGCACCGGCATCTTGATGTCCATGACGACCAGATCTGGTCGGTGTTCCTCGGCCAGCTGCACGGCTTGTTCCCCGTCGCCCGCCTCACCGACGACCTCGTACCCGGCTTCGCGAAGCATCTCCACGACGTCGAGCCGGATCAGTGCTTCGTCCTCGGCCACGACCACGCGTCGTGCGGGTCCGGCCCCGCTGTCCCCTGCTGTCACGCGCCAAGTGTAGGGGGTGACAGCAGGTCGGCGATCCCAGGCCCGGCCAGGATCACCCAGGTGACCGGCCTGTCCCGAAGTGCCCCCCACCATCCGGGCGAGGGGCCGGGCAACACCCTGCGGGGCGAAAAGGATACAGTTGCCCTGCGGCCCTGCCGGTCCACAGCGGGTTGCGCGCCGGGTTGGTGGAATGGCAGACACAGCGCACTCAAAATGCGCCGCCGAAAGGCATGCGGGTTCGACTCCCGCACCCGGCACCCCGTGGTAGGGCATCTGACCTGTGACGATGCGCCTTCTTGATCGTCTGGTCCGGTTCGGGGCCACCTAATGGGCCCGAAGGTGATCATGGTGACTGATGCGAGCATCCGCGAACGCAGGACTCCGACCGGTGCCAGACGCTGGCAGCAACGCTGCCGGTTGAACGGATCCCCGGTGAGCCGGACCTTCACCGACGTTCTGGGTGCGCTCCCACTGGCTGCTACCGACCGACCAGGTGGTGCGCAGGGCATGGATCGACACCTACTCGCTGACACACTCGCTCCGTGATCTTCTCGGCCGCCACTGTCCAGCCGACCGTCCGCGATGTCTTGAGACTTCACACCGACAGTCCAGTTACACCGTTCGGGGAGAGGTCCTGTCTCCGGCGATGCACAGAGCGGTCGGAGCATTCGTCACCACGAAAGCGCCATGCGTTTCCTCCGCCGGAATGACTTCCCATCTCCCGTTGTTGCTCTTCAAGACGACGCTGCCGGCGCAGCACCATCCCTTACGGAGTCCTCTGGCAGTATTGAACACAACGTGATCCTGCGGCGCTCCATCCTCAGGAAGGGAAGGGGCACAGTGAGTGGACAATTGGGTGCACTGAATTCTCACACCAGGTTTCGTCCGCCGGACGGCATCAACGATCTCCGGCCGGGGAGTCTCATGATGTCCCCTCCCCAGCGAGAAAACCACGAGGTCCGGCTGCACGAGTCCAATCAGCCGTTCCGTGAACTGAATGTTCGCTGACTCCCCACACCCTCGACCCACGTGGCCCCCATGATGGGGAAAAACGAGTACTGGTGCGGTGAGGTCTGGAGCAGGAACCCGGTCCATAAGATGTTCGAGTCCCAGCGAGTCCAGATCCCCGGGAACCAGAGCCACCGCGTCGTCCCCGCTGAGTACCCTCACGACTACCGACAGAGTGTTGGCCTCCAAGCGTCGCCCCTCCCGATCCTTGGCACCGGGACCAAGGCTGGTGAGACGTGCCCGTGGGGCAAGGATCTCCAGGGCGAAGGATCCCAGAACAAAGCTGTCCCCTTCTTTCATCCCTATCTGATAGTCATGCCCCGGTTGCCTTCCCCAGTCATCCAGTTCATAAGCCAATGCTCTCCATAATTCACTGTCCTTGAAAGCATCAGCGTTGAGCCGAACAGAATTGATCTCAAAAGTGGGGTCCGCCAACAGTGTTATCAATCCACCCGCGTGGTCGCTGTCCGCATGCGAAATGAGAATGCGTTCAAGTCGCGTTGCACCCTGTTCGGCGAGGTATTCCAGGATCGATACACCGTTACCGGTGTCAAGTAGCATATTTTTACCTTGGGCATGGATCGCTACAGACGATCCATGCCCCACATCAAGGATGACGAGCCTTGGTTCAGTCACGATTCTTCCCATTCGATGAAATACAAGTCCGCCGCCGTCTCCGCTCCCAAATTGACCATAGCGTGCAACCGCTTGTCATCTTCAAGAATGTCCTGCATCCGGGTTGGAAGATCACTCAACAGGAGTCGGATGATCTCCTTTTCAGGCCAACTCGGGAGGTCGATATAGAACACCGGCGTCGGCTCCTGCTTCGCGACCTCGACAACGTGCACCTGTGTCCGCCAAGGCCGTCGCTGGACCGCGAACTCTCCCGCCAGTTCCCGTATCACGGCCTCGAAAGATCTGAGCAAACTCTCTGCGTCGAGGTCGTCCGGCCTCAGGAGCGACGGCAACTTCGGCCGGTACTTCCTGAGTTCGTCAAAACTTGCCTGTTCCCAACGAGTACACAGAACAGCGGGAACCCCTTTATCGTACAATTTTGCCGCCAGTTCAGCGCCATAG
>JAUPKJ010000316.1 GCA_030837505.1 Actinomycetota bacterium
GCGGACGCACCAACGCCCTGATCGCGATTGCGACGACGGTCACGGCCCTGTCCCTGTCCTGGCCCGCAGCAGCCGGCGAACCGGCGGACGTCGCGGCCTGGGGCAGCAACAACCACGGTCAAAGAGTGGTTCCCGACGGGACCCTGGCCGTGCAGGTCGCTGCCGGCGGCTACCACAGCCTCGCGCTGAGGGACGACGGCACCGTCACGGCCTGGGGGGCCAACGAATACGGACAGACCTCCATCCCCGAGAGCCTGAGCGACGTCAGCGCCGTGGCAGCGGGCGGCTACCACAACCTCGCGCTGAAGAAGGACGGCACCGTCACGGCCTGGGGACAGAACCTACGGGGCCAGACGACCGTGCCCGCGGACCTGACCGGGGTCATCGCCGTGGCAGCGGGCGGCTACCACAGCCTCGCGCTGAAGAAGGACGGCACCGTCGTCGCCTGGGGAGGGAACGACTACGGACAGATCTCCGTGCCCGCCGGCCTGACCGGGGTCGTGGCGATCTCCGCCGGTTACCTGCACAACCTGGCGCTGAAGGACGACGGCACCGTGGTCGCCTGGGGATGGAACGAGTACGGGCAGGCGGAGCCCCCCGCGACGCTGGGAGAGGTCCGGGCCGTCTCGGCCGGGGCCTACCACAATCTCGCCCTCAAACCGGACGGCACCGTCGTCGCCTGGGGCTACAACGGGATGGGTGGTACGACCGTCCCGGAGGGGCTGGCCGGAGTCACGGCCGTGGCGGCCGGAGGCTTCCACAGCGTGGCGCTCAAGCCCGACGGGACAGTCGTCGTCTTCGGCAACCTCGCCGCCGGCGAAACGGGTGTTCCCGTGGACCTGCCGCCCGTCTCCTCGATCTCCGCCGGCTTCTTCCACACCATGGCCACCCTGGGGGTGCCGTCGATCTGCACCATCGTGGGCACCGACGGCCCCGACTACCTGGTCGGGACTTCCGGGAACGACGTCATCTGCGGTCTGGGCGGTAACGACGTCCTGGTCGGTCTGGGCGGGGACGACATCCTGCTGGGCGGCACCGGGAACGACCGTCTGCTGGGCGGCAGCGGCCACGACATCCTGAAGGGCGAAGAGGGCTGGGACACCCTCGAGGGGGACAGCGGCAACGACCTCCTCGACGGCGGGGACGGGGACGACACCCTCGACGGCGGCAGCGGCAACGACGTCCTGCACGGCAAGGAGGGCAACGACACCCTGCACGGGGGCAGCGGCAACGACCTTCTCGAGGGCGAGGACGGCAACGACTCGCTCTACGGGGGCAGCGGCAACGACACCCTCAACGGCGGTCCCGGCAACGACACCCTGCACGGGGGCAGCGGCGACAACCTCCTCAACGGCGGGGACGGGGACGACTACCTGTTCGGCGAGGAGGACGACGACGTCCTCAACGGCCAGGCGGGCCAGGACCTGCTCGACGGAGGGAGCGGCCTCAACCGTTTGAGCCAGTGAGCCGGCTGAGCCGGTGAGCTGAAACGCCGGTACGGGTGGGGTGGGACCGGAACCCCGGGCCCACCCCACCCGCCGGGGAAGCGAATTTCTGCACGATCCCGCCGTGGCCTGCGGCCGATCGGTTCCCCACCAGGCGAACGGTTCCCCGCGAGCGCTGGGGCGAGCGCTGGGGCAGTGGGGTCGGGTACGTTCGATCCGGTGTGTCCGGTGCGCGGCGGGTAGTCTCTGCACAAAATGGCAGAACAGGCGTTCTCGGAACTGTCGGGGTGTATCGACCGTCAGAAGTGTGCGGAGGCGCCGTCCCTCGGAGGTGCCTGACGTGGTCGAGGGAGATGTTCCGCAGGTTGTCGGTGGCGGGTCGACCCGCGTCGCGGTGGAACGTGCCCTGGTCACTGTCTTCTGTGTCGTACGGGCGTCGTTCGTGGTTCCGTCGCTCTACGCGGTCTTCCTCCGTTCTGCGCTGACCGGGGCCTCCCGGGATCTGGCGCTGGCCCTTCTGGTGGGGATCGCGGTGCAGTCGGTGGTTCTCGGGGTGTGGTTGCGGCGTCTGGGCAGCTTGGCGGCCAGTCGGCTGCCCTGGGTGGCGGATGTGCTTCTCGTCGTTCCCTGTCTGGTGGCGGTGTCCGTGACCACGCCGTTGGAGGAGCGGCAGATCCCTTGGAGTACGGGGGTTTTCGTCGTCGCCCTGTCGACGGCGGCTTTCATCGCCCTGGCCACGTCGAGGTTCTCGGTCGCGCTGATGTGGGGGGCCGGGCTGGCCCTCGTGTACGTCCTGTCGGAGGCGACTCCTTTCCTCTGTCCGTTCCCCATGGTCGTCACAGCCTGCACGGGGGCCCTGGCGTTCCTGATGTCGTCCGTGGTGGCGTGGTCCTTCGGCCGCGTGACCCGAGATCTGGCCGATGCCGCGGACGACGCGTTGCACAGGGCTGCCGTCCTGGAGCGCGAGCGGGGCCGGGCGACGATCCACGATCTGTTGCCCTTGTTGCGTCCGGCGTCGATCGGAGGGGACGGCAGCGGCGGGCGGCGCGAGCCCGGCGGGTTGGACATGAGCACGGTCCATGAGCGGATGAGGGCGTTCGTGGACGGAGCCGATCTGCCGCCGCCCGAACGGTCGGTCTCACTGCGGTCGGTCTCGCTGCGGTCGGTATCGAGGCGGTCGGTGTCGACACGGGCCGACGCCGAGTGGATGTTGGCGTTCGGGTTCGTGGTCTGTCGTGGGATCTGTGTTGCGATGGTCCTGATCGGAACAGTGATCATTTCTTTGGTCTCCCCTCCCCCGGGGCCGCGGGTCCTGACGGCTCTGGCCGTGGTGGTCGTGGAGACGGCGTTCCTCGGCAGGAGGTTGAGCCGGTCCGGGGATGTGAGGGCCGAGCCGTGGCTGGCATGGGTGGATCTGTTCACGGGTTTGGCCATGTTGGTGGTGGTGATGGTTTGTTTTCCTCCGGGCAGCCGGCCGAGCACCTGGTACCTGTGGGTTTTCAGCATTCCGCTGTCCGCGGCGGCCTTCCTGGCGATGACGGTCCGGTCGGTGCGGCGGATCGTTCTGATCGGTCTGTTCATGGGCCTGTTGCACTCGGGGCTCTTCCTGGTGCTGGCGTGGAATCAGCGGACCCTCATCGTGGCGGCCGGCGGTGATTCCTGGGAGTACACGGGGGTCGCCGTGTCGATGTGGTTGTTCTCCACGACGATCCGCCGGCAGTCGTCGTTCGCGGACCGGGCGAGGGAGCGCGTGGCGCAGTTGGAACGGGAACGCAACAGGGCCCGGGTCCACGACTTGTTGCCGTATCTGTCGCCGAGGCCGCCCTCGGAGTCCGACGACGCGGTCCGCCGGGTCATGGAGCGGCAGGCCCGGGCGAAGTACCTGCAGTTGAAGGCGTATGTCGAGGGGGTGAGCCCGCCGGAGGACCTCGGGTCGCAACTGTGCAGGACCCTGGAGTTGCATCCGCGGCTGTCCCCGCGCGCTGAGTTCGATTTCGATCTGGACCTGGAACTGCCCGGGGAGGTTCTCGATCGTCTGCTCCGAGCTGTCGACACGGCTCTGGCCAACGCCGAGCAGAACGCGCCCGGGGCCGGGGTGGTTCTCTCGGCGTCGTGCACGCCGGATTCCGTCACGGTGAGGGTCCTGGACGACGGTCCGGGGTTCGACGTCGGGAACACTGCGCTGGGTTTCGGTATCACTCGGATCCTCGGTACCCATCTGGAGCAGGTCGGCGGTCGGGGGACCGTCCGGTCGGCCCCGGGTCTGGGCACGGAGGTGACCATCGTCGTGCCTCGGAGGCTGCCGTGAACGAATCGCCGATGGCGTTGCCCTTGGCCGCCGAGGGGGAGCCCGTCCGCTATGTGATCATCGATGACGAGCCCCGGTACCGGCTCGGGTTGGGGGCGTCGGCGGACTCCCGGCCGGACCTGCTGCTGGAACAGGTGGGCAGCTATCCCGATGTGGAGTCGTTCCTGGCCGTCCACCGGCTGCCCTGTCATGTCGTCGTCCTCGATCTGTGTTTGAACCGCCGGACCGGGGACGCGGCCGTGTTGCACGGGGTGCAGGCGATCCGACGTCTGGCGGGCGAGCTGGGGCACCGGGTCGTGGTCTTCACGGCGGACGGGCGTCCAGAACCCGTCGCCCGGTGCGTGGCGGCCGGGGCCGTGGGGTACGTGAGCAAGTTCGACGAGAACCTCACGAGTCTTGCCGTGGCCGTCGCCGAGGTGGGCCGCAGCGGGAGGGTTCTGAACAGGACTCTGACCGAGGCGCTCGAACAGCTGGTCGACCGGTGCCGGGACATCCGGCTCTCGAACACCTTGGAGGAGACCCTGGTGCTGCTCGACCGGGGTCTGAGCGACCAGGAGATCGCACGGTTGCGCGGCCTGTCCCCGCGGACCGTGGAGGACCACAAACGGAAGATCCTGGAGATTTTCGGGTCGGACATGGAGCGTGAGCGGTACGGCTTCACCGGGTTGGCCCACGAGCTGGGGGTGGCCCCGGGCGACCTGGTCAACGATCCGCCCGCGAACAGGCCGGTGCGCGGATTCATCCGCCGCGCCACCGCGCGTCTGCGGCGGGCGGGAGGGCGCCGGGGCCGGGGAGACCGCAGGACCTGACTCGTGCGCAAGTACCGGGATTTCCCGGTTCACTGCGGGCCGGTTGTTTCGAATACTGGGTCCTGTCCGGAGGTCCTCGGGTGGATCGGGGCTCTTCGGGTGGGGGGAACGTTCGAGTTCTGCGGAGACAAGGGGAAGGCACGATGTTCATCCGACAGTGCTCGGCCGGGCCGATCGGACTGGTTCGTCCCACGGGTGAGAACCCGTTCCGGGGCCGGTCGGCCGATTTCCTGGGCGAGGCGTGCGTGTTCCTGGCGCCGGGGGGACGCCGAGGGCGCGGCCATGTCGGGTGGGGGATGAGAACCGGGAACTCGACGTTCGTCTGGGGGGCCACGGAGGGGCCGGTCAGGCCGATCGACGGCCTGACCGCCCCTGCCGGCCGCAAGAGGGCATGGCACCTCACCGGCAGCAGGAAAGCCATGGTCGAGTCGTTCCGCAACGGCGGCGGGGTGAACCTCGGCACCGGCTATTACACGACCTGCACATGCGGATCCGTCGTCGGCCCCGACCCCGTCGGGGCGGCCCGACGGGTCGCGGTGGTGGAGCACAGCAGGTACGGGCTTCTTCGGGCGACCTGTGTGGACGACGTCCACAGCATTCTGTGCGCCTACGGCACCTGCGGTCTGCCCGCGCCGTCCGGCCGGTGGCACCCGACGGCCTGGTACTCGGGGATCCGTTGGGGCCGCCAGGTGCTCTGAGAGGACCGCCGGCAGAAGAAGGTGGTGACGGGCCCCGGGGGGAAGGGCCCGTCACCACCTTGTCCTGCGGTCCGGCTTGTCCTACGGTCCGGTCCCTCGCCGAGCGACCGAGGTTCCCCGGCCCACCGTTCACTGTGGGGTGGGTACGAGGACGGCGTATGCCTGACTGATGCCATCGAGGGAGTCCGGGAATGTCAGGTGGACTGCCACGGGGTTGTGTGACGCCAGTACGGCGGTGGTGACCGTAATATGTTCTCCGCAGGAGATTCCGCCTCCGGTGATAAGTTTTTGCGGATCCGCCGCCGTCGTCACTCGGAAGTTCACGCTCTTACTGGGAGAGGTGGCCACGCACTCGCCTTGCAGGACGTAGGAGGTGTCCGGTAGAGGACGTGCGCTCGGCCTGGCGACGACACTCCCGTCATCAGAGGAGTAGACGACCCTGGCGATCTCGCCCGGTTGCGGACCGGGGATCTGCAGTCGGGCGGGTGAAGGCGACTTCGACGGCGCGGGGGGCGTTCCCTTCGTTCCGGTGATCGTGGACTTCTCGGCTCCGCCTGTTCCGGTGCCCTCGCATCCTGTCACTGTTACAACAGTCCCGAGGACGCCGACAGCGATGGCTGCTACAAGGACCGGCCTACGACATCGCGTCCCATACATGTGGGCGACCAGCCTTTCTGCTCTCAGGAACTCGTGATGGACTTGTACCATCCCTCAGATTTTGTGGGAAATTTGATGCGGCCGCTGAGCAGAGTGGTGGTCGAGCAGTTGGCGTTGGTCCTGACCTTCGACCAGGTGATGTCCTTACCCCAACTGACGTATTGCAGGCTCCCGTATTTACCTGCAGGGATCTCGATAGTTGCTTGGTTCGTGGTGGTCGTGGCATTGCTCTTCGAGAGAGATGCGCTCACGCTCACCTTGGCCTTCGCCAGAATACCCCCCACCTCGCTTTCGCCCCCGGCGACCACGGGACAGTTCCCCCGGCCCCGCCGGGTGGCCCTGGCCCGGTTGTCGTTCTCCCGCGGTATCACCGCCGGCTGCCGCTCGGCGATCGACAGGTCCTCGTGGCGCAGGCCGAGAGCTTCACCGACACGGATCCCGGTATCCAGCAGCGCCGCGAACAGCACCCTCACCCGACCGTCCCGAGCCAACGGCGGCAGTCCCAGCCAGGCCACGAATGCCGCGACGTCCTCGACCTGCACCACCCGCCAGTCCAGACCACGCCTGTCGAGGACAACGAACCAGTCCTTCAGATCATGGGCATACGCTTTCACCGTGTTCGGCGGCCGCTCAAGCGAGGACAGGGACGCCAGGTACCGCTCCACCGGGCCGACACCGGCCACGTTGTCGCACCTACCAGCCAGAACCACCGACGTCCTGGGACCAGAGCCCCCGCATCAAGAGCCGAATCCCGGGCCTGGAAGATCCGGATTAGGCCTTCCAGTCGATCCGCCGGCAGTGCGGATCGGCCAGCGCCAGGAGGCGGCTCTCGCCACCGGGCCAGAGCCGGAGTCGTAGCGCGGGCTGTACGCCGGTGTCGAACTCGAAGGTAACCCAGGCGAGGGGCGCGTCGGCCGTGGCGTCGGCGCCGACTGCCTCCAGATGCTCGGTGATCCTCTGTTGGTCCGCTTCGGGGATATAGCCCCAGGTGATTGAGTGCATCAGCGCAGTCGCGAGACCACCCTCAACGGCGGGGGCGACGTTGCGTATCACCCAGTCCGCCGCCTCGGCTCGGTCGATCCGTGGCGGGTGATGCTCGGCGATCGCGACGGCGCGGGCCGCGCGGTCGACCCGTGCCGCCTGGTCAGGCCACAGGTAGGCCAGGATCCGGTCGCGTTGTCCAGGCTCCGAGAGGTCCAGCGGCTCCAGGTCGCAGCCCCGCCGTTCGGCGATCCGGGGGTCCACGCCGAGATCATCGGCGCCGCTCCAGTCCGGAGTCAGCCGAAGCACCGAGTCCGGATCGCCGTGAACCCGCCCAGCAAGCGTGTAGCCGTAGCGGTCGAGATTCAGGTTCAGGCCGGCGCTCGATCCGATCTCGAAAAGCCGGATCGGCAGACCGGTCACCCGCGCCACCTGCCTGAGCCCGAGGTAAAGGCACGCCGAACGCCCCACCTCGTTGGTCTGCGGCGCAGAGCGGAGCCAACCCAGAAGCCAGTCGCCTTCAGCCGTGACGGCTACGCGTAGGGCATGGCGAAGCGCCTCGTCCGAGGGGTCTTCGCCGGGCGGATAAACAGCCGAGAGCGCAACGTTCCTGCCGGAGCGGGCCAGCGCGTGGAACCCTGCCGCCACCCGCAACGGCAAAGCGTCGTGCAACGCGTCCGGGAGGCCCTCCCAGCCCAACACGACCCGACCGAAGGCGGTTTCGCAGTCGACCACATCGACAAACGCCCGCAGCGCCCGACCCGTGAAAACCGAGCCGAAATCTCGGCACAGCTCCGCCTGATCCAGGAAGGCCCTCCGGACCGTGGCCTCGACCTCGTCGCTCTCCGTCGTCGCCGTCACCCAGTGACTCACCTCCTCGAAAAGAACTACCCAACGAAGCTACCGAGACTCACGAGTACGGGCCGCACGCTATCGAGCGCGACCGATGCACGAGGACTCTGTTGGTTCAGAGCGACCGGCAAGAGGGGGCTGCGGCTCGCGACGACCGGCCACTGCCTGGGTGAAGTCGAGTCTGGCCAGGTGGCTTGATCGTGTTCGGTCCAGTGGTCTGCCGGTCCAATAGGCGTCGAGGCGGATCAGGTTGACCGCGGTGGCGGCGATCACGTGTTCGGGGGTGATCTTGGCCAGGCCGCGGTAGCGGGAGGTGCGGATGCCGGTGACGTGGGTGGTCTGGCGCATGGTGCCCTCGATGCCGGCGCGGAGCGCGTGCCTGGTCTTCCAGCCGGTAGTGGCCTGCCGGGTCCGCGCCTCGGCGAGGGCCTCGTGCAGATCACGGGCGTGCAGGGTGAGGTGACGGAGTTTTCCCTTGGTACACATAGCTTTCACCGGGCAGGCGTCGCAGTCTCTGGTGGCCCGGTGGGCCACGATCACATCGCTGCCACGCTGGGTGGCGTCATTTCACGACGAGCTGGCCACACCCTGGGGCAGGTGGCGGTGCGGGTACCGAAGTCGATGGTGAAGGCGGCCCTGCCGTACCCGGTGCCGGCCCGGGCCTGGGGCGAGTGGTCCAGCAGCAGGGACGAGACCAGGGTCAGCCCGCACTGCACCTATCCGGTGCAGCCTCAAGAGGATGTCGGTTCAGGTCAGCGGCACTCTGCGGTCAAGATCATGGAAGATCGAGGCCAGCACCCGTCCCAGTGGTTGTGGTGGTGGTTCCTGTCCTGTTCCCGGTAGCCGCGGGTTCAGCTACGCGCCCGGGCTACTGGATGCACGTGGGTCCGGGCTCAGTCAACCTGACAGCTACTTTTGAGCGCCATCTTCAATAGCTCTTTCTAAAACTTGAACCCAGTGCCGGAAATCATCTTCATTATGCAGATACTCGGCTTGCCCAATCATCAAATCCGCTCCAGCCAGTTCGTTCAAGGCGCGCCAAGTCGCCGAATCATTCACTTCCAAGGAATCGTCACGAATCCACCTCATTGCCCAATCCGCCACATCCTCTCTCGATTGTTCACCAGCTAATAAGGCATTCATTCTTCTCTTGACTTCGACACCCAATGGAACATCCCTGCTCACCGACCATCTCCAAAGAGGCCGAACTCATCGAAAAAATAAGGTATCTCTTTCCTCCAGTTACGGAGACGTCCGGTCTCACAATTCTCACGTTTCCGGACCCATCAATCACCTCATCACGGCACGAGAACGACGGTGAAACCGACGCCGTTCGACCTGAGTTTACTCACGGGGGTGTGGATCCGGCCGGTGGGGAGGAGGGTACCGTCCAAGAAGCAGCGCAGGACCAGCACCGCCTGCCGGTACGTACCCAGAGCCCGGGTGTCCTTGCAAGTCCCCCCGGCGGATCCGCTCGGAGTACAGCAGACTCGACAGGAACAGGACACTGTCCTCGGACAGATCCAGGACGGCTTCGTCTGTGACACTTTCTTCTCCCGCGCCGCGGGGGATCCGCGTGTGGTGGGGCTCGCGCTGGCCGGGGCGGTGATCGAGGCCCTGGTCCCGGACGGAGCTGACGTGCCGGTCGCAGTCGATGACACCCGGCTGCGGCGGCGGGGCAAGAAGGTGTGGGCGGCGCTGTGGACCCCTTGACGGGTCGGCCCGCTCGAACGACAGGATCGGGTTCGGGAACACGGGGGTGATCGCGGCGATCCTGGTCGACCTGCCGTTCTCCGGTCGCCCGGTCGCGCTGCCGGTGCCGGCCCGGCTGTGGCGGGGCAAGGACACCGCCAGCCGGTCCGAGCCGGCCCTGGCCCCGGCCCTGGACCTCAAACACGTCGCCGGTGGGCGGATCGTGCACGGCGTCGCAGCCCTGCCCACCGGGATCACCTGGACCACCC
>JAUPKJ010000317.1 GCA_030837505.1 Actinomycetota bacterium
GCGCGGCGGACCGTGGACCGGGATCCGTGGTCACAGCGCCGTGACGTGGCGGAACGCCGGCCCTCCGGTCTTCGGGCGATCCCGGTTTTCCTGGGGACGTGTTCCCTGGCCGGGGTCCTGTTCACGGAACACCGGAACACCGCCCACGCTGCTGGATTGTCGAACAGCGGGTCCTGGATTCTTCTGGCGGGCCTTCTCGCGATCATTCTTGGCGCTCCGTCCGCCGCACCCACGATCACCAGGGCCGTGGCGCACCCCCTGCTTCACCTGCCGGGGCTCAGCTGGCACCTGGCCGCCGCGAGAGCCCGTCACCACGCCGTGTCCACTGCCCGGATCTCCGGTGCGATCATGATCATCACCGTGACTTCCGGGGTGACCATCGGAGTGTGGGACATCGCGCACTCCCGCTATGACCACTCGACCAGGGGTTCACTCGAACTGTCGCTCGCCTCGAGCACGCAGACCTCCTGGGTGCGGGAACAGGCCGTTGAACTCCTGACGAGAGACGATTTGATCTCGGCGACGGTCACCCACGACTGGGAGAAGAATCCGCAGGAGCCTTTCGAACTGCTCACGCGGAAGGAACAGATCCGAGGGGACGATCTGGGATATTCTTTCGTCTTTCCCTCGTCTGTCGCTCGTACTGTCGCGGCCCAGGTGGAGAAGTCTCACCCGGGAGAACAAACAGCCATGTTCGACCACGAACTGTCGGGTCCCTACGCTGTCATCCAGGAGAGTGCCGCCGTACTGCTGGCGCAGTTCTTCAGCGTCCTCATCGTGTTCCTGTCCCTGGTGACCGGTCTGATCAGCCTGCAGCAGGACCGCGCCGTGCCCGACATGGCCCTGCTGATCAGCGGGCTGAGCCGGAACCGGCTGAGGCTGGCCCGCACCCACGAGATTCTTCTCACGGTGCTTCCTTCGACCCTGCTCGCCACCGCTGTCGCCTGGTTCGCGGCTCAGGCCGTGGCGCATGTCGACGATCCCACCATCGACGTACACACCGGGCCCTTGATCGCTCTTTCCCTCGGCGTTGTCGGACTCGGTCTGCTCCTGGCCGGTGTCGCGGCCGCCACCACACCGGCCCTGAACCCCGCCGTTCTGCGCCGGGACTGAGCCCCGACACTCCGGCGACCGGTCGCCAGCACTCCGTGCGTGGGGCTGCGGGCTGGTGGTCTGGTCTGTGGGTGGTCTGGTCGTGGCCGTTGGACAAGGTCCGACATCATGGACTCATGACGCAGTCGATGAGCCTGTCCGAACGCCTGTCCCGTGTTCGGGAGTTGCGTGGGCGGGGGTTGTCTCGTAAGCAGATCGCCCGTGAGCTGGGCCTGACCACGGCCGAGGTGGCTCCGTTGTTGCGGCAGACGGCCGGTTCCCTCCGGGCCGTGGCCACCGAGCGGGAGTTGCTCGAGCCGGCCGACCGGGAGCTGGTGGGTTGTTGGATCAATCCGGGGTGGAGCACTGGTCTGGGTTTGGACGAGGTCCCGGAGTGGGCCGAGGCCGATCCCGAGCGTTGGGACGACGCGCCGTCCGGTGGCCTGGCGGGAGTCATGGTCGCGCGGGCCGACCGGTCCGGTCGGGTCACCGTCTGCGGTTACCTGGTCGACGTGTACTGCTTGGGGGTCAAGAACACGACCGGCCCGCGGACCACGAACTCCAGGGCGGTCACCAAGCACACCACGCGTTTCTTCAGCGCTTTCGATTGCGCGCCGCGGTCGGTGCCGCTGGAGGTGGCCCAGCATCTGGTGCACGGCGCGGTGGCCTACGCCCGGTCGTTCGGGTTCGAGCCCCACCCGGAGTTCGTTGACACCGAGCCCTACCTGGGGGTCCCGTCCGGGCCGTGTCCGATCAGGTTCGGTCGGGACGGTCGGCCGTTCTACATCTCCGGCCCCTTCGACGACCCCCGCGCCGTGGCCACCGCGCTGGAGGCCGCCGCGGGTCAGGGCAACTACTCCAGCGCCGCCACCCCGTGACGCCGTCCCGGTGACCGGCGCTGGTCGGTCACCGGTGCCCGTGCTGCCATTCCAGGCAGGTGAGCTGCCCGGCGGCGTCGGCGATGGCCAGGGCCGAGGAGGTCTTGAGCGTGGCGCGGCAGTTGTCGATCCATTCCTGCACACGGGCGTAGCCCTGATGGCGGTGCTCCAGGGCCTGGATGAGGCATTCCAACCGGTCGGCGTCATGGGCTACGAGGGCCTCGGGAGTGTCCTGGGCCGGAGGCCGTTTCGACGTGGGGGCCCTTGCCCACGGGCCGCAAGCCGACCGGGTCGCCGCAGAGATGGTCGGGGCCATGCGCGCTTGGATCGACGAGGGCTGCCCTGCGCCGGCCCTGCACGTCGCGCCCGCAGACACCCCCGACTCGGCCCTGCCCGACGGAGCTGTTCTGGACCGGCGCGACAGCCGCCTAGTCCTGATGCTCACCACCGACGAGAAAGAGAGAGTCTGCGATGGGCTACCAGCTGAACCTTCACCTGATCGACGCCGGCGCCCTCGCCCAGGGTTCTGCGCTGGACACCGGCGACGGCTGCGGTTCCGGAAACACCACCACGGAAGGGTTACACCCGTTCACGGGCAGCGAACAGGTTGGTCTCGGGCATCTTCAGGGTAGTTCTCGCATATTCCGTGAGCGCGCGTCGTGCTTCGGTCAGGCGCGCGAGCGCGGCGTCCGAGGCGTCCTGAATTTTCGAGTCGGTCTTCTCACCCACAACAACTCTGACGACCTGTCCTGCCAACGTGCGGGGAACATGGGTGCGACTGCTCACTGCTATGACTTCGTTCACAGTCTCCATCAGGTCATTCGCCAGTTGGATCAAGGTCTTGTCACCCAACAACCACGTACGTGACCACGCGTCGGTCAGTGGTCCGAGGCTCTGTATCATCCAGTCGTAAAACTCCATCGGGTCAAGCGGTTTCCGTATACCCAACAGCACGTTGATACCTTCTGAGATTCCTGATCGCAGAGTCTGTGTCGAGGTGACTGCTCGAGTCTGATAGCAGATTTCCATCGACCGCGTCAGGAGAGCAGCAACCGTCGCCTCAAGCGCGGCCTTTTCGTCAGCCTTGTTCTTCCACCTCTGCTGAACGACAACAACGCCGAGAGCCGCGCACCCGGTCAAAAACGACGACGAGAGTGCAGTGGCCAAGGTCCACCAGGCGGTATCCATGCCAGCCTTCCTCGAGAAAATCTCCCGGAACCCGTCTCCTGGGACTCGGCACACAGACGGTCACTCGTCCCGACGGCCTTCGCCGCCCCGATCACGCATCAACTCAGCGGCCCGTGCCACTCCAGGATGTCCAGACACTGCCGTGTCAGGGTACGGGCCATTTGCTGTCCCCTCCTAGCCCGCCGCCGACGACCTGTGACCGATCGCGGTCGCCAGAGCCCCTGGCAACAGACGAACATCACCTTGACCTATTCCGATCCGTTGGTGACCTGCCAACAAACCGTTACGGAACCTCGGTCGACGGGGCGCGAGCATCCCGGCTGACCGCATTAGGCTCCTCCCTGCCCCTTGAACCGGCACCGGGCCAGCGCCCGACCCGGAACATGGTCCGAACCCACCGGGGAACATGGTCCGAACCCACCGGGACGCGAGTGGCCCGTGAGTCGGACGGGCCGTAATGGGAGGATGCGGGGCGTGGACGCCACGACACCCCCGCGTATCGCGGACCGCGGACCCGTTGCCCGTTCGGGGCCGGGCGGTTCGGCCCTGTTGGATCCTCGGATCGCCGACCGGCTCAAGCGCACCGCCGACGGTCTGGTGTGTGCGGTGATCCAGCAGCATGACACCCGTGAGGTTCTCATGGTCGGCTGGATGGACGACGAAGCCCTCGGGCGCACCCTGACCTCGGGCCGCGTGACCTTCTGGAGCCGCAGCCGGCAGGAGTACTGGCGCAAGGGTGACACCTCCGGCCACGTGCAGTGGGTGCGCGGGGCCGCCCTGGACTGCGACGGCGACGCGCTGCTGATCTCCGTGGACCAGGTGGGCGCCGCGTGCCACACCGGGGCCCGCACTTGCTTCGACGCCGACCGGCTGCCCGCCGTCCCGGGCGACCCCGCCGCTCCGGGCGACCCCGCTGCCCCGGACGGCCCCGCCGCCGACGCCCCGACGACGACTGGAGAGCCCCGGTGACCGACCCCGCCCAGCCTCCCACCGACCACACCGACACCGACCACACCGACCCTGCCGGCACCGGCATCGACCCCGCCGCCGTCTCGCCGGACCTGAGACCGGGCACGACCTGGCCGTCGCTCGGGGAGTTCCGGGCGCTGGCCTCCGACCGCAGGGTCGTGCCCGTGGTGCGCCGTTTCCTCGCCGACGGCCTGAC
>JAUPKJ010000318.1 GCA_030837505.1 Actinomycetota bacterium
CTGCAACACACCAGCGGCCTGTACAACTACACCGACGACAGCGAGATCCTGGCGAAGTTCTTCGCCGATCCCACGACCGTCTACTCGCCGAAAGAGCTGGCGGCCACAGCTGTCAAACATCCTCCGGTGTTCGAACCCGGCGCCCGGTGGGAGTATTCGAACACCAATTACCTCCTGATCGGACTGATCCTGGAACGGGCCACCGGTCACAGCCCCGCCGACCTGCTGCAGGAAAGAATCGCCCGACCGCTCGGGCTGCGTCGCACTTACCTGGCCACGGACGCGGCGTCGAACAGCGGACAGGGCTACGCCCACGGCTACATGGCCACGGTCACCGGCCCCTCGTCCCAGCCCGAGATCGAATACACCGATGTGTCGGACTGGTCTCTCAGCTGGGCATCGACCGCAGGGGCCGTGCTCTCCACAGCCCCGGAAGTGAGCAGTTTCCTCTCGGCGCTGCTCTCGGGTCGGCTCCTGCGTCCCGCCCAACTCGCCGCAATGCTCAAGACCGTTCCGACCGACGAGGACTCCGGCGGCTACGGCCTGGGCATCGCCCGGGTGGACACCCCGTGCGGGACCATCTGGGGCCACACCGGCGGCACCGTCGGACACAGCAGCCTCATGTTCGCGTCCCAGGACGGCAGCCGCACGCTGATCACCGACTCCACGACGGTGTTCGACGACGAGGAAGAACCCAGTGAGACCTCGCAGGCCGTCTCGGCTGCCGAGGAAACCCTCCTGGTGACGGCCGCCTGCCGGCTGTACGGCAAGAACGTTCCCCAGGACGCGACCGCCTCACGTTCCTGATCATTCACAGGACGCTCTCCGCCGGCCCGCAGGACGAGGACCCGTTTCGTACGAGACGGGTCCTCTCGGTGATGTTCGGCAGTGCCCCAGCCCGCCGGCCTGTGGGAAACGCTGTGGGGGCTGTGATTCCCGGGTGTTTCGAAGGCCGATCAGAAGGCTTGTCCGCGTCTCGTGGGGCACTATTTAGTCATGAATATCCGACATGTTCTTCATAGTGAGTTGTCGTCGGGCGGGAGGCCCTGGTCAACACACGGGAGGTCCGGACCGGCGCGCCGGGTGCCGGGCCGGATCGCCGGGGTCGTCGTTGCGACGTTGACCGCGGGGACGTTCCTGGCGGTGCCCGCCGCCCCCGCTTCCGCCGCCCCCTCTTCCGCCGGTAAGAAGCCGGCCGCTGTTCCGAACGCCCCCGGGAACAGGCTCCTGATTCCGGACCTACCAGAACTGACGGACCAGACCGGGGCAGGGCGGTCGACGACCTCCTCGCCACTGCGGGACGCGGTCGAGGACGTCGTCGAGGCCGGAGCGATCGGTTCCTCGGTGCGGGTGCGCACCGGGAAACGGGTCACAGCCGGCGCTGCGGGTCTGGCTGATCGGGACACAGGACGGCGGTTGCGGGCCGACGACCAGTTCGAGATCGGCAGCAACACCAAGACGATGATGGCAACCATCGCACTGCAACTCGTGGGGGAGGGCAAACTCGGCCTGGACGACTCCCTGGAGGAGCTCCTGCCGGGATTCGTCCCGGGCGGGAAGAACATCACGCTGCGGATGCTCCTACGGCACACCAGCGGCCTGTACAACTACACCTCGGACCCCGAACTGATCGAGGGGTTCTTCGCCGATCCCACGGCCTACTACTCCCCCGAGGAACTGGCCGCCGAAGCAGTCAAACGGCCGCCGGTGTTCGAACCCGACGCCCGCTGGGAGTATTCGAACACCAATTACCTCCTGGTCGGACTGATCCTGGAACGGGCCACCGGTCGCACCCCCGCCGACCTGTTGCAGGAAAGGATCGCCCGACCGCTCGGGCTACGCCACACCTACCTGCCGACGAACGCGGCGTCGAACACCGGACGGGGCTACGCCCACGGCTACACGGCCACGGTCACCGGCCCCTCGTCCCGGCCCGAGATCGAATACACCGACGTGTCGGACTGGTCCCTCAGCTGGGCCTGGACCGCGGGCGCCGTCATCTCCACGACCCCGGATCTGAGCCTTTTCATCTCGGCCCTGCTCTCGGGCCGTCTCCTGCGCCCCGCCCAACTCGCAGCAATGCTCGCGACCGTTCCGATGGATCCCGAAAGGGCCGGCGGTTACGGGCTCGGCATCCTCCGGGTCGACACACCGTGCGGGCCTGTCTGGGGACACACCGGCGGCACCCTCGGACACAGCAGCCTCATGTTCGCCTCCCCGAACGGCCACCGCACGCTGGGCGCCGACACCACGACGGTGTTCAACGACGAGGGCGAGCCCAGCGCCCCCACGAAGGCCCTCCGGGAGGCCGAGAACAAGCTCCTGCTGACCGCCGTCTGCCGGCTGTACGACAAGGACGTTCCCCAGGGCACGAACGACTCCCGTTCCTGAAATCCCCCGCAACCGCCCGCAGAACCATCCGCAGGAAGGCGACCTCGGCCGGTCGGGACCGGACGGCCGTCAGCGGCGAGCGCCGGCCAGGCCCTCGTTCGCCAGGGCGTCGGCGCGTTCGTTGCCGGGGTCGCCGGCGTGGCCCTTCACCCAGCGCCACTCCACCTGGTGCTTTTGGCACGCGGCGTCCAGTTCCTGCCAGAGTTCTGCGTTCTTCACAGGCTGTCTGCCGGCGGTGCGCCACCCGTTGCGTTTCCATCCCGGCAGCCAGCTCTGGATCCCGTTGCGCACATACGTGCTGTCGGTGTGGAGGACGACGTTGCTGGGACGGGTGAGGGCCGTCAGGGCACGGATGGCGGCGGTGAGTTCCATACGGTTGTTCGTGGTCGGTCCGGCGTCGCCGCCGCTCAGTTCCTTGGTGTGCTGCCCGTGGCGCAGGAGCACGCCCCAGCCGCCCGGTCCGGGGTTGCCGCTGCACGCCCCGTCCGTCCACACCTGGACGGGGGCGGACGACGGCGGGGAATCGGGATCGTAGAAGCCGGCCGAGGGATTCACGCGGGTGATCGTAGTCCGGGCCGTTCCGGGACTCGCCGGACGCCCCGCGCGCCGTCGCGACGGGCGGGGAGGTTCCTGTGGATTGTCAGGCGCGGGCGATCCTGGTGACGGTGCCCGTGCTGCCGCGGTACTTGAGTGCTCCCCTCTCGACGTAGAGGATCCCGCCCCCCTCGGGTGCGCGGGTGGGGGCCTTCCGGGAGTTGGCGATGCCGATGACGCCCACCCCGCCGCCGAACGCCTTGGTGGGGCTGAGGAGCTGCAGGTTCGGTTGTTCGGAACGGTCCTCGGCGAGGATCGCCGTCAGGGGCCCCCGGGTGTTGCGCAGGTGCAGGTCGTCGGTGGAGTCCGGGGACAGTCCCAGCGACCACCGCGCCGTGCCGGCGGTCGCCAGGGTGTAGGCGGCGGCTTCGGTGGTCCCGGAGCGTTCGAGACAGGCTGTGGCGGTCGAGGGGGACGCGACTGTGAGGTCCGTGGGGGTCCACTGGCCGGTGGTGTTCGGGGCGTACCGGGTGGGTGACACGGCCGACGGGCCGAGGACGAACGCCGTGGATCCCTCCTCGACCTGGATCGACGCCGTGGTGGTGTCGGTCGGGGCC
The DNA here is from genome assembly GCA_030837505.1 of Actinomycetota bacterium. Lineage (GTDB taxonomy): Bacteria > Actinomycetota > Actinomycetes > Actinomycetales > Kineosporiaceae > JAUPKJ01. Next base: position 3,543 of record JAUPKJ010000318.1, read on the forward strand.
GTTTCGCGCACGCCGAGCAGGGTCGCCGCGGCGCTGCCGCCGGCGATCCGGAACGCGACGGCCCCGGCCCCTGAGCTGTAGCAATTCAGCAGGCTGTTGCTGCTGCCGGCCTCGACCAGGTACGACGTCTGCGCGGCGCGTTCGCACCCGCAGGCGACGAGGCTGATGTTCCGGGACCCGGCCAGGTGGTACCCGACGGGACAGTTGTCGCACGCACAGTTGACGAGCGTGCTGTACGTGACGGCGTCCAGGTGGTATCCGGGTCCCCGGCAGCTGAGGGCATAGCAGGCCGTCAAGGCCACCGATGTTCCCGACAGCAGGTGGAAGCCGGTGCCGCACCCCTGTACCCGCAGGTCGGTCAGGGTCGAGGTGATCAGGATGTTCGTGCTGACGCCGGCCCCGCCGAAGTCCTTGATGTACAGGCGGGACAGGTCGCACGAGGCCACGGCGCTCGTGGTCGTGGTCGTGAGCTGCACGCCGATGCCGCTGCCGGACCGGGGGCCCTGCAGTTTGAGGTCACGCAGGGCGACGTAGCGCGGTCCGGTCCCGGTCAGGGTGATGCCGTTGGCCGTGGTGGACGTCTGGTGCAGCACGGTGGCGTTCATGCCGTCGCCCTGGACGAGCGTGTTCGTGCCGAGGGTGAGCGCCTGGGAGATCTTGTAGGTCCCGGTGGGGAGGTACAGGACCCCGCCGGCCGGGGGGATCGCCGCGACGGCTGCGGCGAGGGCCGCGTCGTTCTCGGCGGGCGTGGCCGACGGGGAGGCGCCGTGGGTCGTGACGTCGCACCAGGCGGGGGTGCCCGGAGGTTGCGGGTCCGGGCCCTGGAGTGTTTCGGACGGGGTGGGGGTCGCGGCCCCGGGGTCGGCGAGGGCCGGTGTCCCGGCTGTTGGCGCCAGCCCGGCCGCGCACAGCAGGGCCGAGGCGTTGGCGAAGAAGAAGCGCCGTTCCATGGTGGTCCCCTGACGCCGGGTGTGTTCGGCGCGAAGGCCGGGGGTCTGCCCCGGTCCGGGTGCTCTGCTGCGGGTCCCGCGCCCTGAGACTGTCCACGGTAGACCGGCGCTTCGTTCGGTGTGTGCGGAACTCGGGAGTAACCGGTCGGGGGCACAGGAGTCTGGGACACAGGAGTCTCCGGCCCGGATCGCTGTTCTTCCCAACAGTCCTTTGGGAGGGCTGGGATCGGGGCCGTTCGTTGTGGGCTTCTGCCGGCGGTTCGGGTCAGGGGTCGGAGAGGATCTCGTGGCCGTTCCAGACGAACCGGGCGGTGGTGACGGCGTCGTCGCCGTCGCCGGTGATGAGCTGGTGAACGGCGATGCCGTCCAGTTCCCGGTAGGTGCACCATTCGTGGTCGGAGGTCAGCATCAGATCCAGGTCGAGGGCTGCCAGCAGGGCGAAGACCTGGCCCCGGTTGACCGTGTCGACCCCGACGAAGACCTCGTCGAGAAGGATGATCCGGGGCGCAGGGGGAACTGTCTGGTAGTGGGCTGCGACGGCGGCGAACAGGGGCAGGTGCAGGGCAATGGCCTTCTCGCCCCCGGACAGGGCGCCGTGCAGTTTCTTGGTCAGCACCTGCCAGCCCGCGCCGTTGGCCCGGTCCACTTTGACGACGAAACGGTGCCACTTGGTGTAGTCGAACACTTGGGCGAGCTGTTGTTCCCAATTCGCGGCGGTGTTCTCGGCTTTGGCCGCCTCGATCCGGTCGCGGAAGAAGCGGTGCAGGGCCTGACGGTCGGTCTCGCCGAGCCGGACGGGGTCCTTCAGGAGCAGTTCGCGCGCGGTCCGGGTGCCGGCGGGCAGTTCCGGGGAGACTTCCCAGACCAGCCGGACGGCGACCCTGGACGCCGTCCGGACCCGTTCGAGCCGGTTGTTGATGCCGTCGACGAGTTCGCGGGCCTGCCGGATCCGGGCGGCCAGGTGGCGGCGAGTGTCCCCGGTGAGCGTTCGATCGAACAGTTCGCGTTCCCGGTCGGTGATCTCTTGTCGGTTGCGTTCGGCCTCGGCCCGCAAGGACTCGAACAGTTCGCGAGCGCCGACCCTTGTCCCGTCGATGATCGCGGTGAGGACTCCGATGTCCTCGTCGGTCTCGATCTCCAGGTCTGCGCGTTCGGCGAGGTGGTCCCGGGAGGCGTGGAGGCTCTCGGAGAGGCGGTGCAGGGCGTCGGCGAGGTTCTTGGGGCTGTGGGGAACGTTGTTCCAGGTGGCGGAGACCAGTCTGGCCGATTCCAGGGCTGCCCGGATCCCGTCGGAGGCGGTCAGGGAGCTGTGCAGGTCGTCGAGGCGTTCCAGGCCGCTGTCGGCGGGGAAGGTGCCCGAGCACAGGTGCCGGAATCTGGCGGCGGCAGCGTCCCGGCCGGTGTGGGCGAGGGCCCGGGCCTCGTCGTCGGCGGTGCGTCGGACCCGCAGTTCACCGAGGCGTCCGGTGAGGTGTTCGACTTCTCTGCCCGTCTGCGTGATTCGTTGGTCGTGTTCCCCACACAGGGTTCGCAGGCGGGTGAGTTCTTCCAGCATCGCGCGGTAGCTGGTGCCGACGTTCTTTTCCACGGCGTGGAGGGTCCCGGCGATTTGCTGGTGTTCTTCCCTGGCGGTGAGGGCCAGTGCGGACTGGTCCTGCGCGGTCTGTTTCGAACGGTCGGCACGTTCGGCGAGTTCCTGGGCGTACCGGTGGGCCGTCGCGGCCCGTTCCTGTGCGTCCAACCAGGTCAGGGCCTGTTCTCGGTAGGTGTCGGCTGCGGACAGCAGGCCCCGCAGCGCGGTGCGGTCCGCGGGGACCTGGTAGTCCGCCGCCGTGGCCTCGGCCTTCCGCAGAGTGGCCTGGGTCTGTTCTTCGCGTTGCAGGAGGGTTTTCGCGCGTCGGTGCACGAGTGCTTCGGCGGCCTGGGCCCGGGACTGTGCCGTGGCAAGGTTCTCGCGGGCCAGGGTGAGGTCTGCGTGGGAGGGCCGGGCCCGGCGGTCGGCAGTGAGTTGCGTCCGGCGCGACGCGAGCTGTTCGAGTGCTGTGGACAGTCCGTCCAGGATGCCGTCGAGGTCTTCCCGGCGGGCTCGCAGGTCGCCGAGCCGGCGTTCGCGGGCGCGTCGGCGGGCTGTGGTGCCGATGTACTCGGCCTGGGGTTTGTCCCAGGTGCCGGTGAGCGGTCCCATCCGCCAGGTTCCGTCCGAGCCGATCGCTGCGGGGTGTGCCGGGCCCGGGCCGGCCGGAGGAGAGGTTTCGGTGGGGGTCGTGCGAGTTATGGGCTCCGGCGGGGCGACGGACCGCTGCAGGGCCACGGATCGCAGCAGGCTGGTGAGGGTCGGGGCCGGAACGGGAGTGTCGCGTTCGGGTTCGAGCACGTCGGCCAGGGAAGCGCCGGGCGCGGACGGCAGGGCGTCCGGGACGGCGAACAGGTCGTGGCCGACGACGGCGCCGGTGGTCAGCACCCAGGCGTCGAGGAGCCCTGAGGCTTGGAGGGCAGCTTCCAGGCGGCTCTGTTCGGTTTCGGTCAGGTGTTCGGCGAACCGTACGACCCGCCACAGGGGGGCGCCGTCGAGGGCCGTGCGGTCGCAGGTCCTCGTGTGGGGGGCCGGTGGGGGCAGGTCCCGTTCCTGTTCCAGCCGGTGGATCTCGGCTGTCAGTTCGGAGCGGGCCCCCTGGGCAGTGCGTTGTTCGGCCCGCAGGATCTCCTCCCGGCGGGTTATCTGTTCGAGGGTCAGGGAGGCTGCTCGGTCGACCTCTGCGAGCAGGTCGGTCTCGGCCTCCACGAGATCGGCCAGGGCGGCGGGGTCGGGGAAGGTGATCTCGCGGCAGGAGTCGGCCCAGGCGAGGACGGCGTCTGCCAGGTTCTCGCGGGCCTGCCGGTGGTGCTCCTCGGCCTCGGCCTGGGCCTGCTGGAGATCTCCGTATTCTCCGCGGGCCTGTTCGAGTTCGGTCTCGGCCTCGGCGCGTCGTTCGAGGGCTCGGTCGTGGTGGTTCAGGGCCTCACAGACGGTGTCGATGCGGTGCCGCCGGTCCTCGACGGCGGCCCGCAGCAGGGCGCGAGGGCCACCGCCGGGGTGTCCGGTCGGTTGTTCGGCAGCCGCTGGTTCGTCGGCACCCTGTGCCTCGGCACCGTGTTCGTCGGCCCTGTGATCGTTGGCCCTGTGATCGGTGGCCCTGTGATCGGTGGCCTGTTCGCCGGACCCGTCTTCGTCGGAACCGCTCAGGGCGTGGAGGCGGGTGTGGATGCTGGACAGCCCGGCTCTGTCGGCGGCCCGGTCTGCTTGTTCGGCCGAACCGGCACTGCTGCGGGCAAGAGCCGCAGCTCCGGTCCCGGCGTTCTGGGCGGCCCGGGCGTCGTGCGAGGCGTCCTGCTGCAGCCGGGCGGCCTGTTCCTCGGCCTTGGCCGCCCGTAGGCCGGCCTGCTCGGACTGGTGTCGGAGGCGGTCGAGGCCGCGGCCCTTCTTGTATTCCTCGCTGCCGGTCAGGCCCTCGATCCTCCCGTCGAGGCCCCGGCGTTCCCCGTGCAGGGTCTGCCGCAGTTCCTCTGCGGTCCCCAGGAGCTCGGCGACGTGGTCGTGCTCCTCCTGGGACAGACGGGCCTTGCGGGTGATCTTGTCGAGTTCGCTCGTGGCGGAGCTCAGGGCCGCGGCAGAGGCGCGCAGCACGCGCCGGGCGTACGCCTGTTGTCGGGCGGCGAGTTCCCCGGCCGCTTCGATCTCCCGGTCCCCCTGCCGCAGACGCTCGCGCTGCTGGTCGAGGCGTTCGAAACCCTCGGCGAGTTCGCTGATCTCGGCGGCGCCCAGGGGCGGCAGGGCCTGGGAGAGCAGCACGGACAGCAGTGAGGGGTCCAGGCGCTGGGAGAGCTTGGGGGTCCGCAACTGCAACAGAGCCATGAGGAGGGCCTCGTAGCGTTGCTCGCTCAGGCCGGGGAACAGTTCCGAACGGACGGCCGTGCGGTATTCGAGGGCGCTGGGGTGGCGGGCTCCGCGCGTCCCGAGGGCGTCGTCGAGTTCGCGTCGGGTCAGGGGCTGCCCGCTGTCCTTGGACAGGCTCAGCCCTCCGGGGATCCCCACGCGCAGGTCGGTGGTGAAGTAGTCGGCCTGCACGGTGGTGGTGTGGGCCGTGGCGGCCAGCCTGGCCCCGCACGTGAACCACCGTGACGGTTCGGTGGGGCGTTCGAATTCCAACCAGACGTAGCCGACCCGGGTGGTACCGGTGGCTCCTTCGCCCATGAGGTTCCAGTGCATGGTTCGCTCGCCTGTTCCGAAGGTGGACAGGCGGTGGGGGCGGAGGTTGGCGTCGAGCAGGAAGGGCAGGAGCAG
>JAUPKJ010000319.1 GCA_030837505.1 Actinomycetota bacterium
CGGCCTGGAGGAACTGCGGGGGGCGTTCGAGCCTGTCCCGGGGTACCTGGACGCGGCGGGCCTGGGTCTGCCGCCCCGGGGCACGGCCGACGCCCTGCGGGCGGCCGTCGACGACTGGCAGGCCGGGCGAGCGGTCCCCTCTGTCTACGACGAGGCGGTCGAACGGTGCCGGGCCGTCTATGCCCGGCTCGTGGACGCCGCCCCGGGGAACGTCGCCGTCGGCTCCCAGGTGTCGGCGCTCGTCGGGCTCGTCGCCGTGAACCTGCCCGAGGGGTCAGAGGTCCTCACCGTGCACGGCGAGTTCACCTCCGTGCTGTTCCCGCTGCTGGTCCAGGCCGAGCGCCCCGACCGGCGCGTGCGGGTCCGGCAGGTTCCGGCGGACCGCCTCCTCCAGGAGGTGCGCCCCGGGACGGACCTCGTGGCGTTCTCCCTGGTGCAGTCCTCCGACGGCCGGGTCCTGCCGGGCGAACGGATCGCCGAGGCTGCGCGGTCCGTCGGCGCTCTCACCCTGTGCGACACCAGTCAGGCGGTCGGGTGGTTGCCCGTGCGGGCCGAGGAGTACGACGTCACGGTCTGTGGGGCCTACAAATGGCTGTGCGCCCCGCGGGGCGTGGCCTTCCTCACCGTCCGGGATCCTGCGGCGGCGTGGCTGCGCCCCCACTGTGCCGGCTGGTACGCGGGGCGGTCCGTGTGGGACTCGGTGTACGGGCCGCAGATGGACCTGGCCCCGGACGCCCGGCGGTTCGACGTCTCACCGGCCTGGTTGGCCTGGGCGGGGGCAGTGCCGGCTCTGGAACTGTTCGCCGCGACCGACCCGCAGGCCGTTCACGCGTACGACGTGGGGCTGGCCGACGAGCTCCGGGCCGGTCTGGGCCTGCCCGCGGCGGGGCGGGCCATGGTTTCCCTGCCGGACCCGCAGGGCACGGTGCGCGGGGCCCTGACGGCCGCCGGGTGCAGGACCGCCGGTCGCGCCGGGGGAGTGCGGCTGTCGTTCCACGTGTGGAATGACAGCGAGGACGTCCGGCGGGCCCTGGAAGCCATCGAAACAGCCCGTTGACCGCACGGGGGGCGTGGTTCCGCCAGGAGGAGGAGATCGACCGAAGGAATGGGATCCCTCTGCGTGACCTCTTGACTTCCCAACGTGAGAGCACCGTACTGTCTGGAGATGGCGAACCTCGTGAAGAGCACCCACCGCGCCAACACCGCGGTGGAGGAATGCACCTGCTTCCACGACTGCGAACACGACCCCGAGACGACCTGCGAGCTGTCGGGACAGTGGCACTCGCACGACGACGACCCCTGCCCACGCCATCCGCAGCGGCTGGTGGCTCCCTACTGAGAGACCCTCGGGGCCTGTGCGCTCCGGCGCCGAGCGACGCCGAATGACGGCGAACGGCGCCGGAGCGCAGCCCGGTGCGGAGCGCTTGAGCTGCTTGTTCGAGTTGCTTGCCGTTGTTTCGAGTTGCTTGTTCGAGCCGCTTGCCGCCGGAGCCTCTTACTCGCCGACCGCGATCATCACGGCTGAGGTGAGGTCGCCGTAGGTGTGGATCCCGTCGAGGAAGTCGTCGGGGAAGCGCACGTCCAGTTCCTGTTCGACTTCGACGATCACGCGGAGAGCCTCGTCGTCGTCCACACCGATCTCGCGCAGATCGACGTCGTGGGTCAGGCTGTCCGGTTCTATCCGCAGCTGTCGGCAGAGGACCGAGCGCACGGTCCCTTCGAGGGCTGTGCGGCGCGCCGAGGAGGCGTGCGCGGTGGGGCGGTGCGCGGCGAGACCGTGCGCAGACGTACCGTGCATGGGTTCTCCCTGGCCAGAGACGGGCACATGTCGCAGGTTTCGAGAGTAACCCCGTTCCGGGTCGTCCTGGCTCTCACTGAGTGTTCCTCCACCGTTCGGTCGACGTCCCGATGGGGCAAGGATCGTCGCTCGGGGTGACCTTCCCCCCGGTGGGATGACCTCCCGTCACTCGGTGTTGCGTTCTGGGGGTCAGAGCCTGCGCAGGACGGCGACGACCCGGCCGAGGATGGTGGCCTGGTCCCCCGAGATGGGCTGGTAGGCGGGGTTCCGGGGGATGAGCCAGGCGTGTCCGTCCCGGAGTTTGAGGGTCTTGACGGTGGCCTCGCCGTCGATCATGGCGGCGACCACGGCCCCGCTGTCGGCGACGGGCTGTCGGCGGACGGCGACCCAGTCTCCGTCGCAGATGGCGGCGTCGACCATGGAATCGCCCACGACCTTCAGGACGAAGACCTCGCCGTCGCCCACGAGCTGGCGGGGCAGGGGGAAGACGTCCTCGATGGCCTGCTCGGCGAGGATCGGCCCCCCGGCCGCGATCCGGCCGACCACGGGCACGTACGAGGGTGCGGGGACCCGCTCGCCGGGGGCGGTCTGAGCGGTCTCCTGCTGCGTGGGCGAGCTGCCCGCGGCCCAGAGCCTGCCGGCGTTCGGCGAGCCGCCGGTGGGCGAGCTGCCCGCCGGCCAGATCACCTCGATCGCCCGGGGGCGGTTGGGGTCCCTGCGCAGGTAGCCCTTGCGTTCCAGGCTCGACAGCTGGTGGGAGACGCTGCTGGGGCTGGTCAGGCCCACGGCCTGCCCGATCTCGCGCATGCTGGGGGGGTACCCGTTGCGCTGGACGGCCTCCTGGACGGTCTCCAGGACCCGGCGCTGGCGCGGTGTCAGGCCGTCGTCCCCGGCCGGGCCGTCAGGCAAGGACCTGACCCGGTCTCCCGCACTGCCCTGCGGGGTTTTGCTGGTGTCCTGCTCCCGCCCCATCGGTCGCCTCCTGGTAGCCGTTGCCGGACGGGCCCTGCGAGGCCCTCCGGGGTGGAACTGTGGTCTCGCGGTACCCCTGTGGGTCCGTCCGCCGGGTCAGCTCGTCCCTGCGCGTCCGGCCCTGTTGCCGTCTGTCCCTGAGCTGGCCCTGTGTTGTCCTTGAGCCGGCCCTGTGTTCCCTGTGCGTCGGTTCCGCTGCGGGGACGATCCGGGGTGTTGGACGGTGGTCCGTGGACGTGCATCGACATTGTTCCCCGGGCCGGTCGAGAGGTTGAGGATCACGCTACGGGGTTGTGGACAGGGATTCAAACAGCTGTTCGAAGACCGGGGTGGGGCCGGGCCTGTCCCGCTCTGCCGGCCGCGGGTCGAACTTGCGCCGAACAGGTGACCGTCCTACGGTGGAGCACCAGATCTAGTGTGTAGGGACGGTAAGTCATCTAGATATAGTTTTTGTGGTCAAGATTTACGTGACGGAGCGGTCCCAAGCGGTCGGTTCCGTCAGACTGTCCGAGGGCTCCTTTCAGGGCTTCCCAAGCGCTCCTGGCAGGAGCGGAGCGAGCGTCCCGCGAGGCCATCGACCAGGCCGGGACCTCACCTGTTGTGGTATCACGGCCCTTCCGCGGACCGGCGACGGCCGCGGACCCGAACGGAACCCGAGGGGAAGGGAAGACGGTGCACTGCCCGTTCTGCCGACACGGCGATTCCCGAGTGGTGGACTCGCGCGGCACCGACGACGGGCTGGCGATCCGCCGACGTCGCCAGTGCCAGGACTGCGGACGGCGCTTCAGCACCTTGGAGACCGCCGCCCTCACGGTGATCAAACGTTCCGGGGCCACGGAGCCCTTCAGCAGACTCAAGATCATCACCGGGGTGCGCAGAGCCTGCCAGGGCCGCCCGGTCGACGAGGACGACCTGGCCCTCCTGGCCCACCGCGTCGAGGAACAGATCCGCACCCGCGGGGCCGCCGAGATCGATGCCCACGAGATCGGGTTGAGCATCCTCGGACCTCTGCAGGAACTCGACGAGGTCGCCTACCTGCGTTTCGCGAGCGTCTACCAGGCGTTCGACTCCCTGGAGGACTTCGAGGCCGCCATCGCCGTCCTGCGGGCCCGACCGGAGCCCCCCGACCCCCGGGAGGCGCACGGCGTCGACCTGCCCCTGCTCACCGACCGTTCCCGACCACCCTGCGAGGTGGTCCCCGCCGGACCACCGGGGAACGGACCGGGATCGTCCTGACCGGCACCCGCCGTCGGAGGACGCAGGACCCCACGGGAAGAACAAGACCCCCGTGGACAGAACCGAGCAGCAACGGACAGAACCGAACGGCACCAAGAACGCGGCAACACGAACGTGGCAACACGAACAGGGCCGACGAAGCGGGCGGAAGCCCACGACACGACACCCGACAGCCGGGATCGCTCCCGGACGGGAGTCTCGGCGGATCCGTACGGTGCGGGACGGGGACGACCGCGCCCGACGGGCCTCACGAGATCCAGCACCACCTCCGGGAAACACAGCTACTCGGAGGAACCCGAGGAATACAGAGCACGGACCGACAGGGCTGGCCAGGACGGATAGGCACGCCAGCCCCCACCGGGTCCGGGACGAAGCCGAGAGATTGAGGAAGCGACGATGACTCAGATCGCGTCCGGCACGGGGGCCCGCAAGACGCGGAGCGACGCGCCACGGGTGCAGCGCCGGGGACTGAAGATCCGCAGGATCTTCAGCACGGCCGGGACACACCCCTACGACGAGGTCACCTGGGAACGGCGCGACGTCGTCCAGACCAACTGGCGCACCGGTGAGACGATCTTCGAACAGCAGGGGGTGGAGTTCCCGACCACGTGGAGCCTGAACGCCTCCACGATCGTCACCACCAAGTACTTCCGCGGGGCCCCGGGCACCCCCGAGCGCGAGAGCAGTCTGCGCGGCCTCATCGACCGCGTCGTGGGCGCCTACGTGCGCACCGGCAGGGCCGAGGGCTACTTCGCCGGCGACGCCGACGCCGAGACCTTCGAGCACGAACTGACCTGGATGCTGCTGCACCAGGTGTTCAGCTTCAACTCGCCCGTCTGGTTCAACGTGGGGACCCCCGCCCCCCAGCAGGTCAGCGCCTGCTTCATCCTCTCGGTCGACGACTCCATGGAGTCCATCCTCAACTGGTACAAAGAGGAAGGGTTCATCTTCAAGGGCGGGTCCGGGTCCGGCCTGAACCTCTCGCGGATCCGCTCCTCCAAGGAACTGCTGTCCAGTGGCGGCACGGCCTCCGGGCCCGTGTCGTTCATGCGCGGCGCCGACGCCTCCGCCGGGACCATCAAGTCCGGGGGCGCGACCCGCCGCGCGGCCAAGATGGTCGTCCTCGACGTCGACCACCCTGACATCGAGGAGTTCGTCACCACCAAGGCCCGCGAGGAAGACAAGATCCGCGCCCTGCGCGACGCCGGGTTCGACATGGACCTCGGCGGCAAGGACATCGTCAGCGTCCAGTACCAGAACGCCAACAACTCGGTGCGCGTCAGCGACGCCTTCATGCGCGCCGTGGAGAACG
>JAUPKJ010000320.1 GCA_030837505.1 Actinomycetota bacterium
CACGTCCGGCCGAGCCCCCGTCCGACCGATCGCGCACCCGGGAGCCCCAGCCGTGCTGGATCCTCCCCAGCCGTGCTGGATCCTCCCAGCCGTTGGGCGCGGCGATGGGTCCCTGTCGGCTCCTACGCGCCCGCAGGGTCGTGGTTCCCCGCAGGGTCGTGGTTCCCGGAGTGACGGGCTGCGGCCTCGGCGGCGTCCAGGGCCGCGGCCTGTTCCGGTGTGGGGGCCGTGCCCCCCAGATGTGTCGGCAGCCACCAACGATCGTCCTCGTCCGTGGGTTTCTGGGGGTACTCCCGCTGGATCCCCTCCAGCATTCCCGCGATGCGGGCCGAGAGCTCTTCGGTGACTTCCTGGCAGTCCGCACGGCGCTCGGGGGCCAGCGGTTCCCCGAAGGCCACCGTGATCGCCCTGTCCCGGCGCAGGTCGAGTTTGCGGCCTTTGGTGTAAATCCGTTGACTGCCCCAGATCGCGACGGGCACGATCGGTACCTGGGTGGCCTGCGCCAGACGTGCGGCGCCGAGTTTGAACTCCTTGATGGTGAACGACCTGCTGATGGTCGCCTCGGGGAAGAGACCGATCGCCTCGCCGCTCCGCAACGCCTTGATCGCTTCACGGAAGGCCCCGGAACCCGCCGCGCGGTTCACGGGAATATGGTGCATACCCCGCATGAGCGGGCCGGACCACCGGTTGCGGAAGACCGATTCCTTGGCCATGAAGCGCACCTTCCGGCGCCGGCTCCAGGCCGCGTACTCCACGAAGGCGAAATCGAGGTAGCCGACGTGGTTGCAGACCACCACCGCAGCACCGGTCGAGGGGAGCCACTGGGGATCCTCGACGCGGATCCTCCATTTGCGCTGGGCGAACAAGAGGCGGCCGAACTCGATCGTCGGCCGGTACACGATATCGGTCACCCGCCGAGGGTAAAGCCTTGTGAGCCCCGGCCCCCGCCGTGGATCCGCACCGTATAGCCGAGGACAACGACGCCGTCCGCCCACGGTGCGCCGGTCGCGGGTCCCTCGCCGGTCGCGGAGTGGTCCACGAGGACGATCCGGAGCAGACGACGTCCGGTCCGTGGGTCGCGAACGATCGCGGGCGGCGTCTCCAGCACCTCCCGTTCGCACCCGGTGGTCGGTCCGCCCGGTCCGCCCGGTCCGCCCGGCCCGCCGATCGGGCGTCGACGCCCCCCACGGGCGGAGGGTCCCCCGCCCCTCCCCACCCCGCCCGGCGTACTCCTGCCCGGCGTACTCGGGCCGGCGATCGGGGGAGCCGGTGTCACCGTCGTCGAGGTCCCCGGTTCGCCGTCGCGGACCGGCAGCGGCAGGAGCCAGGTGCCTGCGCGTCGCACAGAGACCGGACGGCCGGGGACCGGCAGTCGGGCGACGCGCCACATCACCCTGTTCGCGGGCCAGGAGGGGTCGGAGTCCCCGCCCCCGAGCGACCGCCCGGCAGAGTCCACAGCCCAGGCCAGGGAACGAACGGGGTCCACGGACGGCTCAGGAGCCCGCAGAAGCTGCCCCTGCACCCTCACCTCCCCAGGACCCGTGGAACCCATCAGATCCGCGAGCCAGGCCCCCCAGGGCCCCTCCCAGTGGCACCGGACCGGCACCCCGGGGCCCGCCAGCAGTTCGACAGTCCCCGACCCCACGCACAGTTCCATCCCGTTCCTGTCGATCCCGTTCCTGCCCCCCGACTCCTCGGCCGAGGTCAGCGGGACGGCGGTCCCCCGCAGACGGACGTCGCTGGGAACCCCGTCGACGGCGCGCAGCTCCCGGGGAAAAGCCGTGGCGGGGAGGCCGACTTCCCCGGCCCACCAGGCCCAGATCGGCGAGGGCCCCTGCCCCGAGGTCTCGGGGGGCCTCCGGCGGGGAGGCCGGCGTGCTCCCGACGCCGACGTGTTCGGGACACGGGCCACCAGGTGGTCCCCCCGCCCGAGGTGGAGCAGCCCCACCGGCCGATCGAACACGACACCCGCACCGGTGAAACATCCCGTCACCTCCCAGTGCTCGGCGCCGGCTTCCCCGCAGACCTCGGGAGGTGTGAGGGGCCCGTGCCCGGCCAGGCACAGACCGATCCGTTCTCCGAAGCGGATCGGGTCCGCGCAGGCTCCCGCCCGGGTGACGATGATCGGAACAGGGGGTCCCCAACACGGCAGTGAACGGTCGTCCAGGCTCACGCCCTCGCCCACGACGTCGTTGACCAACCGGACGGGTTCACCGGGTCGGACGAGCCCGCCCTCCCCCAGGAACCTCCACTGCTGAGCGTCGACCGGTCTCACGGTGTGCCTGCCCTCCCCACCGCCTCCCGCGGATCCCCGGGTCCCGCACCCGGCCCCCGCCGCTCCCAGAAGCCGGCTCGCTCGGTCCGTCCCTCCTGCACCGTACTGGTCCGAGGCGCGCAACAGGGCGACGTCGTGATCTATCACCACGAAGGACCCGGGACGTCCCTGTGGCCACGAAAATCACCGGTCGGACGGCTCAAGGCCCGCCCGGCCCGATCCGAGAAGATGCTGGAAGGAGCGGGCCCGGCAGCGGACCGCGACCCGACGGGAATCCGGAGTGCCCGATCAGGATCCGGCGTCGCCGACGGAAGACACGAAGACGCAGACCGGAAGGGGAGGGGACGTGACCGGCACGTACCCCGGCAGCGGGGTCGACCCGTGGGCCGTCCTCCGGGCGACTCCCACCGCCCTCGTGCAGACCGACGCCGAGGGCCGCGTCGTGGTGTGGAACCCGGCTGCCGAACGGCTGTTCGGGTACACCGTGCAGGAGATCCTCGGCGAGCCGGACCCTCTGAGCCCGCAGGACCAGGTCGCCGTTTTCGAACGACTCGCCTCTCCCGGGACGACGGACCGCCTCCCGCAGCAGGACCCGCAGCGGGACCCGCCGGAGCGCTCCCACAGGCAGTGTCTGCGCAAGGACGGCACGGCCGTGGAGGTCGAGATCTGCGTCGTCCCGGTGAGGGGCGCCGAGGACGAGATCGTCGGGGTCCTGACTTCCTACGACGACGCGCGGCCCCTCGACCCCGATCACGAGACCCACCTCGAACGGGGACACCGTCAGGAAGCGATCGCGATGCTGGGACAGCAGGCCCTGTCCACAGTGGACCTGCAGGAGCTGCTGGAGCGGGCGATCCGGCTCGTCTCGGACTACCTCGACCTGCCCGTGGTGTGCCTGGCGCTGACGGACCGACGGAGCGAGGAACTGCGCTACACGGCGACCTTCGGATGGCGCTGCCCCCCCGCCTGCGCCGTGCCCCCCGAGAGTCTGGCCCAACAGGTGGTCGATCGCGGCGAGGTCCGGGTCCTGCCCAGGATCACCGACAGGCAGGCGTCGATCGACGGCATCGTGGGCGCCCCGCCGGTGCACAGCTGTGCGGGAGTCCCGCTGGGGGGAGAACGCAGGCTGTTCGGCGCTATCACGGCCTACGCCCGGCAGCCGGCGGCCTTCGGCGAGGAGGAGATGCACTTCCTGAAGACGGTCGCCAACATCGTGGCGGCGGCGACAGGGCGTCACGAGGCCGAGTCCCAGATCCGCTACCGGGCCTTCCACGATGCCCTGACGGATCTGCCCAACAGGGAGCTGCTGCACGAGAGACTCGGGCACTGTCTGCGGTCCGATCCTCACAGCCGTCTGCGAACCGCCCTGCTGCTGATAGATCTGGACGGTTTCAAGGACGTGAACGATTCCCAGGGCCATCAGGTCGGCGACCAGGTCCTGCGCCAGGTGGCCGACAGGGTGCGCCGGCGGCTGCGCAACAGCGACACCGTGGCCAGACTCGGAGGGGACGAGTTCGCCGTCGTCCTGGACCGGATGCAGGACAACAACCAGGTGGTCATGATCGCGCAGGAGCTGGCGGATCTGCTGCGCGAGCCCTTCGACAGCCCGGGCGGGCAGATCTCGCTGAGCGGGAGCATCGGGATCGCGGTCTCCCCCGATCACGGATCCGACACCCACGTGCTCCTGCAGAGGGCAGATCTGGCGATGTACCGTGCCAAACGGGAACGCACGGAAGTGGAGTTCTTCGACCCCGGGTTCGACGAGACCGCCGGCAGCCGCCTGTGGATGGTCAAGGACCTGCGGGCCGCCATCGAGGGCAATCAGCTGGGCGTGGCCTTCCAACCGGTGATCGACCTGTTCACCAACAACGTCGCCAGTGTGGAAGCCCTTGCCCGCTGGCACCATCCCCAGCGAGGTCCCCAACCGCCGTTGCAGTTCGTCGGCCTGGCCGAACAGAACGGGTTGATCGGGGGCCTGACCGATCTGATCCTGCGCGAGACCCTCGTGCAGTGCGGTGCCTGGTTGGAGGCCGGCAGGTCCATCCCTGTCGCCGTCAACCTCTCCCCGGCTCTGCTGAGTTCGACCGACTACGCGTCCTACCTGATCGAAAAGATCATCGAGTCGGGGATCCCACCCTGGATGATCCGTTTCGAAGTCACAGAAAGCGCTCTGGCGAGCGAGGCGGCGGTGGCGACGCTGCGCCGGATCCACGACTTCGGAACCAAGATCTCCGTGGACGATTTCGGCACAGGATGGTCCTCGCTGGGCAGGCTCAAACAGCTCCCGGTGGACACCGTGAAGATCGATCGCAGCTTCGTCACGGATATGACCGCGGACACCAAGGACACCGCCATCGTCCGTTCCGTGGTGGCCCTGGCCCAGGACCTCCAGCTGCGGACGATCGCGGAGGGAGTCGAGACGCCCCAGGTGGCGCAGGCCCTGGTCCGCCTGGGGGTCCAGAGGGCCCAGGGTTTCCTGTACAGCCGTCCCGTCACGGGATCGGCCCTGTCGACCTGGTACGACAGCTGGCAACTCGGCCGACGGCGCCTCCCCACGCCGTACGCCGACCGGACCTCCTGACGGCGGTCCGCCGCCCTTCCGCAAGGGGAAGGACGGCGGACCGGTTCGAACTGCGCGATCGCCCTCGGGCGGGGATCAGCCCGGAACGCGTGTCACCACTGGGTGATCGTCGGCTTGCGCCGACGCGGAGCCCTTCCGAACGGCTGCTCCGGGCTGGCCACCAGGGGGGCCGGCGGGACGGGCAGGGTGATCGGGGAACCCGAGGACACCGTGACGGGCAGGCCGTGGTGCCGGATCTCCAGGTTCGTCCCCTGGTCCATCAGGGTGTACGTGGTCTCCCTGCCGTTGGTGGACACAGCGATCCGGTGTCCCCGATGTCGGATGGTGAAGGCGAGCCGGGTCAGGCCCTCGGGCAGGCGAGGCGCGAAGGACAGCGCGCCGTCGTGGTCGCGCATGCCGCCGAAGCCTGCGACGAGGGCCAGCCAGGCCCCCGCCAACGAAGCTATGTGCAGGCCGTCCCGGGTGTTGTGCTCCAGGTCGTGCAGGTCCATGAACGCCGCTTCCGCGACGTAGTCGTAGGCCAGGTCCAGGCACCCCACCTCGGCCGCGATCACGGCCTGGGTACAGGCCGACAGGGAGGAGTCGCGGACCGTGAGCGACTCGTAGTAGGCGAAGTTCGCTGCCTTTTGTTCGGGCGTGAAGGCGTCCGGGCGCATCTGCATGGCGAGCACGACGTCGGCCTGTTTGCAGACCTGTTTGCGGTACAGGTCGAAGTAGGGGTAGTTGAGCAGCAGGGGGTAGCGCTTGTCCGGGGTGTTGGTGAAGTCCCACACCGCCAGGTCCGTGAAACCCTTGGACTGCGGGTGGACGCCCAGGACCTCGTCGAACGGCACGGCCATGACCTCGGCGGTGCGGGCCCAGTTCTCGATCTCCTCGGCCGTGACCCCGAGTTCTGTCGCCCGCTGCGACAATCTGCTGGCGGCCTCCGCAGCCCCCCGCAGGTTCCGCTGAGCCATCAGGTTCGTGTACACGTTGTCGTCGACAATCGCCGTGTACTCGTCGGGGCCGGTCACACCGTCGAGGTGGAAGGCGCCGTCCCGGCCGATGTGGCCAAGGCTCATCCACAGGCGGGCGGTCTCGACGAGCAACTCCAGACCGATCTCGACGTCGAACACCTCGTCGCGAACGGCGTCGTGGTACCGGATGACGGCGTCGGCGATGTCGGCGTTGATGTGGAAAGCCGCGGTCCCGGCCGGCCAGTACCCCGAGCACTCCTCCCCGTTGATGGTGCGCCAGGGGAAGGCAGCGCCATGCAGTCCGAGCTGAGCAGCGCGTTCACGGGCCGCGGGCAGGGTCGTGTACCGCCACCGCAGTGCGTCGGCCGCCGCATGGGGGTGGGTGTGGACGAGCACGGGCAGTACGAAGGACTCGGTGTCCCAGAAACAGTGGCCGTCGTAGCCGGGACCGGTCAGGCCCTTGGCCGAGATGGGCCGTTCCTCGGCGCGGGCGCCGGACTGCAGCACGTGGAACATGGCGAACCTGACCGCCTGCTGCAGCTCGGGGTCGCCCTCCAACTCGACGTCGGCGCCCTGCCAGAAGTCGTCGAGGAAAGCGCGCTGCTCTGCGAGCAGACCGCCCCACCCCGTGTGCATGGCCGCGGTGAGCCCTGCTGCCACCTGGTCGCGCAGGGCCGGCGTCGAACGCGTGGAGGACCAGCCGTAGCTCAAGTACTTGATCAGACGCAGCTTCTGCCCCGGCTCCAGCCGAGCGGTCACGGTGTAGCGACCCCAGTCGGGACGGGAGCGGCTCGAGGCGTGAACGCTCACGCCGTCGGAGGCCTCCACGCGGTGGTCGGCCGCTGCCGCCACCCCGATCCCGCTGCGGCGGGTGCGGTGCAGCAGAACCAGACGCCCGCCCTCTGCGTCGTGTTCCACGGGCTCCAGCGGGGAGTGCAGGACCGCCGCGACCCTCGGGTCCTCGCCGGCCGGCGGCATCTCCTCGTTGGCGACCAGTTCGGACTGCAGGACGATCCGCGCGGGTCCCCCGACGGGTTCGACCTCGTAGGAGATCGCCGCGACGGAGCGGTGGGTGAACGAGACCAGACGCTCGGTCGTGACCTTGACCCTGCCGTCGGCGGGCGAGCACCACTGGCAGACCCGGCGGAGGGTGCCCGCCCGCAGGTCGAGCACCCGCTCATGGCGTTCGAGCGTCCCGTAGCGAACGTCAAGAGGCTCGTCGTCCACCAGTAGACGGATCAGTTTGCCGTTGGTGACGTCGATCACAGTCTCGCCGGACTCCGGATACCCGTAGCCGGCTTCGGCGTGCGGCAGGGGACGTCGTTCGAACACGGAGTTCAGGTAGGTGCCGGGGATCCCGTGGGGTTCGCCCTCCTCGAGGTTCCCCCGCAGCCCTACATGGCCGTTGGACAACGCGAACACGGACTCGGTCCGGGCCAGGACATCCGGCCGTAGCTCGGTCTCACGTACGCACCAGGGCTCGACGGTGAACACCGACGTTCCATTGGTTCCTTCGGACGCCGCAGGCCCTCGGGCGCCGCTCTGCGCCCCGTCGCCGACGGCCGGCGACTCCACATAGGCAAACCGCTGCTCGCGGTTCTCTGCCTTCAACTCAGCCATTGCCCCAGCACACCATGACTCCCCCGACGGTGCCGAATGGGCCTGCCCGGAGTATCCGTCCGGGTACAGGCCGCAAAAAGCAGCCGTCATCTCCCTTGGTCGCGCGCCATGCTAGCGCTTTCCGGAGCGTCGGGGACCACTTCCTGTATCCAGGGCGCCCCGTCCGCCGTTTCCCTGCCGACTGTCGATCCGGTCGGCACTTTCCCATCAGGTGAAAGGTTAGCCACCCGAGGGGCAGGGAAGAGACCTCTTCCAGACACTCAGTGACCCAGTTCACAACAACAGACCGAACAGTTCGGTAACCGACGGTAATCATTGGAACAGAAACGATCCAATACTTCACCGAACGGTCACCGAGCACCCGCAGCTGAACCGGTGTTTCTCACCGTGAAAAGCCCCGGATCAGTACCCGCAGTGACACCGCGACGACCCACCCCCGATCCCTTCGGGACACCAAAATCCCTCCGAGATACTGGTCCCTCCGAGGTACCGATCGCGACGGCCCGGCCCCGGAGGGCCTCCCGGCGGTGGATCCGGGGCGCCGGCTCGGGGCCGGACCGTCCGGCCGTCTCAGGCTCCGAGCAGGTCTTCCAGGTCCGGGACAACCACCGTCGCACCCTGTTCGCGCAACTTGTCCGCCTGCCCCTCCCGGTCGACCCCCACGACGGCCCGGAAGCCGCCGGCGGCGCCGGCGGCCACCCCGGAGAGGGCGTCCTCGTACACGGCGCCCTCGCCCGGAGTGACCCCGAGGTCCTTCGCCGCCTCCAGGAAGGTGTCGGGCGCCGGCTTGCCCGGCAGCCCCCGCTCCCTGGCCACGAGGCCGTCGATGCACACATCGAGGTACTTCTCCAGGCCGGTGACCCGCAGGATGTCCGCAGCGTTCGCGCTCGAGGACACCAGGGCGGTCATCAGCCCGGCCTCGCGCACGGCCTGCAGATACCGCAGCGAGCCCCGGTAGACCTCGACCCCCTTCTCCCGGATGTGTCGCGTGACGAGTTCGTTCTTCCGGTTGCCCAGTCCGATCACGGTGTCGCCCCCGGGGGGGTCGCCGTGGGTGCCCTCGGGGAGGGTGATCCCTCGCGAGGCGAGGAAGGAACGGGTCCCGTCCGCGCGAGGTCTGCCGTCCACCCAGGTGAGGTAGTCGATTTCTATGTCGAAGGGAACGAACGGCTCCCCCTGCGCCCGCGAGCGGGCCGAGAGGAACTCGTCGAACATCTCCTTCCAGGCTGCGGAGTGGACCACCGCGGTGCGAGTCAGGACGCCGTCGAGGTCGAACAGACAGGCGCGGACCCCCGCGGGGAGACCGAGCTGCTTGGTAGTCGAATCAGGCATGGAACCAGCAGACCACGTCCGGGGTCCTGTCCCGACCCCGGACGCAGGAAAAGCGTCCCGGCACAGGTCAACGACACCAGTTGCACGGAAGTCCCCCACAACCGGAGCACAAACAGTCACTACGAGTACCATTCCGGACTGCACACAGGATCCCAGAGCCACGGGCGGTGAACAAAACAAACAGAAAGTCACATAAGCGACCAACCAGGCGACAACCGTGTCCGGGTTTGTTCCTGGGACGGCTCCTGGGACGACACCCCACGACGACCCCCGGCCGGGAGACCGGGAAAACAGGGACCCGGTGCAGGACCAGGGATCCGGTGGGGGCAGAGGTACCTCTGCCGTCGCACGTGAGCCGAGACACAAGACGTTCCGGCCTGTCGATGGGCACACTTGCTGAGTCAGTGTGTCACATTGGTTGAAATCGGGACGTGACATGATGACTACCAGATGTCATAGTCTCGTGCAAACCGTCGATAGTCGTTCAGCAAGGAGAGCGTCCCGTCCCGCCCGGGACGTCGCCATGAAATCGGGAGGTACCCATGGCCTTCTCCGCAGCCCTCGCCGCGGTCACCGGGCCTGCTCTGAACACCCTCACCGGACCTGGACTGAACACCGTCGGGCCTGCGCTGAACACCAACGGCGTGATCGAATGGGGAGTCAAGAACATCATCCCCATCCTGCTGTTGATCATCGGGATCAGCATCATCGCGGGTGCGCGCAAGGGACGGCTGAGCGACAACGCCAGCACCATGACCAACGTCATGTTGGGCATGGGTGTGATCGCCGGTGCAGCCATGCTGTACGGATTCGCCGGACAGCTGACCAACCTCGTCTTCGGGACGTGACCTGTGCGCGTCGCCCCGGATGACGACGTGTATCGGGTCAACGCGGTGTGGTTGGGCCCGCGTGGTCTGACGTTCCCCTGGACCGCCCGATATCTGGCCTATGCCACCTGGCTGCTGTCCTTCCTCGCCGTCATCCTGTTCGAAGCGGCGACCCCCATCGCCGTCGGTATCCCTCCGGTCTGGGAGATCTGTCTGACCACGCTGTTCACCTATGCGGTCATGGGATTCGTCGACCACGAGCGGCCGGTGCGCGCCGTGTGGCAGAGCTTCACGGCCGACCTGTCCGCGCCCAGACCCAGAGGGGAGCCCGGCCTCACGCGCACCCTCGCCAAGGTGCGGGTCCGGGAGCGCCACGAGAGGCGCGGCGGTCGGCGCCGCGAGCGCGTCCAGGCCGCAGTGCCTGAACACAGGGTGCCCCGGGGAACGAGGGCGGCCCGGGCCGCCCGGCATCAGCGGATCAGTCGCGACGCAGGGGTGTTCACAGGCCAGGTGCTCGGGGGACACGTGACCACCCGAGAGATCCACGAAGGGGAGGTCCTTCACCACGACCGTTCGAGGGGAAGGCGATGAGCCGCCGTAAGAGACGATCTGCTCAGCGGGTGAGCAAACTCCCTCTGCAGTTGCAGGCGTTGGAAGGCAATCTCGCCCTGACCTCGTCGGCTGCGTGGGCTTGGTTCTCGCTGCCCACGCAGCGGTGGGCGTTCCGCGCCGATGCCGAGCGTCTCAACCTCATCGTCGACACCGCGACCCGGATCGCAGCTCTCGCCGGACGGCAGTTGCACCTGCGTCTGACCGCGCGTCCCTATCCTGCTGCCTCGTGGGCCAAGGCCCTCGACCAGCGCACGGAGTCCCCCCTGCCCGGGCCTCCCGGGCGGACCTGGAGCGATCACCTGGTCAGGGCGCAGAGGCACCTGCGGGCGGCGACCATGGCCGAGAAGGAGATCTATCTCGGGGTGCGTCTGACGGACCGTTCGGGGATGGCCAGTGCTGCGGGGCGTCTCATCCGCCGTCCCACGGGCCGCGAACTGGACAAGCTGGACAGGGAGGCGGCGCTGGTCGCGGAGAGTGTGGCCGGTCCGGGGCTGGAGGGGCGGCCGGTGTCCGCCCAGGAGCTCGAGTGGTTGATGCGCCGGTCGCTGGCGCTGGGGCTTCCGGCCCCCGGCGCACTGTCCCCCGTCCCCGACGGGCGTTGGGAGACCGAGGATCTGTTCGAACTGACCGACGGGATCCTGTGCGAGGCGGACCCTTTCGAACCGACCATCAAGGTCAGCCGCAGGGATCCGGGGGGTGAGACCCACTCGCGGTACTTGACCGTCCTGGGCCTGGGGCGGGTCGAGGAACTCGAGGTCCCCGAAATCACGCAGGACCCGTGGATGGTCCACGCCGACCGGCTCCCCTTCCCCGTGGAGTGGTCGGTGCGTCTGGAGGTGCTCGACGGCGAGCAGGCCCTGGACGCCGTGCAGCGCAAACTCCTGGTCGTGCGGGACATGCAGCGGCACTACCGCGAGCACGACCTCGACGAACCGCTCGCGCTCGAACGGCAGGCCCGTCAGGCCCGGTCCATCGAGGACCAGATGACGACGGGTGGGGACATCGCCGGGACCAGGGTGCACGGCTGGTTCCGGATGGCGGTCTCGGGTTCCACGGTCGAGCAGGCGCAGGAGCGCGCCCGGATGCTCATCGACGTCTATCGCAAGCGGCGGATGACGGTCGTGCAGCCCAAGGGACAGCATGGTTTGCTGCGCGAGTTCGTTCCCGGCGAGCCGCTGTCGACGACGGCCTACCGTCGTCGGTTGCCGGTTCTGTACCTGGCGGCGGGGGTTCCCGCTGCCACGTCGAGCCTGGGGGACCGCCGGGGGCCCTACATCGGGCACACGTCGACCTCCTCCCGGCGCGTGGTCATGTTCGACACGCACTTCGCGACGGAGGTCCGGGAGACCTCCGGGCTGGTTCCGATCGTGGGATCCCTCGGATCGGGCAAGTCCGTGCTCGCTGGTCTGATCACCTATGAAGCGGCCCGTCGGGGCATCACCTCGGTCATGCTGGACCCCTCCGGTCCGCTGGCCCGCCTGTGCGAGTTGCCGGAGCTCTCGGCGCACGCGCGGCACATCGACCTGACGACGGCCCCTCCGGGGACTCTCAATCCGTACGCCGTCGTCGCCCAGCCCCGGCCCGAGGACTACCCGAGCCCCGATGCCCTCGAGGAGGCCAGAACTCTCGCTGCCCAGGATCGCAAGCTGCTGGCCCTCGACGTCACGACGATGCTGCTCCCGCCGGTGCTCGCTGCGGCACCGCGGACCCGGTTGCTGCTCACGGAGACCATCCGGGCCACCAAGGGGGCCCCGGCGACGAGCCTGTGGACCGTGATCGACCGGTTGGAGCGCCGGGGGGACGAGGAGGCCCGCGACATCGCCTCCTACCTGCGGGACATGGCGGAACTCCCGTTGGCGCGCCTGTTCTTCCCCGTGGGTCCCATGACCGAGACGACGGGGGTCGGCGAGGCGGTGCTGACGGTGCTGACCATGCCGGGGCTCGTGCTGCCCCCGGCCTCGGTCCCCCGGGAGCACTGGTCCACGTCCGAGCAGTTGGCCGTTCCCCTGCTGCACCTGGCCGCCTGGTACGCGAGCCGGACCATCTACGGCCGGCCTCGTACCGAACGCAAACTGGTGGCCCTGGACGAGACGCACTTCCTGGGGGAGTGGGGGGCCGGCCGAGCCCTGTTCACCCGGTTGGGCCGGGACTCGCGCAAGTGGAACACCTGCGTGTTGGCCGCGTCCCAGAACCCCGCGGACGTGCTGGGGATGGAGGTCTCCAACTTCATCTCCGCGGCCTTCGTCGGGCGGATCGAGGACGAGCAGGTCGCCGCGGACGCTCTGCGGATGCTGCGCGTACCGGCGGGAGTCGGCTACGAGGCCGTCCTCTCGAGGCTGTCCCCCCGGGCCTCGACCGGGTCCAGGTCCGGGCTGCGCGAGTTCGTGATGCGTGACGTCGACGGGAACGTCGACCGGATGCGCGTCGACCTGGACCACTTGCCGGATCTGCTGAGGGTGCTCGACACGACGGCGGACCCGATGCACCATCCGCCGCAACCCACGACCTTCCGCCCGGACGCGAGGCGCGCGGAGGCGGCCCTGGAGCAGGGGCCCGTCCCTGCCCCGGGCGCTTCCCGCCCCGGCCGGATGCCCTTCGGGAACGAGAACCCGTTCGCGCAGGAACAGAACCCCGCCCCCGGTCACCGGCCCGCTGCGGCCGTGAACGGCACCGATGTCACCGGCCCGCAGGCCGGGACCGGTCCTCGGGAGGTTCTCGATCTGCGCGACGGTGACCTCCCGGATGATCCCGACGCCTTGGTCGCCACGGACGGCGCCTCGGGGGACGGGTACCTCTCGACCGCCCCAGACCGCCGTTCGTCGGGAGGGAACCGGTCATGAGAAGTCCTCGCCGTCGTCTATTCGTTTCGCTCGCAGCGTTCGCAGCCGGCGGCGCTGCGGCCGTGGTGCTCTCCGGGTCGGCCGCTGCCACCGCCCGGCCGCAGGCCGCCCCGGCTGTCGGGTACAGGGCGGCCGCACAGGCCGTTCCGGGAGCCGTGGCGGCTCCGGCGGCCGGTCAGCAGCGGGCCAATCCCCTGAATCCGTTCGACGACTGCATCAACTCCCCGATCCCCGAGTTGCCGGGGCGGGGGGTCGTGGGCTTCTTCGACATCCAGCAGGACCCGTTGCCGGTCGAGGACGACCCCTTCCAGAAGTCGTCCAAGACAACGATCATGGAGCAGTACGGGTACGCCGGGTTGCGCTTCAACACCTACGATCCCAGCTGTTCGATGGACATCGTGCCCGATGTGGTGCAGTCCCCCGACGCCGCCGTCGGTACATCGATCTCCAACTGGATCATGTCTTTCCCCAAGACGGCCCTGGCCATGACCGGTGCTCTGCTGGCCGATGCCTACAGGCCCGACTTCCTCAGCGTCTTCGACCCGTTGATCTCCGACGTCGTCCACACGCTCCGGGTGTCGGTCTACGACCAGTGGGCGATGCTCATGGTCGCCGCCATCGGTCTGATGATCATCTGGCGGGCCAGGAAGGTCCCTCTGGCCTCGGGCGCAGCGGCCATCGGGTGGGCGATGTTCGTCATGATGATCGCCTCCGTGTTGTTCCGATGGCCGGTCGAGGCCGGACACGTGGCCGACAGCACCGTGAAGTCCACTCTGTCCGCCGTGACGGGCGGGTTGAACGGGGTCGAGCCCGACGGCAGGTCGCCGGTGGCCGTGCAGGCGTCCTCGAACCTGCACGAGTCCCTCCTGTACACCACCTGGTTGGGCGGGACCTTCGGCGATTCCAGATCGGAGGTGGCGCAGAAGTACGGGCCCGCCATCTTCGACGCACAGGCCCTGACGTGGCGCGAGACCGAGATCCTTCGCAAGAACCACTCCGAGGGCAAAAAGATCATCGAGGCCAAGCGCAAGAAGTTCAAGGAGACCGCCAGCAAGATCAAATCCGAGGACCCGGACGCCTACGAGTATCTCATCGGCCACCGTTCGGACAGTCGGGTCGGGTACTCGGTGCTGGCGAGCATCGCGACCCTGTGCGCGATCCCGTTCCTCGTGGTCTCCTGCCTGCTCGTCCTCGGTGCCCTGGTGATCGTACGGTTCGGGGTCATGCTCTTCCCCCTCTTCGCGACCCTGGGACTGTTCCCACCGATGCGTTCTGTGGTCATCGGGATCGGTAACACCGTCGCCGCCGCCGTGATCAACGCGCTCATCTTCGGGATCGGCAGCGCTGTGACGGTCAAGGCCATGGGGGTCGTCCTCGCCCCGGACAACGGCCTGGCCGACTGGCTGGACATCATCCTGCTGCTGCTGCTGACCATCGTCATGTGGATGGCGCTGTCGCCGTTCCGCAGGCTCACCACGATGGTCTCCCCCCGCCGCGACCACTTCGGGATCAGCAACCTCGACCGGGTGCACCGGGGTGCTCTCCTGCTGGCCCGGGCCAGGGGCGAGGCCGAACCCGGCGCGGCGAAGATCTCCGGCCCGCAACCGGTCGGGGCCGAGGGCGGGGTACTCGTCCCGGAACGGCAGCTCATGGGAGGGGCCGCCAGGGCGGAGGCCGCTCCCCTGGACTGGAGCGTCGGCAGGAGCTCCGTGCCGTTCGCAGGCGCCCGGCCGCGGGGTGCCCCTGCC
Source organism: Actinomycetota bacterium (assembly GCA_030837505.1). Lineage (GTDB taxonomy): Bacteria > Actinomycetota > Actinomycetes > Actinomycetales > Kineosporiaceae > JAUPKJ01. Next base: position 14,792 of record JAUPKJ010000320.1, read on the forward strand.
CTGGCCCCCGGCCCGACGGCCCCAGGACCCGGCAGACCGGCCCTGCCGGCTCTGCCGTCGGCGGCAGTCGCCGGCGGAGCGGGGCCGTCCCACGATCAGGGGAATCTTCCGGCCCCCGTGCACGTCCCGGGGGCACCCAACGTTCCCGGCTCTCCGGGTTCTCCGGGCGATCCGGACAGACTCGAGTCCCTGTCCCGGGCAGGGGCCGAACACGTGTCCCGGGCAGGGGCCGAACACGTGGCCGGGCGGAGCGCCACGAGCGGCGGGCAATCCCCCTCCGGCGCGTCCGGGCAGTCCTACTCACCGAGGCAGAGCCGGCAGACGTCGGCCCCGACCGGCGGTGAGGTGGGGCGCACGGAGTCCTCGCCGGTCCGGCAGCCCGGCTGGGTCGGGCCCAGCACCACGAACGACGAGGGCTTCGTCGTTCTGGAGCCCCAGGAGATCGAAGGGGAACAGGTCTGGGTGTACCGCCCGCCGAACGAGGCGACGGATCCGCCGATGATCGACCTCACGAACCCGGCGCACACCGGTGAGGTCCGCGACGTCGAGGCCGCGGGAATCGGCAGCGATGCGACCTTCCACGTGCCCGAGCGGAACTGAACGGACGGTGGACACAGTGGTCAGTTGGTTGTGCCGTACGCCGCGCCGTCTGGTGCTCGTGGTGGGAGGTGTGCTGCTCGTCCTCGTGCTGGGCAACTACCTGATGTCCCGGGCAGATTCCTCACCGTCCTCGGACGCCTCGGCGACCGCGACGCCGTCCGTGTCCTTCCGGGCCCCGGACCCGGAGCCCTTCGTCCGGGCAGCCGTCCACTTCACCGAGTTGTGGGCCCGGATGGGTCCCGGCCGGTCCGTGGAGCAGTGGCGTTCGGAACTCACGCCTCTGGCCACCGAGGACCTGGCCCGGGGACTGAAGCTCACCGACCCCTCCCGGCTGCCGGACGCGAAGGTCGGTGGCGTGCCGGTGGTCAGGACCCTGTCGGAGGACGCAGCCCTGGTGGTGGTGCCTCTGAGCAACGGCCAGCGGGTCCTGGTGACCGTGGTGGGAACGGGCGACGATCTGACCGTCTCCGCCATCCAACCCGAGGCAGGCAACTAGGGCGGTGTCCACGAACGTTCGCCGTGAGCGAGCGGGTCGTGGCGCCGGGTCCGGCACGGAAGGAGGAGGCATGCGCCCGCTGAAGATCCTGTTGGCGTGCGGTCTTGTCGTCGTGGTGATGGGGTTCGGGTTCACGCTGATCGTCATGAACATGATGGGCGTGGCCTCGACACGGTCGGGCCAGACCTATTCCGAGGAGTGCTCCACGACGGTGCTGGCCGGGGGGACCCCCACCCGTTTGGACGCCGAACAGGCGCGCAACGCGCGAGCCATCGTGCAGACCGGGCTGGAACTCAAGGTCCCGCCGAGGGGGCTGGTGGTGGGGATCGCCACGGCGATGCAGGAGTCCACCTTGAGGAACCTGGACCACGGGGACAGGGACAGCCTCGGGTTGTTTCAGCAGCGCGCGGCCTGGGGCAGTGCCGAGGAACGGATGAATCCGGTCGCCTCTGCCCGAAAGTTCTTCCTGGGGGGAGAACAGGGGCAGCCCGGGCTGTTGGACAAGCCGAATTGGAAGAACCAACCGGTGACGCAGGCGGCCCAGTCGGTGCAGGTCTCGGCCTTCCCCGACGCGTATGCCCAGTGGGAGCCCCTGGCGGTACAGACGGTTCGCGAGCTATTGGGCGTTTCCGACGCCCGGGCGACAACCCCTGCGGCGGGAGGTTCTGTGGGGGAGTTCCGATGCGGCCAGGTCGCCGGCGAGCAAGTGCCCCGGGGGACGGCGGGGAAAGTGCTCCAGGCCGCCCTCGACCAGCAGGGTGTTCCGTACGTCTGGGGTGGGGTCACGCCGGAGATCGGACTGGACTGTTCCGGGTTGGTCGTCCATGCCTGGAGGAAGGCCGGGTACCAGCTCACGATCCGGACCTCGCAGCAGATGTACGCACACTCCGAGAAAGTGGAGCCCGAACAGGCGCGTCCCGGGGACCTGGTCTTCAACCATTTCGCGGGTGACAGCCCCGGACACGTGATGATGCTGGTCAACAAGGACTGGGTGGTCCAGGCCCCTCACACCGGGGACGTCGTGAAACTCACAGAGTTCGATCCGAACGACCCCGGACAGACGATCGGACGGCTGAAGACCGAAGTGATCGAGCCCCTGCCACAGTGACGGCGCCAGGACAGTGACGGCACCAGGACGGCGGATCTCCTTGCACGCGACGGGGGATTCTGCTGATGATCGGTGTACACATTTTTCCACCCGGTGTCGGGCGGACAGGGGGAGCGCGCAGCGCCGTGTCCGGTGCTCCGCCCTGCGAGCGCGGCGCCGACCGGTCGAGGAGTCGGCATGTCCGCAGAACGGCGTCCACAGCTTCCCTACGAATACCTTCCCCGGATCCCAAGTTTCTCGCTGGCCAGTGACGACGTCGTCGAGGGCCGTCCGCTCGGGCTCGCGCAGGTCTCCGGGGTCCTCGGGGCGGGGGGGCAGGACATCTCCCCGCAGCTGAGCTGGTCGGGGTTCCCGGACCAGACCCGTGGTTTCGCCGTCACCGTCCTGGATCCGGATGCGCCGACGGGCAGTGGTTTTTGGCATTGGGCCGTTGCGAACATTCCTGTCGAGGTCACGTCCTTGGCCCATGGAGCGGGCAGCGCCGGGGGGAGTCTTCCGCAGGGCGCGGTGACTTTGCGCAATGACGAGGGCAGTCCTGGATTCCTGGGGGCTGCTCCCCCGCCCGGGCACGGGCCTCACCGTTACGCGTTCGCGGTGCACGCCGTGGGCGTGCCGCAGCTGGAGGTGACGGCGGACACCCCGCCGGCCCTGCTGGGTTTCCAGCTGTTCGTCCATGCGCTGGCCAGGGCTGTCATCGTGGGTACGTACGAGCGCTGAACCCTGACCCGATCGCCCGCGCCGGGTGCTGTCCCCGACACCGGGTCAGGTCCGCGCGTGGGCCGTTCGGATGAGCGGTCAGCGGGTGTCCCCGGCCCGGTGGGGGGCCACGTGCGAGGGGAGGGCCGCGAGTTTCATCAGGGGGGCTCTGCTGCGGCGGGCTCGGTCGAGTTCCTTTCCCCGGGGGGAGTACAGGGGCGGGGCGAAAGCCAGGCCCTGGCCGGGAGGCAGTGGTGCGACGTCCTGTTCCCAGCCGTTCCAGCGCAGGTCCGCCACGAAGTCGGCGAGTCCGCCGCCGAGGGACCACTGGACGAATTCGCTGTAGCGCATCCTGATCGAGTGCCATTGGAGGACGTCCGGCCCCCAGTAGCAGATGTCGCCCACCTGTCCTGGCAGGTTGCCCTGGTTGACGGCGAAGCGGCCGCCGAGCACGTCGATCGCCACGAGGAGGTGGGACGGTTGCCTGCGGTCGGGGTCCGGGCGTCCCAGTCCGTTGGCCGAGGCGAGGTCGGGCAGACCGTCGGTGCCCCCGCCGAGGAGGCGCAGCCACCCGTGGTCGACGAGCAGTCCTCCGCTGCGCAGGGCCAGGGCGCCCATCATGGAGGCCGCGCTGATTTGCAGGCTGTGCAGGGTTCTGCGGCCGTGGGAGGGCTCCACCGGCAGGAGAAGCGCCGGGACGTGGGCGGAGTCGACCAGATCCCGTATCCAGGGCCAGGCCGGATCGGGAACATCGATGAGTTCTGCGACCTCCCGGACGGTCATGACGTGATCCTTGCGTACTTCTCCGTGTTCCGGGTCGCGAAATCGGCGAAAGGTCGTCGTTCCGCAAGCGCCAAGACGTTCGATGACTGAGACGAAAGACATGTCTCCCCTGTGGATCAGATTTCTTGCTGAGATACGAGACGGCCAGCTCCGACGTCACTTTGCCGTCCGGGCTGGTTTCATCCCGTTGCGATCAGGGTTCCGGTGACGACGGCGACGCCGAGCGCCGTCCCCACGATCACCTGCGCGCGGGTGTGGTCGCCCAGGGCCACCCGGGACCACCCCACGGCCGCCACCGGAACCGCCGCCGACAGAAGAGCTGGTCCGAACAGGTTCACCAGAATCACCGCCGAGCCCGCAGCGCAGGCTGCGTGCGCCGACACCTTCCAGACCAGCGTGATCACCAATGTGATCACCACCCCGAGCAGTAAGGCCCCCATCACGATCAGCAGATCCCTCGGCGCCCCCAGGAACGCCATCGATCCGATCCCGGTCAGGACAGAGATCAGCCCTATCACCATCAACAGCGGTCTTTCCTCGCGCCGTGTCACATGTCGGTCACCGTACCGGCCGGTGCGAAGTCCCGCCACGAGAACGGTCAGAGGGATCCCCGCTCCGACGGCGCCTCCGACGCTGCCCAGCAGCAGGCCCCGGGGCCACCCCGCCGTCGCGACCCCTGCCACCAGCAGAACGGTCATCAGCACGACGAGGGGTGCTAGCACCTCGGTCAGGACACGGGCGACACGCAGTCGCAAGGGCACAGAAAGGGATGCTTCGGTCACAGTCAGATCATCTCGCGTTCCGGACGGGCTCGTGTTCAGGGGCTCCTACTTCAGCGTCTCCCACTTCAGGGTCGGGTCCTCGGTTCCCTGCGCAGGGGGTGGAACCACTTCGTGAAGTGGTTCCACCCCCAGTGTTCGGATCAGGATCCGATGACACCATCTGGGGACACAGTCACCGACACGAACACGTCCACCGTCTGCGCGCCGACGGCACGACGGGCACCATCCCTTCCGGCGCGAAGGACACTGGAGGAAACAGGTGCGAAGGACATTCGAGGAGAGAAGGTCCCAGGCCGGGATCAGCCTGTCCCTGCTCGTTCTGCCGGTGGTCGGATTGTTGCTGCTGAGCCTGGTGCTGGTGACCCTGAGCCTGGCCACGGTCTGGGTCGGCATCCCGCTGTTCCTGGGGACCGTGCCGGTGGTCCGTTCCTTCGCCAATCACCACCGCCGTCTGGTGGAGGGTCTGACGGACAGGCCCGTGCCCGAACCGTATTTGCCTGTGCCCGCGCAGGCGAGCTCCTGGCAACGTTTCGCACTGGTCATGAAGGATCAAGCGACCTGGCGGGACCTGCTCTGGTTGCTCGTGAACGGGACAGCGGGGCTGCTCGTGGGCTTCCTGCCCGTGGTTCTCCTGGCGGAGTCGGTCATGGTGCTGGCCGTGAACCCTCTCGTGTTCGCCCTGTTCGATCCCCAGGGAATGTCCACCTGGATCGGGTGGATCGAGGTCCGGGACTTCGACACCGCGCTGCAGGCCATGCCCCTCGGACTGGTGTCGCTGGCCCTGTTCTGGGTGGGGACCCCGGCCCTTCTGGGGTGGTACGCAGGTCTGGCCCGGGGGTTCCTGGAGCCGACCCCGCAGGCGGAGCTGAAGAAGCGGGTCGAGCACCTGACCGTCTCGCGCAGCGACTCCGTCGGCTCCGCAGCAGCAGAACTGCGTCGGATCGAACGGGACCTGCACGATGGCGCCCAGGCCCAGATCGTCTCCCTGGGGATGAACCTGGGGCTGGCGCAGGAACTCATGGACCGTGACCCCCGGACGGCCTCCAAGCTCCTGGAGGAGGCCAGGGAGTCCTCGACGCAGGCCCTGGCGGAGTTGCGCCGGCTGGTCCGGGGGATCCACCCCCCGGTCCTGGCCGACAGGGGGTTGCTCGGTGGTTTGCAGGCCCTGGCCATGGCCTGTCCCATCCCCGTCACCTCGAAGATCGAGATTCCCGGGCGGGCCCCCGACCCGATCGAGGCGGCCCTGTACTTCGCCGTGGCCGAGGTCCTCACGAACGCCGCCCGACACAGCCACGCGAGGCAGGTGGGGTTGAGCGCGAGCCACGCCGGGGGCAGGATCACGGTCGAGGTCACGGACGACGGCGACGGCGGTGCCGTCCTGACCCCGGAGGGCGGCCTGGGAGGTCTCGGCAGGCGGCTGAAGGCCTTCGACGGCACCGTCGTTCTGAACAGTCCGGTGGGGGGACCGACCCGGGTGATCCTGGAGGTACCGTGCGAGTTGTCCTAGCCGAGGATCTGGCGCTGCTGCGCGACGGGCTCGTCCGGGTCCTGCAGGCCCACGGGTTCACGGTGGTCGAGGCCGTCGGCGACGGGCCGTCCCTGCACCGGGCCCTGTTGGAGCACCGGCCGGACGTGGCCGTCGTCGACGTGCGGTTGCCTCCGACGTTCACGGACGAGGGCCTGCGCGCCGCGGTCGAGGCCAGGCGGGAAGTGCCGGGGCTGCCCGTGCTCGTGCTCTCCCAGTACGTCGAACAGCTGTATGCCAAGGAGCTGCTCTCCGACCGTGCCGGTGGGGTCGGTTACTTGCTCAAGGACCGGATCTCGCAGGTCAAGGAGTTCATCGACGCTTTGCGTCGGGTCGCGCAGGGGGGCACGGCCCTGGACCCGGAGGTCGTCGCACAGCTGCTCGACCGACGGGCCCGGCACGACCCGCTGCAGGAACTGTCCGACAGGGAACGCGAGGTCCTGGGACTCATTGCGCAAGGTCGTTCCAACTCCGCGATCGGCCAGATGCTGTACATCACCGAGAAGGCGGTGTCCAAGCACACCAACAACATCTTCAGGAAGTTGGATCTCCCCACGTCGGCCGAGGACAACCGTAGGGTCCTGGCGGTCCTGACGTATCTGGAGACCTGACAGGTGTGGTAATTTTTCCCTTTGTCCCCACTTAACCGTTGTTCCCCCCTCGAGCCCTTTTCCTCGAGGAATTCGGCCCGAAACGGTCCACGACAGGTCGACCGGGTCGTGGGACAGGTGGAACCGAGTACGAGAGCGAGGCGCTGTGAGCATCCGTGAGGTCAAGGAGACCATCGCCAACAATCATGAGCTCGTCGACGAGGTCGTCACTGCTCTCGAAACCACCAAGGAAAAACTGACCGAAATGCTGGAAACGGTCACGACGGTCACGGAGCAGAGCGAGAGCCCCAAGCTCGAGGAGGCCATCGGGGGCATGACCCGCTCGGTGGAACTCCTCGATGAGATCATCACGACCATGAAGACGGCGCAGGAGAACTCCGAGGAGTACTCGACCATGCTCTGACCTGCTACGCAGCCCCGCCCAGCCCCTCTTCCCCCGATCCCCACCGGCGTCGGGCCGGCCGCTCCCCCCCAGGCAGGGCCCCCTCGGGTGTTCAGCTCCGGCCCGATCCTGTCGAGAAGCCACTACGGGAACGGTGAACGGTTCCGGAGGGGATACAGGATGGTACCGACCGGATCTGGACAGTTGCACGGAGCCTCGCCCGCGTCGCGGGGAGGGTCCAAACATGCTGCTCCGCTCAGGCCAGGGTCCGGTTTCTTGACCCGTCAGACGATTCTTCGGGTGACCCGCCATCTCGGCCGGGGGGCCAGGAACCGGACGGAACAAGAACATCCAAGCGGTAGCTGCTCGGGCGAGGTCGGATCGGGGAGCGGCCTTCTCCGATTCCTGGGGAATCGCTCGGTCAAGATCAAAATCTTGGCCTCGGTCCTGACCGTAGCATTCATGGGCATCGGGGTGACAGTATTCGGGATGTCCCGCATGTCCGATCTGAACGATCAGATGACGACGTCGAGGGACAACTCCAGAAAAATACAGAGTCTCGCGCTCGTCCGGGACGCCGTGGACCAGGCGAGTCTCGACGTCCTGGGGATACTCCTCTCCGTGGACGCGACGTCCCGGACCAGCGGCATCGCCCTCTTCCAGACCACCGGCAAACGTGTCGGGACGGCGATTTCCACCTACCGGGCCACGGGACTCGACGAGAAGCAGGAGAAAAAACTCACAGAATTCCAGAACTACTGGGAGAGTTTCTCGACCCTGACGAACGACAAGCTGATTCCCCGGAGCCTGCAGAACCCCTCGGCGACCGCGGAGATCCGCTCGAAGGAGATCGAGCCCGCCGCCGCGATGATGGACACGATTCTGCAGGACCTCGTGGCCATCAGTTCCGAGGAGGTCGACCAGCAGGAGAGCATCGCGAACGACGTCTACTCGACGGCCCGTTTCTGGATGCTGTTGATCCAGGGGATCGGTCTGGCCCTCGGTCTGGCCCTGGCCGTGTTCATCTCCAGACTCGTGACCTGCCCTCTGGCCCGCTGTGTGGCGACCCTGCGCACGATCGCCACGGGGGATCTCACGGCGCGGGCCCCGGTGGAGTACCAGGACGAAATTGGACAACTGGCCAGTCAGCTGAACGGAACGGTCGAGGCCGTGGGGGCCATGGTCCGCGGAGTCGCGTCGAACGCCGAACGCCTGTCGGCGACCTCGGCCCATCTTTCCAGCACGGCCCTCCAGCTCTCCGGGTCGTCCGAGGAGACCGCGGCCAAGGCCGGGAGCGCCTCCGAGATCGCCGAACACGTGTCCCAGAGCATTCAGAGCATTGCCGAGGGCGCGCGGGGCATGGGGCAGTCCATCAAGGAGATCGCCACCAACGCCGGCGAGGCCGCCCAGGTGGCCTCAGGGGCCTCGACGACGGCGCAGCGCGTCAACGACATCGTCCTGCGGTTGGGGCAGTCCTCCTCCGAGATCGACAACGTGATCAAGATGATCACGACGATCGCGGGCCAGACCCACCTGCTCGCTCTCAACGCCACGATCGAGGCCGCCCGCGCGGGCGATGCCGGGCTGGGCTTCGCTGTCGTTGCCGAGGAGGTCAAGCAGCTGGCCCACGAGACGGCCACGGCCACGGAGGACATCTCCCAACGGATCTCGGCCATCCAGGCCGAGACGAAGGAGGCCATCTCCACGATCGGGGAGATCAGCAAGATCATTGAAATGATCAACGAGTACTCCACGACCATCGCCGCCGCAGTGCAGGAACAGGAGACCACCACCTCCGAGACCTCACGCAACGTCAACGAGGCCGCCACGGGCTCGTCCGACATCGTCACCAACATCACGAGCGTGGCCGAGGCCGCGGGGTCCACGGCCTCGGGGGCCGTCGCGACGCAGGCCGCAGCCCAGGAACTGGCAGAGCTCGCCTCCGAACTGCGCCACACCGTCGAGGGTTTCCGGGTCTGACGGCGCCCGTCCCCTCTCTCGTCCGGTCGTTCGACGACGGCGGGCCGTCAGCGGGCCCGACGGGCGAAGTGCACAACGATCCCTTCCAAAAGCCCTGTGTCGAACGGGAGCCTCGCACAGCAGGCCAGGGCTTCGTCGAGACTCACCTGCATGATCCGCTCGGCCTGCTCCGGGCCGAAGGCGCGCACGACGTTCACCTTCCCGACGTCGTTCCCGGCGTCCTTGCCCAAGGCGAGGGTCGAGGAGGTCAGGTCGAGCACGTCGTCGCGGATCTGGAAGACGATCCCGGCGTGCCGGGCGTACTGCCGGATCGTCTCGATCTCGACCTCGGGCCGGTTCTCCAGCATCATCAGGGGCACGAGCGCTGCCTCGATCGACGTGGAGGTCTTGAGCTCGTACATCCTCAGGATCTCCTCGCCGGTCGCCTCCGGCCCGTCGGGTCTGCCCAGGCGCAGATCCAGGTCCTGGCCGTGACACAGGCGTTCCGGCCCCAGGACGGTCCCGAGGTATTCGATCACTTGGGTCACCCGTTCGGCCGGATAGCGCTCCCCCAGACGCGCGAGGATCCCGAAGCCCGACGAGATCATGGCTATGCCCGCGAGCTGGACGCTGCCCTCGTCGAAGACCACATGAGCGGTCGCCCGGCCTCGGCGAACCGCAGCGTTGTCCTGGGCCGGAAGGTCGTCGAAAATCAGACTCGCGGTGTGGAACAGTTCGCAGGCCACCACGATCGGCTCCACCCTGGTGGCTTCGACCCCCAGTTCGGCAGCGAGCATGAGGCCCAGGGCCGGGCGCAGCCGTTTTCCGGGAGCGTCCAGGGTGTAGGCCACGATCCGGTGGAGGCCCTCGGTTCCTCTCTCCGCGACATACCGTCCGATGACCTCGTTGATGTGTCCGAGCCGGTCCGCGACGAAGGTCCGGGCATCGACAGCCGTCGGATCCCTGTGGGCCAGAGCTCTGGCACAGTGGCGTCTCAGTTGGGTGTCGGCCGGTTCCCTCCGGCGGGCGACCTCCGGGGGGATCCCGCTCGCGGCCCGTAGGAAACGGGCGACCTCTGTGGTCGTCTCGTACTGTTCGAGCAGTTCCGCAGCCCTGCTGGGACCGGCGGAAAGGTACCCGGCCAGTTTGACCGCGCCGAAATGGGTCAGGGCGTCCTCGACCCCGAGGTCCCCGCCGAAGACCTCGTGCAGCACGTAGGCGTCGTAGGCGAACAGGTCGAACAAGGGATTGGTGCCCCCCCGGTCCGGGGGAAGAGTGAAGGGGGTGAGCCGGCCGGCGAGAGCGTCCTGTTCACGATCGCGCAGATCGTCCTTGAGCTGCCCGGGGAAAACGGTGTTCAGGCAGCGCGCCCAGCATTCGTCCACCGGCTCCCGCCTTCCCAGCAGGTTCGCGACCACCCTGCTCAGGCCGGCTTTGAGGAAGACGTCCGGGTACAGGGCGCGGACGCCCCCCGAGGCCGTCACCTCCGGGAGGGTCCGGACAGAGTCGCGATGCTGGGCCAGGTACATCGCCCGGGCAGCCGCGTACAGAGAACGGTGTTCGTCGAACGGCCGATCCCGCAGCATCAGGCAGTACAGATCGTGGATCTCCTCGGCCAGCGGGTGATCCGGCATCCCCGAGGTGTCGATCGGTTCGCCAGTGCCCAGCCCGTCGAGGATCGCGTGGTGACACCACAGACGGTCCTCGCGCGGGATCCCGCTGTTCGGCAGGTCCTGGAAGGTGTCATCGACGATCACGTAGGCCGCACCGAGGGCGTAGGCCCCGGGGAGGATCCGGCGCAGGTGCTCCCTGCGGGTGGCAGGGTCGGTGTCCAGGGTGTCGAAGGCCCCGAGGGCCAGGACCCCCGCAGCGGCCCGGGCCGCCTTGCCCATCCCTCCGGCCCGAACGACCGGTTCGGGCAGGATCCGGTACAGACGTTCGAATCGCTCGATCAGCCAGGTCGTCTCGGGAAGGCCCCTCAGAGCGGGAATGTTCCCCGTGAAACGATCCACCACCTCCCTCACCCCGCGGCAGCCGTCGATCCCGGCGACCAGGTCCGCGGCGGTCGGGACTCTCCCGCCGCCTTCCGAGAGAACAGCCTCGACGGTCGCTGCCCCGGGGACCTGTCCCACGTTGAAGGCCGCGAAGTAGATCACCTCGCGCGTGGTCGCCCGCCGCTCGGCCCCGCGCCAGTGGAAGCGGGAGCGTTTCGAACGGATTTCCTTCAGTTGTTCCTGGTATCCCTCCACATGCCCGGCCACGAGGGCAGGGTTGGCGTCCCGCCATCCTTCGAAATGTTTCAACGTGTGCGCCACACCGTCCTGCAGGCTCTCGGCGCTCAGGTCGGTCGATCGGAAGGGATAAGGCCCCTCGGTCTCCTGTCGGATGCTCATGCGGAGCCTTCGCCGACCCCCCGCAGGGCGGAAACTACCCACACGACCGTTTTATCCCGATGCTGTCGGTCTTCGAACTGCGCTGCGTACGACACCACTGACCCCCTGCCGGTACGAAGGAACACTCGTAAGTTCTACGTGCCCAAAGCATGATTCGTTGCACGGCTTTTGGCGAGAGCGAGCCCCCTGTTGAAGATCACACCTCGGAGAGGGAACCGAACCGGCCGCGCCGGAGTCCTTCTGCGGGGGAGCACCGGGCCGTACGCGGCCCGGTGCTCCGTCCGACGGCCGGGGAGGAGGACACCGAACCCGCGGGGAACGGTGCGGATTCCTCCGCCGTCCCCGGCTGGGCGGTGTCGGCCTCCCACCGCGATGATGGCGGTCGAATGCTCGGCGCGGCTGTGCTGCGCGTACCGGACGACAGCGCTGGGTCACAGCGGGAAGTTCGGACCGCGCAATCGTTGGACAGGCCCAATAGCCTGAGAATGTCCCTGTCCTGTCCTTGTCCTGGCCCGAAGGAGAATGCCGATGTCTCGCAGGTGTCACGTCGAAGTGGACAGCCGGCGCTACGAACTGCCCGTGGTCGTGGGCACGGAGGGCGAGAGGGCGATCGACATCCGCGGGCTCCGCCGTCAGACCGGCATGATCACATTGGACGACGGGTACGCCAACACCGGGTCCTGCACCTCCGACATCACGTACATCGACGGGGAGCAGGGGATCCTGCGGTACCGCGGGATCCCGATCGAGGAGCTGGCCGAGAACGCTTCTTTCGTGGAGACCGCCTGGTTGGTGATTTTCGGTCGTCTTCCCTCCGTAACGGACAGGAATCGGTTCAGCAACCTGCTGACCGAGAACTCGATGCTCCCGGACAACATGCGCAAACACTTCGAGGCTTTTCCCCCGCACGCGCATCCGATGGCCATCCTCTCAGCGATGATCAACGCTTTGAGCACCTATGAGCCCCAACGCCAGATCGAGAGCGACGACGACGTCGAGCTGGCCGCCGCCCGGCTGATGTCGAGGGTCCGCACGATCGCCGCGGCCAGCTACAAATCGTCCGTGGACGAGCCGCTGATCTACCCTCGGTACGATTTCAAGTACTGTGAGAACTTCCTCCACATGATGTTCTCGCTACCGTACAAGGAGTATGAGCCCTCGCCCGAGGTGGCGCGGGCCATCAATCTCTTCATGCTGTTGCACGCCGACCACGAGCAGAACTGTTCGACCAGCACGGTACGGATGGTCGCCTCGGGCCAGGCGAACATGTTCGCCAGTTGCGCTGCCGGGGTGTGCGCCCTGTGGGGTCCGCTGCACGGTGGCGCGAATGTGGCCGTGATCCAGATGTTGGAGGCGATCCGGGCCTCGGGGACCGGCGTCGCGGACCATGTCCGCCGGGTCAAGAACAAGGAGGCCGGGCTACGGCTGATGGGATTCGGCCACCGCGTGTACCGGAACACCGATCCGCGGGCCAAACTGCTCAAGAAGTCCGCTGATCAGTTGCTCGACCACCTGCACATCGACGACCCGCTCCTGGAGATAGCGCAGGAGCTGGAGCAGACGGCCCTGGAAGACCCGTACTTCATCGAACGCAAGCTGTATCCCAACGTGGATTTCTACAGCGGGATCATTCTCAGGGCGGTGGGGATCCCCCTGGACATGTTCACCGTCATGTTCGCCATCGGTCGCATGCCCGGCTGGATCGCCAACTGGAAAGAGATCCACGACGACCCGCACTCCCGGATCTACCGCCCCCGTCAGGTCTACACCGGCAATCCCCTGACCGAGTTCGTCCCCCGCGACCGTCGCTGACCGGACCAACGCCGGCAAACCGCAAAGGCCCGGTCCAGCGAATCCGCTGGACCGGGCCTTGACCTGCGATGCTGCTGTCTCAACCTTGCGTGCGCCCGAAGGGATTCGAACCCCTAACCTTCTGATCCTGGTCCCAGGTTCCGGTTGGTGCCCATCGGTGCTCAACCTGCTGGTGAGAGCCTGTTTCAGGTTCGGGTCGCAGCTCGGTGCCGATGGTCCTTCCTCGTTGTTCTGTGGGGGTAAAAGGTGGGTGCCCTGTGCGTCTTCAAGGTCCCCTGGTGGCCAGCGGATCGCGGGCCCTCGGACGGCCTTTCGGCCGATACCGGGCCCCTCACCCGATCCGGGCCGGGCCGGCTCCGGGCCCTGCCGTCGTCGGACCGAGGTAGCGTCGTGACCACGATGCGCCCTACGAACCACCCCTGCAGGGGCCCCCGGACGGCTGCGAGCACGCCGGTGACCCCCTCCTCACGCTGTCGTGCTCGCACACAGGTCAGACCCATGATCACGCCTCTGAAGAGCCCCAAAAACTCGTTCGGCCCCGGTTCGAAATGGTCGTGCTCGCAAGGGCCCTCATCCCCGCAGGTCACAGGGTATGATTTCAGCCAGCCGTCTTCCCGGCCTCCCCGGCCGGGCTCCATTGCGGCAGCTTGTATTCGCTCGTACATTGCCTGCGGCCGAGGCGTCTTCCCGGCCTCCCCGGCCGGGCTCCATTGCGGCAATACCGGCCCGGAGCGAGGCCCGCACCATGACGACGTCTTCCCGGCCTCCCCGGCCGGGCTCCATTGCGGCGGGGTCTTGCTCCCAGACACCGAACTTGTCGATGACGGAGTCTTCCCGGCCCCCCCGGCCGGGCTCCATTGCGGCACGCGCACGCACGTGGTGGCATCCGCGATCCGGGCCGGGTCTTCCTGGCTTCCCCGGCCGGGCTCCGTTGCGGTAGGGCCTGCCGGGTCGTTGCCAGGAGCGGGAGAGTGTGTCTTCCCGGGACTCCCTGGTCGGGTTCGGTGGTGGGCTGGGTTGTCAGAAGAGTGCGAGTTGTTCGGGTGCGGTGGGGAAGAGGCGGAGGAATCGTCCTCGGGTGTCGCGCAGGAGCAGGGGCCGGAGTCCGGCGCAGTGGGGGCATTGGCCGTTGAGGAGTCGGCAGTGTGGGAACCGGTGGCGGCAGCACGAGCAGGACCGGGTGCGGATTGCGGGTGTGTGGCGGTGGTGTCGCATGGTGGGCTCCCCGTGGTGGTCTCGTCGGCTGGGGGACCGGTGTTGGCCTCCTGCCGGCGGGAGCCAGGGACCGCGCTCAGGGAGGCTCCGCGTCAACACCCCTCCCGCGCTGGGAACCGACCGTGCGCAGGTGCGGA
>JAUPKJ010000321.1 GCA_030837505.1 Actinomycetota bacterium
ATTCACCGACCTCGCAGCCCTCGCCGTCCATGGCACCCACGCCCGGAGACTGATCACTACTGCGCTGGAGGCACTGGAAGGCTGATGGCCTTTCCTGACCGAACAGCGGCACTGCCAGGCGGCCGCCGCGCCGGTGACGGTGAGGGTGATCTGCGAGACCAGGGCCCGTCCGACACAGTCGATGCCGGCCGGGGGCGCATCGGTTCGGAGACGACGTCGGTGTCGAGGACGATCATGGTGCGAGGCGAGCAGCCCGAGGAGGCGTTGCCCGCGGGGGAAGGTCCTGTTCTACGCCTCCGAGCCGGCCCAGTCTCTCGGCAAGGACCGTGAACAGACCGGCTTGGGGGGGGTTCTCCGGCCACCGCGGCGGTCAGGATCGCGCGCATCTCCGCTTCCCTCGACCGGCCGTGTCGGGCTGCGCGAAAGCGCAGCCTGTCCCGGACGGAATCGTCCAGATCTCGGATGAGGTTGTAAGGTCACTTTCCGGTTCTTCGCCCTGGTGCACTGCTCGCGTACCGAGCATTTCCCGCAGGTCTGCTTCGACCAGGTGACCACGATCGCGTCCTTGCCCCTCTGTGTTGAGGGTGTCCACGACGAACTGGTCCAGCCCTGCGGGCAGGTCCCGGTGAGGGCGTCGAAGGTGAACGTCGATGTCCAGGTCCCTGATGGCGGCCACGATGTTCGCGGCACTGGGGTAACCGGAGTCGACCAGGTGCTGGGCGGGCAGCAGGTTCCTGTCGTACAGGCGCCGGTGGATGACCCCGATCATCTCGCTGTGAGGCGTTCTACTGGAAGCATGCCCGACCAGGTCGGCCCGCCCGAATCACCCCAGAGCGAAAATATGAGCGACCGGCAAGAGGTGGCTTCGACAGGTGAGCGGAGTCCGGGGGGTGTCCGGTGTCCTGGGACGTTTCGTGCGGAGGCTGCGTCACCGGTGATGTCGCCGCGTCGAGCCGTCGGGTGTTGAGCGTTGCTCTGTGGGAGGCGATGAGGGGGACTCTTGCATCGCGGCAGATGACGACGGCGTTGTTGAGTTCTCAGGGGACGGCGCGCCATCCGGTCCAGGGGCGGTGGCCGTGGTGTCCCTGGAGGCAGCGCAGACGGTGGACGGCTTGGGGCAGGACGTCGGGGTGGTCCAGGGCGACCTGTCCGGCGTAGGTGGTGACCCGCAGCTCGCGAATGTCGCGCAGGACAGGGTAGCCCTCCCAGGCAGTCACGTCATGGCCGTAGGCATCGACGAGGAGCCCGTAGTCGCGGGCGGACATGGTGCCGTAGGAGGTGTGCGCGGCGGCCACGACGACCAGGTCGTACTCGGGTGGGCCGACGGAGACGCGTTCGAGGTCGATCAGGAGGGGGCCGTCGCAGGTGATGACGACGTTGCCGCTCCACGGGTCGCCGTGGACCAGACGTCGGGGCAGTCCCGGGGGCAGCGCTGCGTAAGCGTGTCTCAGCTGGGTGGCGCGGTCGAGCATCCAGGTGCGGTCGGTGGCGTCCAGGAAGTCCAGAGTGGCGATGCGTTCCTCGACCTGTACGAACGGGTCGGTGTCCGGCAGGTCGAGGTCGTCGGCGCTGATGGTGTGCAGTCGGCGTAGGAGGGCACCGATCTCGGCGCTCGTCCCAGGGCGGTGCTCGGTGAACTCGTGCCAGAACGACACGTCCCGGTCGCCGATCCGCACCGGGTTGGGCACGTCGGGCAGGGCCTGCACGACGGGGAATCCCCGGGTGTCCAGCCAGCGGCTGACCTGGACCTCCTTGGTGGCAGTGGACGTCATGCCGGGGCGGGTGATCCGCGCGACCACTCCACCGGGGACCCGGTACAGGGCGTTCTCGGCCAGGCGGATCAGGTGGGCGGGTCCACCGGCAAGGCCCGCCCGGTCACAGGCCTCGCGCAGGACCTCCTGCAGGTCGGTCGTGCCGGGGGAGGACGGGGCGTGCGTCGTCACGGTGTGGCGTCCAATCCTCGATGTTCTGGCACAGTGCGGCGGCGGCGGGGTCGCAGCGGTGGGGCAGGAGGGCGCCGCGCAGTTCGGCGACCAGGTGCGCGGTGCGCCGGGACCGCACACCCTTGAGGTCGTGGTGGGCGCGCGCACCGTGGTGGGCGGCCTCCTCGATGTCCCCGCCGGTGACGGCGATCAGGGTGGCGTGCTTGGCGGCGCTCATGGCCCGCGATCGCCGGTACCCGTCGGCGTGCGTGGCGGTGGCCGCTCCCAGACGGCGGCACGCCTCCTGGCGGTACCCGGGGTGGTCCAGCGCGATGTCGAACAAGGCGTGTCCGGTGTCGCCGAGGTGCTGGGCGAGGTCGTAGTAGGCCATCCATTCGGGAGTCTGGTCGTCGGCGTCGACCCGCGCGAAGTGGTAGTCGGCCGCGTCCAGGCAGCGCACGGTGTCCCGGACCCGGTCGGCGCGGGCCAGGGCCCTGGCCCGGGTGGTGGCGAGCATCGCGCGTTCGACGTCGGTGAGCAGATCTGCCCGGACCCCGGCCGTCTCGGCCCAGGTCAGGGCCGCGTCGATGTCGCCCTGCCAGGCCGCCACCCGTGACAGGGACGCCAGTGACTTGGCGCGCAGCTGCCGGTCGGAGACTTCCTCGCCGCAGGCCGCGGCCAGCCGCAGGGCGCGGTACGCCACGTCGTGGCGGGCGGCGTCGAAGGCCGCGAAGCCGGTGACGTGGGCGAGCCACCCGACGGCCGAGAACAGGTCGGGGCGCAGCCTGGCGGGGCACCGGACCTGCAGGAGATCGGCGCACCGGCGCAGGTGGGCGGTGGCGACCAGGTGCACGTCGGTGCCCCCGTGCCCGTGGTCCATGAGCGTCAGCAGACGGGCGCAGGCACGGATCTGTGCGATGTGGTCGTCGTGGACACAGGTCCTGGCCGGATGCCCGCCGACCAGGTCGTCCAGGAGCGAGATCGGCCCGGCGGCCTGGCCGGGACCGCCGTCGCCGTCGCGGTTGCGGTCGGCGATGGTGCGCCCCTGGCACCGGGCCGGCGTGAATCCCAGTTCACGGTCCGTCCCGGCGCCCAGGACCGTGCGCATCGCGCAGCGGTAGTGGGCGCCCGGCCAGGCGATGACGCCACGTTCGAGTTTGCCGATGTAGTTGGCGTCCAGCGCACCGGGTCTGCCGGTGGCGCGCTCGACCTCATCGTTGACCTGTTCGGCCAGTTCCTGTCGGCTCATGGGTTCGCCCGGCGCGGACGGCGAGGGCATGCGGGTGCGTGCCGATCGCAGGGACTGATTGCCTCCTGTGGTCACGGAACGGATCCCTCCACTGGCTGAACCGGGACCAATCATCTCAGGAGGTGCCCATGGTGCGGCAAACCCTGGTCCTCCCCCGGTCCTCCTCTTGACATCGGCCCGGGCCGCCGGGTCGGACCGCGGTCATGTCGCGGTGGCCGGTGTCGTGGCGAGGGCGAGGGCGAGGTGGAACACCAGTTCACCGGGGTAGTCGGCCCGGCCGAAGGGGGTCGCGTGGAAGTCCCTGTCGAGGCGGTCGAGGACCAGTCCGGCGGCGCGGACGAGGGGTTCGATCTCGCCGCGGAAGTAGTAGTGCTTGTCGTAGCGGGTGGACAGGTGGTGTGCTGGCCGCCGCGCCACCGGGTGATGATCAGTGTCCGGTCGTTCCACCCAGCAGGTCGGTGACGGCGGTGACGAGGTCGTCCAGCGGCATATTCTGCTGCTGCGAGGCGCGCAGGTCACGTACGACGGCCTGCCCGTCGGCGAGTTCCTTGGCGCCAATGATGATGACGACCCGGGCCCCAGCCTTCTCGGAGCGTTGGATCTCCTTGCCGAGCTTGCGGTGTTCCAGCGGGGTCGCGGTGCGTAGCCCTGCGGCGCGCAGGCGCCGGGCGATGTCGCAGGCAGCGTCGAACTGGTCGGCGGTGATCGCGACGACGGAGACGTCGAGTGCGGGGGCGGGGGCGGGGAGCAGGCCGTGGCTGTCGAGGAAGTTGAACAGGGTGACGTCGCCCATGCCGAACCCGATGCCGGGGATCGGGGTCTTCGTGAACAGCCCGGCGAGGTTGGCGTAGCGGCCGCCGCCGAACAGGGCCCGGTTGTTCTCCGGGTCGGCGTCGAAGACCTCGAAGACCGTGCCGGTGTAGTAGGCCAGTCCGCGTACGATCCGCAGGTCCACCTCGAACAGGTCGTCGCCCGCCAGGTCGAGGACCTCGGCCAGTTTCGAGGCGGCCAGGACATCCTCGGGTAGCTGGTCGATGACCTGTGCGCCGCGTGAGAGGGTCTCGGAAAGGCGAGTGAACGCGTCATCGTCCAGGCCGATGCCCTTGGCGTCAGCGCGCAGCTGGTCGGCGGGCATCTTCTCCCAGCGGTCGATCAGGGCGGACACCTGGCCTGTCAGTTCGGCGGGGATCCCGGCGACGTGGGTCAGGACGCCGTCGAGCAGGACCCGGTCGCTGACCCGCAGCCGGTACATGTCCCGGGTGGCGCCGAGGGCGGCCATCATGTCGTGGACGAGGTGGAAGACCTCGATCTCGGCGCGAGGGCTGTCGGTGCCGAAGACGTCGACGTTGATCTGCCAGTGTTCACGGACCCGGCCGCGTTGGGGCCGTTCGTAGCGGAAGCAGTTCGGGTGGGAGTACCAGCGCACGGGGAACTGCAGGGCGCTGGCGTTGGCGGCGATCATGCGGGCGACGGTCGGGGTCATCTCCGGGCGTAGGGCCAAACGCCGGTCGCCGCGGTCGGTGAGGGTGTACAGCTGCATCTCGGCCAGTTCACGGCCGGACTTGGCCTCGTAGATCTCCGCCGATTCAAGCAGCGGGCCGTCGTAGCGCTGGTAGCCGAATCCCTCGATGACCTGGTAGAGGGTGGTGAACACCTGATGGCGCACGGACATCTCCGCGGGCAGGAAGTCGCGGGTACCTCGGTAGGGGGCCGTGGGCAGCAGGTTCGCCACTGGTCGTTTCACTCCATCTGGGCCGTCGAAGGGGTTCGTTCTGCGGATGTCGGGCGGTCACCGGGGCCTTGCCCGACGGTGGGGCCACACCTGGCCATGACTCTAGGGGCGCGGCCGGTCACGCCGGCCGCCCGGGTCCCTGGTCGTCGAGTGCTGAGACGGCCACCGTGGCAACCGCCTGGCCAGGGGCCGGACGGTGCCGGGGCACACGGCGTCGATGGTGGTCATGGCGCGCGCATCCCGGCCAGGCGCCGTGCGGGCACCCCGGTGGCGAGCAGGTCCGCGGCCCTCGCGCACCCGGTCGACAGGTCAGGTACGGCGCCGGCATGCACGAGGATCACCGCGGCGTTCAGGGCGACGAGGTCGGTGTGGGCCCTGGTGGCGGTCCCTGCCAGGACGGTCCGGGCGTTGTCGACGGTGTCCTGGCGTGGGGCCACAACGAGGTCCTCGAGGCTGCGTCGGGTGAGTCCGACCTGTTCGGGTTCCACGACGTGGGTGCGCATGTGGGTTCCTGATCCGATCGTGATCAGGACGGTCGTGCCCGTGGTGGTGGCCTCGTCCAGGACCACTCCGGGGCGGTCGGTGCGTCCCTGGACGAGCATCACCCGGACGTCGCGTGTCCCGGTGTAGCGGTGTCGGTGCCTGTCGGGGTCGGTGTCGGTGATCCCGTTGACCTTCCACGTCACCGGGCAGGGCGTGAAGTCGACGGAGCTGATGGCCTCTACGACGAAGGGGAAGGTCAGCAGTCCCGGCGTGTACAGCCACGGGTAGACGTGGCGGGTGTCGACGACGGCGAAGTCGTGGGCGTCCAGGGCTGCTGTGAGGTGACGTGGGTCGCGGGCGACGGGCATCCCCAGGGCGCGGGCGCAGCGCGCGGACCCCTCGTCCTTGCAGCGACTGTTGGCCGACCCTGCCTTGACGACCCGGACGCCCGGCACGCAGGAGGCGACGAACGCTGCCATCGTGGACACGTGAGGTAGCCGGACCTGCGTCCCGCCGCTGCCGGTGACCAGCCCGAGAGATCCCTCGATGCCGGTGTCCCAGACGGGCCTGGACGCCGCGGCGCGGGTGGCCGCGACGAGCAGGTGGTGCGGGTGACTCTCCTCCAGGTCGCCCAGGAGCCGTCGCGCGTCGGGGTGCCACAGTGCCCCGGCGACCCGGTCGGCCAGGTCGCCGGTGTCGTGGTCGGTCACCGGTGGACGCGTTCGGCGTCGGCGAACGTCCCGTCCGGTCCGTGGAGGCTGACAAGGTCCAGGTCGGTGGGCAGGACGAACAGGGCGTCGCCCCACCGGCGCACCGGGCGGTGGCGTGCGAACATGCCCAGGACCCGTAA
Source organism: Actinomycetota bacterium (assembly GCA_030837505.1). Taxonomy (GTDB): domain Bacteria; phylum Actinomycetota; class Actinomycetes; order Actinomycetales; family Kineosporiaceae; genus JAUPKJ01. The sequence continues at coordinate 6,237 of JAUPKJ010000321.1, forward strand.
GTCGGGTACGTCGGTCCAGTCGGCCTCGGGGACGAAGGCCCGTGTCGCGGCGTCGTGCAGCGCCAGGGACAGCTCGATCGAGTGCAGACGGTCGAAGGCCATGGTCGAGGCGTGGGCGAGGCTCTCGCCGTGGAAGGTCCCGGTCTCCACGAACGTGGTCGCCCCGGGCCGTTCGACGATCGCGGCCAGCAGGTCGTGGAACTCAGCGAGCTTGCCCATGGCGGTCTCCTCCTTCGTCTGTGCGGCCTCCGTGGGGACACCGGGTCGGTGCGTCGCGTGGGTCAGCAGGCGCCGCCGGGCCGGGCGACGGCCTTGGACCGTGGCCGCAGCCAGGGACGGCGCAGGTATTCACGGACCAGGTCGAGGACCGTGAGATCGGCGATGGCTTCGGCGGGTGTGGCGCCCAGGGGCGGCAGGCCAGTGGCGAGGCGGTGCAGGTCCTCGACGGGACGCACGGTGCCCACGGCGTCGACCGGCAGGGTCCGCGGCGGGTCCAGGACCAGGCCGTGCCCGGTCAGACGTGCTGTGCCGTGGGTGCCTCGGACGACGAGTTCCCAGGACGGCGGGCCGTCGTCGGCGGTGACCTGGATGTGGGGTGTGTCCGGGGTCGCGTCGATGGTGAACGAGAACGCGGGCCCTGTCGCGGCTGTTGTCCTGCGCACGTCGGCGCCCGTGATCCGGGGGAGTGGCGATAGGAGGGACAGGTGAGCCAGCAGGTCCACGACATGGGACGCGGTGTCCAGCAGCACCGCGTCGGCGAACGTCGCGCGGTCCCGGTAAGTGCCGGAGGCGGTGAACCGGTGCGTGAAGTCGGCGGTCCACGTGCAACGCACCTGATCCGGGGCGCCCAGGACCCCGTGGCGCAGGATCTGCCGCAGTTGCCGTGCAGACCGCTGGTACCGGCGGTCGTACCCGACGCACAGGCGGACCCGGCCGGGCCCGGACAGCGCGTCGGCCAGGTCCGCTGCGCGACGTGCACCGGGCTTGTCCACCAGTACCGGCAGGCTGTATGCCGTGAGGTGGCGGAGCACGTGCGGTGCGTGGCGCGGGGGCACGGCCACCACGAGGGCGTCGAGGTCGGCCGCCCGGAGCATCGCTGTCACGTCGTGGTGGGCGCGGGGGATCCCGAAGGTCCCGGCGACCTGCCGGGCGGTGCCCGGGTGGGCCGTGCACACCGCGACCGGGGTGAGCCGTCGGCCGCAGCACAGGTCGAGCAGGTGGGATCGTGCCGCCAGCCCGCCGCCGACCACGCCCACCCTCACCGCCCTGCCCCTGACCTTGTCGGGGTCTCGGCCCCGACAGAGGTGCCGTCGGGGTGCTGCTGGGGGCGGGCGGTGCCCGGATCGCAGAACGCTGTGTAGCAGCGGGCCACCCAGTCCTTGATCTCGTGTGCGGTCAGGTGCTGTGTGGAGCAGACCGGCCCGTCGAGCCAGGCCGTGGTCTCATACCAGAACGGGTCGGGGACGCAGATCCCGTAGCGTCCGGGATTCGCGTGGACATCGGTGCCGGGGCGGGGTTCCATCGTGTTGAACGTCGCGATCGTGGGGTCGAGGACCCGGACGAAGTCGAGGGTCTCGCGCAGCGACTCGTGGGTGTCGCCCGGTGCGCCCACGATGAACGAGGCGTGCAGTTCGAGGCCTGCCCGGCGGATCAGGCTGGCCTGTTCGGCCATCTGTCCTGGCGAGGAGCCCTTGCGCATGAGTCGCAACGTGTCGGCCTGGATCGATTCGAAGCCGACGAACACCCGGTAGGCGCCCGCCGCGCGCATCCTGTCCAGCAGCTGCGGCCGGGCGTCCTGGGCGCGGATGTTGCAGGTCCACGGCACGTCGATGCCGCGGCGTGCGATCTCGTTGCAGAAGTCGTCCAGGCGCCGGGAGTTGCCCGCGAACGTGTCGTCGCCGAAGAACACCGACGTGAAGCCCAGGTCGAGGACCTGCGCGACCTCGTCGGCGATGTGGCGGGCACTGTGCCACCGGTAGGTGCGTCCCGCCAGGTTCGATGAGCAGAAGGCGCAACGCCCGGGGCAGCCGCGTGCGCCCATGACGACGGTCTCGTAGTCGCGGCGCAGGTAGGCGCCCATGTCGAAGATGGTGCGGTCCGGGTGGCCCAGGGCGTCCAGGTTCCTGGTCGGTGACGCGGCGGGGGTCACGACGATGGTGGTGTCGTCGGCCCGGAACGCCAGCCCGTCGACCTCGGTCAGGTGCCCGGTGGGCACGTGTGCCGCCAGTGCCGTGCACAGGTCGACGAAGGAGGTCTCGGCGTCGAAGGTCACGACGAAGTCGACGCAGCCGTGCCGGCGCAGGCACTCCCTCGGCAGGAACGACACGTGCGGTCCGCCGAGAACCACCCAGCAGTCGGGACGGACCTGTTTGGCGACCGCGGCGACCTGAAGCGCGGCCGCGTACGACTGGGCCACGGACGTCACCCCCACCACGTCCGCGGCGAAACCGTCGAGGACACCGACCAACACCGACGGGTCGTTGCCGGTCAGGGGCAGGTCGACGTGGGCGACGTCGTGTCCGGCCCGACGCAGCCGGGAGGCCAGGTAGCCGTGGCCGAGGGGCGGGTGGAGCAGGAACGTCGATGGGTCCGCTGGCAGGTGTGGATTGACGAGAAGGATCTTCATGGTGCCCCCATGGTGGCGTCATGTGCAGGTTGTGGTGTCCAGGGCCGGTAGGGGCAGCCGGGTACGGTGTGGTCGGGCCGGTGGGCCGGGCACCCGCCGCCGCAGTTCATCGCCAGGCCGCACGTCGAACAGGCCGACGCGATCCGTGACCGCAGACGCGAGGAGTCCTGGGCGATCCGGTCCCAGATCGCCGCGAAGGGCTCGGCCAGGACGTTGCCGTGGACGTCGGGCAGGAAGTTGCAGGCTCTGACGTCGCCGACCGGGTCAACGGACACCATCGACGTCCCGACGTTGCACAGGTTCGCGTCGATGAAGTCCCTGCGCCCGTCGCCGTCCAGGCGGTCGTCGAGCAGCCCGAGCATGAACGGGTCATGCGTGTACACGTCGATCACGCCACGCTTGGACACGATCACCTCGTAGAGGGCGGCGCACGTCCCGCGTCGGTCGACGTCCCAGGGGCCACCGGTGTTCCGCCTGTCGCCGGGGGCCGTGTCGCGGTGTGGCATGAGACTGACCGCCGTGCACCCGTGGGCCACGGCCAGGTCGACCAGGCACGCGACGTCCCGGTGGTTGTGCGGACCGATCGCCGTGGAGAACCCGACGACCGGCATGCCCGCCGCGACGAGCAGGTCCACGGCCCGCAGCGCCCGGCCGTGCGCGCCGGTGCGCCCGCGGACCGCGTCGTGGACCTGAGGATCCGGTGAATCCACGGAGACCAGGCACCGGCGCACGCCGGCTGCCACGAGCGCCTCGGCGTGCGCGGCAGTGTGGATCGGCAGACCGTTCGACATCAGTGTCTGGTGGAGGCGCAGTTCTTGGAAGACGCCCGCGATCCGGTGGAAGTCCTGGCGCAACAGGTTCTCCCCGTGCGAGTACACCACCGACACGGTGCCCGCGTCGTGGAGCCGGTGGGCCAAGGACTCCACCTGCGTCGACGTCATCTCGGCCCGGCGGGTGCGGCCGGACGCGTAGCAGTGGGTGCAGCGTAGGGGGCAACGGTAGGTCAGGCCGAGCTGGACCAGCAGCGGGAGCGGCTGCCAGGCCACGCGGCGCCCGGCGACCTGTTCGGCGACGGTCACGGCCGGGCCGTGACGACATGGGCGGCCACGAAGTCGGCGAGGAACTCGTGCGTGGCCTGCCGTACTTCGTCAGCTGGTGCGTCGAAGACCTCGACCATCCGGTCGGCGACCGCCTGCGCGCTGGTCGGCTGCAGTTCGATGAGCAGCGACACGATCTCGGAGGCCGTGTCGTTGAGTTCGTACATGACGCCCGAGTCGGGATCGAACAGCATGCGCAGCCCGGAGTTCGTCTGGCGGCATACGACACCCGGGGCGATGGACAACGAGTCGCACATGGGGAACCTCCTGCTGCGGTGGGGACGGCGGGTGCCCGCGGGGCCCGGGGCACCCGCCGACGGGGGGTGGTCAGCAGCGGATCGGTGGTCAGCAGTGGGTCCGGACGTTGCGGGCCCGCCACATCGGGCGGCGCCAGGGCTTCCTGGTCATGGGGGTCGCACCTCCTTCCCTCGACGGGGAGCACTCGCCCGGTCGGGGCGCGGCTCCATGCGGGGCACCTGACGGTCACGACGCCGGACCTGCCGGGTTTCGTCGTGGGGAGCGGGACCGGCAGCCGGACCATGTCAACGCAGCTGCCGGTCCTGCCAGTTCATGGCACCGTCGCGGCCTTCGTGACCATCTCAACCGCTTCGCGGCCGTTCCGGGAGGGCAGAACGACGGGCGGGAAAGGGGAGGACGGGGGGATACTTCGCGTCATCCCCATCCCCGAGGGGATCGTTCGCCCCGAGGTGAGGGAGCGCCGTACGTTGCACCGGTGGACAGGACGGCGCCGGTCCGTCGGGGGCCGTTCGTCGGTGGCCGCTCGCCGAGAACACTGGACGGTTGCCCCCGTATCGGGACATCATCGGTCCTGACCGGGAGCGGGTCCGGCCGGTGCCGGGCCCGGTCCGAACCGGCCGATCGCCTGGCGAGGGGTGCGGCATGCACATTCCTGACGGATACCTTTCCCCGCAGACCTGCGTGGCCGCGTACGCGGTGGCCGTGCCGACCTGGGCCGTGGCCTCCCGGAAGGTCGAGAAGGTCGTCCTGACCCGCAACGTCCCCCTCCTGGCGGTGTCCGCGGCCCTCAGCTTCCTGATCATGATGTTCAACGTGCCGATCCCGGACGGCACGAGTGCCCACGCCGTCGGTGCGGTGATCATCGCGATCGTGCTCGGGCCCTGGGCCGCCGTCCTGGCGGTATCGGTGGCCCTGCTGTTCCAGGCCCTGCTGTTCGGCGACGGCGGGATCCTGGCCTACGGGGCGAACGTCGTGAACATGGCGGTCGTCATGCCGTTCGCCGGGTGGTGGACCTACCGGGCCCTGGCCGGCCGCTCGGCCCTGACCTCGCGTCGCCGCACCCTGGCAGCGGGCCTGGGCGGCTACGTGGGGATCAACGCCGCGGCCCTGGCCACGGCCGTGGAGTTCGGCCTCCAACCCGGGCTGTTCCACGACGCCGACGGCACAGCCCTGTACGCCCCGTACGACCTGAGCCAGGCCATCCCCGCCATGGCCCTGCCGCACCTGACGATCGTCGGCGTGGGGGAGGCGATCCTGACCGCCGGGGTGCTGGCCTACCTCGTCCGCACGGACCCGAGCCGCCTGGCACCCTCCCACGATGACGTCCTCGCCCGGCAGAACACCCCGACGCAGAACGGTGCGCAGGACGGGGAACTCGTGGGACGTGCGGGCCGTGGCTTCCTGCGGTCCCCGGGCCGGGCCGCCGTCGGCGCCATGGCGGTGCTGGTCGCGTTGGTACCCCTGGGGCTGCTGGCGCCCGGGGGAGCGTTCGGGGAGGACGCCCCCGAGGAACTGGACCTGGGGGAGCTGGGCCTGCGTGCCGTGCCCGAGGGACTCGACCGGTTCTACGGGTTCTGGAGCCACACCCTGCTGGCCGACTACGGCTTCGCCGACGGCAGCCACGCCCAGATGGCCTACTGGCTGTCCGCCGTGCTCGGCATCGCGGTCGTGGGGGCCACGGTCCTGGCCGTCGGCCGCGTCCTGGAAACGGTCCACGGCCGCGGGACCGCAGGGTCCGAAGGCCCGGGCAGCGACTGCCCCGCTCCCGGCGGTTCCCGCTGAAGGCCGTCGCACGGTGAGCGTCCCCCGGGCCGACGGCCTCGGCCCGGCCCGCAGCAGCAGTGCGCAGGCCCTGCCGCAATGGCTGTCGCAGAACGAACCGGGCCTGCCGCCGTGCGAGCGCTCGGGCAGACGCCTGCGCACCACGTTCCTGGACAGGACCCTCGCCGAGGGCTCGGACCTGCTGCGCCGGGCCCTGTCCGCCCAGGACGTCGCAACCCGCGACGGCCTGCTGCAGCGCAGGGACCCCCGCGCCAAACTCCTGGGTCTGTTCGTCCTGCTCCTGGCCGTGGCCCTGGTCCACGACCTGCGGACCCTGGCAGCGGCCCACCTGCTGGTCCTCGGGGCGGCCCTGGCCTCCCGGGTGCCGGTGCGGTCGTTCCTGGCCCGGATCTGGCTGGCCGTCCCGGCGTTCACCGCGGTCGCGGTCCTGCCCGCCACCCTGTCGGTCGTGACCCCCGGGGAAGTCCTCGTCCCGTTGTGGTCCTGGCACGGCACCGCCCACGGGCCGACCGTGCAAGGACTCACGGTCGCCGCGCGGATCCTCCTGCGGGCCACGACGTCGGTGTCCCTGGCCACGCTGGTCGCCGTCACCACGCCCTGGCCCAGGCTGCTGGCTGCGCTGCGCTCGCTGGGCTTGCCGTCGATGTTCGTGCTGGTCGTGGGCATGGCGCACCGGTACCTTCTGCTGCTGTTGGGGTCGGTGATCGACCTGTATCAGGCGCGTCGGGCCCGCACGCTCACCCGCCGGGCCGGTCGTCGTCGTTCTCATGACCGCCAGGCCCGTCGGTTCCTGGCCGCGTCCACCGGGGTGTTGTTCGGTCGGGCCCACCGCATGTCCGAGGAGGTCCACCAGGCCATGACCGCCCGCGGCTACCGAGGCGACGTGCCGCTGCCGGCGACGTGCCGTGTCGCGGGGCGCGACGTCGCCGCGCTCTTCGCTGTCGCGGCAGTGGCCGCGGCCCTCTTGATCGGGGACCGGGCCCTTGGCAGCTGACCGTCCCGACCCGGCGTCGTCCCGGGACCGTTCCCCCGTGTTCTCCTGCCGTGGTTTGGAACACTCCTACCTGGGCCGGTTCCCGGCCCTGCGCGGGATCGACCTCGACGTCGCCCGCGGGGAAAGGGTGATCCTCCTGGGGGCCAACGGTTGCGGCAAGTCCACCCTGCTGAAGATTCTCGCCGGGCTGGTCCCGCCCACGGCCGGCACCGTGCACGCCTTCGCCGAGCCCCTCACCGAGGACGCCCTGGCGGACGAACAGTTCTCCCGTGCTTTCCGGTCCCGGGTCGGGTTCGTGTTCCAGAACTCCGACGCGCAGGTCTTCTCGCCCACGGTCCGCGAGGAGATCGAGTTCGGCTGCCGACAGCTGGGCCTTGACGACCGGGCGACCGCCGCCCGGACCGGGGACGCCCTGGCCCTGTTGGAGATCGGTGACCTGGCCGAACGGACCCCGTTCCAACTGTCCGAGGGGCAGCGGAAACGGGTGGCGATCGCCTCGGTGCTGGTGATGAACCCCCAGGTCCTGCTCCTCGACGAACCCACGGCGGCCCTCGATCCCCGTACCCGCCACCGCCTGCGCGAACTGCTCGACAGCCTCCATGCCGCCGGCCGGACCATCGTGCTGGCCACGCACGACCTGGAGACCCCGGACCCGCGCACCGACCGTGCCGTGGTCCTCGGTGAGGACCACACCCTCCTGTGCGACGCCCCCGCCGCGCACGTCCTGACCGACCTCGATCTCCTGGCCCGCGCCAACCTCATCCACCGCCCCGACCGGCCCTGAAACCGTTCGGAACGGCGAGCGCAGGCCGAGACTGTCCGCGCTGGGCGTTTCCGGGGGCACGGTCTCCGGCGATGTGCCTTCGCTCCGTCGGGAGGGCGAGTGCAGGAGGTCTGGCGTCGAAAACTCTATATATGTAGAGTTATTGACATGTCGCGTCAGAGGAAGGCCTCTCCCCAGACTCTGGCCCTGCTGTCCCATTTCCTGCAGGAGCCAACGGCCTGGCACTACGGCTACGACCTTGCCCGCACTCTGGACCTGCGCTCGGGCACCCTTTATCCGATCCTGGCCCGTCTGAGCGACCGGGGGCTCCTCCAGCAGCAGGACGAACCCCCGTCGATCGCCGGTCGACCCCCACGGCGTCTGTACCGGCTGTCGGGCGAGGGCGCCGTCGAGGCGGCCCGGCTCGTGGAACAGGCCCGTGCTTCGCGCGTCGCGCCCCGGAGCGTGACCGGTGGCCTGCGAGCGCGGACGGCAGGTGCGTGATGGGTGATCACCGCGACGACGTGGCCTGGCGTCGGGCGATCCTGGCCGAGTTGCCCGCGATCCGGGGCCGCTGGAACCGGTTCCGGTGGGCGTTGGGGGTCCTGCGCTTCGCCCGTCCCGATGGGCACCGTTGGGCGCCTCGGTTGTGCCCGGTTCTCCCGGCCCTGCTCACGGCGCTGTATGCGCAGCAGCAGGCCACGGCCGTCATCAACCGGGGCCCTCTGCTGGGAATGGTGGTCGTCTGGGCCGCTGTGACGTTCCTGGGGATACTGGTCCGGGGCCGGACGCGTCCGGTGGCGCGGGTGGCGCGGGTGGCCACGGTCACGATCCTGTTCACCGGGATCTGGTTCGTGATCCTGGATGTCGGCCATCTGATGGGAATGGTCCGGGCGAACCTGATGACCCCTGCCGCGGCGTGCACGACCCTGGCCTGTATGACGACCCTCACCGTCGTCCTGCCTGTCCTGCCGTTCCTGGCAGTGCTGTCCGGCTCCCCGGCCCTGGACGGCGGCCCCGATGCCGACCTCCCCG
>JAUPKJ010000322.1 GCA_030837505.1 Actinomycetota bacterium
CGATCAGCTTCGTGAGGTCCGTATCACCCGAAACTGGCTGGACCACGCGGAGGGCAGTGCCCTGGTGGAGTTCGGGCGCACGCGGGTTCTGTGTGCAGCCTCCGTCACCGAGGGGGTCCCTCGCTGGCGCAAGGGCACGGGCTCCGGGTGGGTCACCGCGGAGTACTCGATGCTCCCGAGGGCCACCACGACCCGCGGCGACCGGGAATCGGTCAAAGGCAAGATGGGTGGCCGCACCCACGAGATCTCCCGGCTGATCGGCCGTTCCCTGCGGGCCGTCATCGATCTGAGAGCCCTCGGGGAGAACACGATCGTTCTGGACTGCGACGTCCTCCAAGCCGATGGGGGAACCCGGACGGCCTCCATCACCGGGGCCTGGGTGGCCCTCGCCGACGCCGTGGCCTGGGCCCGTGAGCGCAAACTCCTCAGGCGTGGGGCCGATCCCCTGCCCGGGGCGGTGTCGGCCGTCAGCGTGGGGATCGTGGACGGCGTCCCCCTGCTGGACCTGTGCTACGAGGAGGACGTGCGGGCGGACACCGACATGAACGTCGTCGTCACCGAGGACGGCCGTTTCGTGGAGGTCCAGGGGACCGCCGAGGGCGTTCCGTTCGCCAGAGCGGAGCTGGACTCGCTGCTCGACCTGGCCGTGGCGGGGTGCTCGACCCTGCACCACCTGCAGCAGAAGGCCCTGGCGACATGACCCCCGACGTCCCGACCCCCGACGACCCGAGCATGCGCCAGGAGCAGGGGGCGGCGGGCGAAGGCTCCACGATCGTCCTGGCCACGGGCAACCAGCACAAGTTGATCGAACTGCGCCGGATCCTGGAGGAGTCCGGGACCGGCGGGGTACGGGTCCTGGGCCTGCACGACCTGCCTCCCGTGCCGCCCGTGACAGAGGACGGCCTGACCTTCGCCGAGAACTCCCTGCTCAAGGCCGAGGCGGTCGCCCGGGCCACGGGGCTGCCCACCATTGCGGACGACTCCGGGCTGTGCGTGGCAGCACTCGGGGGCGCTCCGGGGATCTTCAGCGCCCGCTGGTGCGGCCGACACGGGGACGACGCCGCCAACCTCGACCTCCTGCTCGCCCAGCTCGCGGACCTGCGGGACGAACACCGGTCCGCCTGGTTCGCGTGCGCGGCGACCTTGGCCACCCGGGACGGCCGACACTGGACGGTCGAGGGCCGGGTGGACGGCCGGCTGATCCGGCAGCAGCGGGGCGAGAACGGCTTCGGCTACGACCCGATCTTCGTTCCGGACGGAGAGGACCGCACGACGGCCCAGATGACGCCCGTGGAGAAGGACGCCATCAGCCACCGCGGCCGCGCTCTGCGGGGCCTGCTCCCGCTGGTGTCCCGGTTGATCCGGGCACAGGCAGCTCCGGGAACCTGAACGACCACCCGTTCGCCGGATCGACAGCGACCCGCCGTTTCCGCTCAAGGGACCACTTTCGTTTCCGATAACCCAGCAGTTGGGTGGTCGTCCGAAACGGCTCCCGTCGGATCTGGGACAGGTGGTGGAACGTGGTCTGCGAAGAGTCGGGGCCCGCCGTACGCGTTTTCGGCCTCGCGGACCGATCCCCCGTAGGCCGCCGGGCCGAGCAGGGGAACGGAACAGGGCCGGGGAACGGAACAGGGCAAGGGAACGCACCGGGACAGGGGAACGCACCGGGACGCCGGCAGCGGCCCCGGTTCGGACCGGGACGCCGGATCGCGGACATGCCCATGTCCGGGAAACTGTCGCTGTTGGTGGCACTCAGCATCACTGCGGCAGTGCTCGTGATGATCGTGGGGTCCCTCGCGCTGCGGGACGTCAACGGCAAGGCCGAGGACCTGTCCGAGAAGAACCTGGCGGCGATCGAGCTGCTGGCCTCGGTCGAGTCGTCCTCGCAGCAGGTCCAGGCCGACATTGCCAATATCGCCCTGTCCAGCGGCCCCGTGGCCCTGAAGTACTTCCAGAACCGCCTGGCGATTGCCGACAAGAAGATCGATAGCGATCTGGCCGCCTACCGCGGGCTCGTGGAGTCCGATGGGCAGAAGGCCTCCCTGCGACGTTTCACGATCTGGTGGGACGCCTACCGGCACTACCGCGACAACCGTCTGATCCCGTTGGCGGGCGAGGATCCGAAAACTTTCCAGGTGTCCTACCTGGGGCAGGGGCAGCTGGTCGCCGACAAGGCGATGAGCTCGCTGAACGACCTGTTCTCCCTGGAAGAGCAGAACGGACGGACCGCGACCGACGAGGCGAACTCGACCTACCACACGGCTCTGTTCGCGATGGGCGGGACCTTCCTCGCCGGTCTTGTCCTGGCCATTGTCCTCGCTTCCTACCTCAGCCGTCTGATCGTGCGACCCGTGCGGCGCGTGGCCGGCGTGCTGTCGGCGGTCGCTGGGGGCGACCTCACCGCCACGGCCACGATCGATCAGCGTGACGAGGTCGGCAGCATGGCGGTGGCCCTGTCGAAGGCGACCGGCAGCATGCGCGAAACCGTCCGGCTGCTGGCGGACAACTCCACTGCCCTGGCCACGGCCTCGGAGGAACTGACGGCGGTCAGCGACCAGATGACCGACAGCGCCCGGGCGACGTCCGATCAGGCCTGTCAGGTCGTCGAGGTCGCCGGCGTGGTCAGCGAGAACGTCGCCTCGGCAGCCGTGGGCACGGAGGGTCTGACCGTGTCGGTGCAGGAGATCTCGCAGAACACCTCGCGGGGGACCCAGGTGGCGCAGGAGGCCGTGGAGATCGCCAGGCAGGCCACGGACACGGTCGCGCGGTTGGGGGAGTCGTCGAACCAGATCGACGACGTCGTCAAAGTAATCAATTCGATTGCCGAGCAGACGAATCTGCTGGCCCTCAACGCCACCATCGAAGCCGCGCGCAGTGGGGAAGCGGGCAAGGGCTTCGCGGTCGTGGCCGAGGAAGTCAAGAACCTCGCCCAGGAGACGGGCCGGGCGACCGAGGACATCTCGCGCCGGGTCGAGGCGATCCAGGGCGACACCTCGGCCGCCGTGGGATCCATCGCACGGATCAGCGAGGTCATCGGGCAGATCAGTACCTTCCAGCAGACCGTGGCCGCTGCGGTCGAGGAACAGACGGCCACCACCCGGAGCATGAACGAGAACGTGTCCGAGGCCGCCAAGGGAGCCGGGAAGATCGCCGAGACCATCTCGGGGATCGCGACGGTGGCCCAGAGTACGAACCAGGGCATCTCCCTGGTGGGGGACTCGGTGTCCGAACTGGCACGGATGGCTTCGGACATGCGGGGACTGGTGTCCCGCTTCACCTACTGACAGATCGCCGGCGAGGGACGGTCGGCGCCGTCGGCCGCAGGGGACCGTCGTTCCGAAGGACTAAGGAGTGGACAGGATGGTACGGAACGGTCCGAGGATCCTGGTGGCTGCCTGTTTGGCAACAGCCGTCGTTCCCCTGAGCGGTTGCGGTGACGACTCCGACGAGAGTTCGTCCTCCGAGCGGACGGGGAGGGTGGCGTTCTTCCTGCCTCACCCCAAGGCCGATCGTTACGAGGCGATCGACCTGCCCTACTTCCACGAGCGGCTGGCAGAGCTGTGTCCGGGCTGCACCGTGGATTACCGCAACGCGAACAACGATCAGGATGCTCAGAACAAACAGTTCGCCGAGGCCCTGTCCCAGGGCGCACAGGTCATGGTCCTGGACCCGGTGAGCAGCGCCGACAGCGCGGCCCTCGTGGCCCAGGCCCAGCAGAAGGGTGTCCCGGTCATCTCCTACGACCGGACCATCCTGAAGGCTCCCTTCGATTACCTGGTCTCCTTCGACCACGTCGAGGTGGGGCGCCAGCAGGCGCAAGCCCTCCTGACGGCGATGGGCACCAGTGCTTCCCGCGGAAAGGTCCTGTGGATCAACGGTCCCCCCACCGACAGCAACGCCATCTTCATGAAGCAGGGGGCCAGCGAGATCCTCGACGGCAAGGTGTCCGTGGCGGCCGAGTTCACGATGCCCGGCCCGAAATGGGACAAGGACGCGGTGCAGGCGTGGGTGGACAAGACCCTGCCGACTCTCGACGTCACCTCGATCGTCGGGGTCTACGCGGTGGACGACGCCTCCGCCGGGGTGGTCGCCTCGGCCCTGGCCGCCAGGGGCGTCAAGAAGATGCCCCCGATCACCGGGCAGAACGCCGACACCGCCGGACTGCAGCGGATCCTGAGCGGCACCCAGTACATGACGGCCTACAAACCCGTGCAGCAGGAGGCCCGCTTGGCTGCCGAGACGGCGTTCGCACTCCTGACCGGCAAGAAGCCCGAGGCGACCTCGACGCTGAACAATGGGTCCGGGGCCAGACCTGCCATGTTCGTGAAGACGGAGGCGGTCACGGGCGATCGCATCAAGGACACCGTGCTCAAGGACGGTTTCCTCACCGAGAACGCCCTGTGCGCCGCAGCCTTCGCCGATGCCTGCCGGAAAGCCGGTATCACGGGGTGAGGCACCTCACCCCTGGACGGCCGGGCCGCCTTCGGGGTAGTTCCTGGAAAGGACCGGATGCCGGCTGACGATGGACAGCCGGTTGAAGGCGTTCATCGTGATGGTGATCCAGCCGACGGCGGAGAGCTGCTCGTCGGTGAGGTGACGGCGGGCCTCGGCGTAGTCACGTTCCTGCGCCGCGTGCTCGGGCAGGAGCGTGAGGGACTCGGCGAGCGCCAGCGCGGCCCGTTCCCGGTCGGAGAACAGGGTCGTGTCGCGCCAGGCGGACAGGACGGCGATCCTCTGCGGGCTCTCCCCGGCCCGCAGCGCCTTGCGCACGTGGACGTCCAGACAGACGGCGCAGCCGTTGATCTGGGAGACCCTCACACTGACCAGCTCGACGAGGAGGGCGTCCAGCCCGGTGTCCGAGGCGACTTCCTGGACGGCCTTGCTCACTTCTCTCAGGGCCCGGTAGACCTGCGGGTGCTGCTTGTCGATCAGTATCCGGACGTCGTCCATCCGATGGGCCTCCTCGCGGACGTCGCCGACGGGACGTGCCGGCTCACTTCCCCCACTGAACCCCGACCCGCCCCCCTTGTCCACTCGTACGCAGCCCGAGCCCGTCCGAGATGAGCTTCGCCCCGGCGTCCACAACACTCCAGACCACAAGGAGGTCTGACTGGTTACGTGGGGACAGTCCAGCCCTCGGTCGAGGTATGGGTCTTCCACCAGGCAGTGCATTGCTTGACGTAGGGCTTGTTGATGGTCAGCCTGTCCGATGGCCAGAGCTTCGTGACCTTCCAGACCGGGCCGCCGGGGAAGTCCTTCAGTAACGAGACCTCCACGGTCTCGACCCCACCGGTTCTCATGCGGCTGGTCGGCGGGACAGCCGGTTTTCCTTGCCAGCCGTCGTCAGTGCAATAAGTGATCGATGCTCTTCCCGTGCCTTCTGTTTTCGCTGTCATGATCCAGATCCAGGAAGGACCGATAAGACGTTCTTCCCAGGGGAGAGGACTTTCTTTCTGAATATTTTCCACATGTCTTTCAGAAGGTTCTTCACCCACTGCGAGGAGATGTGGAATCCATCGGGATGGGTACTCATCGGTGTGAAGGATACGTCGGAGTGTGATGTACTGGCGTGCTGCCAGGAGCGGGGCTTCCAAGGCCGGATCTTTCAGGGTCAGAAGACGCCACCGCAGGGGAACCATGGCGTTCCCTTCCAGGGGAATCTCCTTGGTGAGATCGCGCACCTCCTGTGCGGTGGTCGGCGTGACAAGAGGTTCAGGGGAACTGGTCCGGGGGTGACTCGATGTCCCGGAATCGCTGTCGCATCCTGCCAGCAAGCCGAAACCGGTGATGCAGGCGAGGGTGATTATCGCCCAGCCCTGTGGGCGGCGGAACGGTTCCGATTCTGATCTCATTCTGACTTCCTAGCTCTCCATAGCATTTCCTCGCCATCCCCATAATGACCGCTGATGGCCTTGTAGACGTCTATCAGGTCCTGTCCATTTTTCAGAAGCAGTACTGAGTCTTTCCATCTGTTCTGCACGTCGTCAGGCCAATCGGACCGGGATTTGATATGACCGGTTTTTGAGTCGGCGATCCCGGCTTTCACCAGATCGGTGGTGGGCATGTGGTGGATGATGACGCTTTGGAGGACGGCTTCGGAGGCTTCGCTGCGGGCGATCGTGCGTTGCGTCGCGAGGTGATCGCCGAGGGCTGTGCTGTCTTGGTGGTATTTCTCTGCCAGCGCATCCAGTAGCGTGGTGCCGACGGTCTTCCCGGTTTCGGCAGCGGCGCCGGGAAGAGGGCCTGAGAGTCCTCCTGCGGCGACACCGGTATTCAGGACTGTGGTGGCCCAGTCAGCGAGTATGTCTACGGTTCCGTTGTGTGTCTTGTCCTGTGCGGCGAGACGTTTTCCTTCTTCGGTGGTGGCGCCG
>JAUPKJ010000323.1 GCA_030837505.1 Actinomycetota bacterium
CTCACACAGTGGACGCCACGCCCCAGTCAGCCGATCGGCCAGGTGTAGAGCGTCGTGCTGGGTGACGACGTAGAGGTGGTCTGGCGTCATCGAGGGTGAGGATGATCGTCTGGGCGGCCTAGTGGTTTTGCGGTTCTTCGTCGGCGACGAGAGCGTGAGGATGTCTTGGACACGCAGCGGCCCTCCCTGTTCCTTGGCTGGAGGGGAGGGCCGTCGCTTGGTGCTTAGAGAGGCACCCGTTGCTGATGGTAGGTACGGACTCGTCAGAGGTCGAGCGGCTCCTGTGTGGCGGGGCGCTTCGCTGTCCGGGTTGTGGGGGTGAGTTGCGTCCGTGGGGTTATGCCCGAGGCCGCGGGGTCCGGGGTGAGGTGAGTGTGGTGTGGGTGCGTCCGCGTCGTTCGACCTGTTCGGGGTGTTTGGGCACGCATGTCCTGGTCCCGATGTCTTTGCTGGTGCGTCGGGCGGACTCGGTGGCCGTGATCGGGCGGGCGTTGCTGGTCAGTGCGGGCGGTCTGGGGCACCGCAAGATCGCTGGGTTGTTGAGTCGGCCGGTGAGCACTGTGCGGGGTTGGCTGCGTCGGTTCGGTGCTCGTGCGGAGAGCCTGCGGGTGTTGTTCACGGCGTTGCTGCACGCCATGGACGCGTGTGTGGCGTCGGTGGCGGTGACGGGGTCGGTCTTCGCTGACGCGTTGGAGGCGTTGGGGTTGGCGGCGGCTGCGGCGGCCCGGTTGTTCGGGCCTCGACCGGTGTGGCAGTTCGCCTCCGCGGCCAGTGGCGGTCAGTTGCTTGGTCCCGTCTTGGTTACCAACACGAGTTGACGTCTGGGCAGTGGCCTCGTGGTGCCGACAGCCTTCGATCCTTGCTGATCAGAGCGTGATCACCGAGGACGAGGAGACGAGATGGGTGTCAGGGCAGCAGATCACGACGACCGGGCAGGGGCGGGAGGCGGTCGGGCTGATCGGGCGAGGGACGTCGCCCTGTTCCGGTACGCCCTGATCCGGGAGGCCGCCGACCCGCAGTTGTCGACCAGGGCCCGGGGTCGGCTGGTCCGTGACCTCGCCGGCCGTGAGCACGCTGGCCCGTCCGGGCAGCGGGTCCAGGTCTCGCGGGTCACCCTGGACCGGTGGATCCTGGCGTGGCGGCGTGGGGGGGGTTCGAGGCGCTGCTGCCCTCGATGCGTGCCTGTGAGCCGGTCACGTCCGCGGCGACGCTGGAGTTGGCGGCGGCGCTCAAGCGCGAGGTCCCGGCCCGGACCGCGGCGCAGGTCGCCGCGATCCTTGGGGCTCATGCCGGTCCGGGCGCTCCGGTTCCGTCGGCGCGGACGTTGCAGCGGCATTTCGCCCGTCTGGAGCTCAACACCCGCCCGGACGGGTTACCACCCAAGGCGTTCGGGCGGTTCGAGGCCGCCGCCGCGAACGATCGATGGACCGGTGATGCCCTGCACGGGCCGGTGGTGGCGGGTCGCAAGACGTTCCTGTTCGCGTTCGTCGACGACCACAGCAGGGCCCTGGTCGGCTACCGGTGGGGTCACAGCGAGGACACCGTCCGGCTCGAAGCGGCCCTACGCGCGGGCCTGGCCAGCCGCGGGATCCCCAAGGTCGTCTACCTCGACAACGGTTCAGCGATGGTGTCCTCCCAACTGCTGCGGGCACTGGCCGTGCTCGGCATCAAGCTGACCCATTCCAAACCCGGCCAGCCCGCCGGCCGAGGCAAGATCGAACGCCTGTTCCGTACCGTGCGTGAGCAGTTCCTCGTCGAACTCGCCGCGCCCGGCGCGCTGGGCGCCGTCAGCGACCTGGCCAGGTTGAACGAACTGTTCGCAGCCTGGGTCGAGACCGTCTACCACCAGCGGGTCCACAGCGAGACCGGACACAAACCGTTGGAACGATTCCTGGCCGCCGGCCCACCCACGCTGCCGGCCCCGCACCTGTTGCGCGAAGCGTTCTTGTGGTCCCACACCCGACGGGTCACCAAGACCGCCACGCTGAGCCTGCACGGCAACACCTACGAGGTCGACGCAGCCCTGGTCGGACGCCAGGTCGAGGTCGTGTTCGACCCGTTCGACCTGACCACCCTGCACGTTCGCTACCAGGGCCGGGCGATGGGAACCGCTGTCCCGCACCGGATCGGGCGTCACGTCCATCCCGACGCCCGCCCCGACCTGGCGCCACCCCCGGCCGCGCCGACCGGGATCGACTACCTCGGGCTGGTCGCCACCCAGCACCATGCCCGGCTCGCCGCCCGGATCAACTACACCGACCTGCCCACCGACCCCGACACCGGCCAGGTGCCCGCACCCGACCCCGCCGAGCAGCCGCGCACCACCCACCCCCCGGCACCGGCACAGGGCCAGGTCCCGGAGCAGATCCCCGGCCAACTCGACCTCACCGACCTCATCGACCAGGGCCATGACACCCCCGACGCCGCAGGGAGACCACGATGACAATCCAGAACCTGCAGGCCCACTACGGCTTCACCCGGATGCCATTCACCAAAGCCCTCGCCCCCCAGATGCTCCACCGCCACCACACGCACAACGAGGCCGTCGCCAGAATCGGCTGGTGCCTGACCGAACGAGCCCTCGGCGTGATCACCGGCGAGGTCGGAGCGGGCAAGACCGTCGCGATCCGGGCAGCCCTGGCAGGTCTGGACGCCAGCCGCACCACCATCATCTACCTCGGCAACCCCGCCGTCGGAGCCCGCGGCCTCTACGCCGGGATCGTCACCGCCCTCGGCGGCACCCCCCGGTTCCACAAGGCCTCACTGATCCCCCAGACCAGCGAACTACTCGCCGCCGAAGAACACGAACGCGGCCGAGGCGTCGTCGTCATCCTGGACGAAGCACACCTGCTCGGCGTCGACCAACTCGAAGAACTCCGACTACTCACCAACGCCGACATGGACTCGCACAGCCCGTTCGCCTGCCTACTCGTCGGCCAACCCACCCTGCGCCGCCGCATCAAGCTCGGCACCTTCGCCGCCCTGGACCAACGAATCGCACTGCGCTACGCGATAACCGGCATGCAACCCCCCGAAACCAAGACCTACCTCGGACACCACCTCAAACTCGCAGGCCGCGCCGACACCCTGTTCAGCGACGACGCCGCCGACCTGATCCACCAAGTCAGCCGCGGCCTACCCCGAGCCGTGAACAACCTCGCCATCCAAGCCCTCGTCGCAGCCTTCGCCGCCAACAAGAACCTCGTCGACGAATCCTCCGCCCGAGCCGCAATCACCGAGGTCACGACAGACTGACAACCACCCCGACAACCCGACCACAAACCCCGCCGGTCCCCGACCGGCGGGGTTCCTCACACCCACCGACCATCGTCAGCCAACATGACGCCTTCGTCCTCATCTGACGCGGCCGACAACACCGGGTCCACCAGGGTCGCGGTCAGCTTCAACCGGTCCAGCGTCGTGACGGTGGTTTCGTGCTGTTTCGGCATACGCTCGATC
>JAUPKJ010000324.1 GCA_030837505.1 Actinomycetota bacterium
CCGGGTCGCGAGAGGTCCAGGTCCCCTTCTCCCTCTGCGCCTCACGATGAAAAAACTTGAGTTATATGCTGGGTGGGACGTAAAACTACAAGTATTTTGTAGTTACGTGCTGGTTGTACTGGACAGGTGTCCAGTGAGCGGGCTGAAGCCCTGAGCCCGGAGACACCGATGACTGGCCGTCCAGATTCCGGGCATGAGAGTGCGGAAGTGCTCTGACCTGGGACGATGTGTTTTTTTGAGGGACAACCGACTCGGGTTCTGGGCGTCTCCGCGAAAGGAGACCTTTTCACACTGTCGCCGAGATCGACTACGTGGCGTTCGTCGCCCGGCCGGAACGTGACCAGGTGCCCGGTCGGCTGATCGTGTGGTGGGTCAAACGCTTCAACCGCCCCGGACAGGAGACCCAGGGCACCTGTTCGACACCTACCGCTACCACGTGGTGTTCATGACCGGCGCCTTCGAACTCCTGCAAGCCGAATCCCACCACAGCGAACACACCATCGGGGAACAGGGCTTCGCCGCTGCCGGTGCCTTTGCCCTGGTCCACCTGCTTTCCGGATCCTTCAACGCCAACATGGCCCGGGCGTTACTATGGGTAATAGTTCATAACCCCACCCGTGCCACCGGGGTCATGGCCTGTGGTAGGCACGCTGCCGGTGGTAGGCACACTCGGGCCACAACCGCCATCACCTGACCCTGACCCCCGCCCCAGGCCCGACCGGAGCGCCCTCGTGGAAAGGCCGGACAGGCCGGCGGCCTCACCACACCCACACAACGAATCCGACTCTCGAAGATCCAACTCACCAGTCAGAAACGATCACCGGAATTCGATCGGTGGATCCGGGCTCAACCACCCGAGGCCACGGCACGTCCGGTGCGGCAATGCCGGACGTGTGGAATCGCCTCCCCGACGGCTGTTGGGGCTGCTGGCACGGGGAATACGTGAGTACCGTTGGGACCCCCGATTCGCTGCGACATTCGACTGCACAGCTGTGGGTGGCCCGAAGACAGGCCTGTCACGGGGTCGTCGCTGGTTTCGTGCGGACTTCCGCATGGGCGCCCAAGGTGACCGATCTCGTTCGCCATGACCGGTTGGGACCGCCGAGTCTATTCCTGTGAGGAGATAGCGAATGGCAGACAAGAAGGATTCGCCATTGGCCCGCGCCAAGCAAGTTCAGTCGTATGTGCAGCCCATCAGGAGGGCGTGGAAGGTCTATGGCATCGTCGTGACGATTATCAACCTGGGTTTTGTGGGTTGGCTCAGTCACTATGATCAAGCATCTCTGATCGCCAGGATCTCCCTGCTGCAGTCCGTGATTCTCATGACCCCTCTGACCTTGGGAGTTCTCCTGCTGGCACGCACCTACTTTCTGTATCAAAAGGCGAGCGTCCGGTACATAGTCGCGTCCACTCTGGGGACTTTGGGCCTCTGCTGGCTGATCGGGGTAGGCAGCGGCGGGGACGTCGCGCACGCCTTTCTGCATCCGACCACGTGTTTCGACATCACGACTGTCAGCGGCGAAATAATCAGCTCCTGTACCTCGGATCCTGGTTCTGGGCCCCTATGGTTCATGTTCGACTGGCCTTCACGCCTCATGAAAGCCTACGAACAGGTCTACGGCGTGATTGGATTCTTGACCGGGCTGACGTCGGGCGTCTTCTTGGGATGGACGTGGGCGTTCCTGAAGAGAGGCTCACAGTGAGTCGGCTCTTTCAAATGACCTGGTTCGAGCCCCGTCCCGACCTCAAGGCATGAGGGTGTGCCTCTCTTAAATAGCCCTCTGTCCCAGCCACGTGAAGTGGGCAATGGCGATCATTCGCACCCGCATGACCGCCATTGCCCACTTCATGTCGAGGTCCGCGTAACGCGAGAGGGCCTGGGGGAGCGGGGTTGCGGTCGGTGGGGGTCAGTCCTCGCGGCTGGTGTCGTCGCGCAGCCAGGTGTCCTCGTCGCGGCGGCGGTGCGCCCTCGCGGCCCCTCGGGAGGCCAGGACGGCGGTCGCCAGGAAGACCGGCATCCTCAGGGCCAGGGCCGGTCGGCGGCGCACGACCCGCAGGAGGTCGGTCTTGGTGGTCCGCGAATCGGTGCGCAGCCCGTTGTCCCCGGCATAGGCCTGCAGGGTGCCTGTCGCGGCCCGGATCCGGCGGCGCAGGAGGGCCCGCCACGTTCTCGGGGGCCGCACGATGACGGTGGCCTCGGGGACGATCCGGCGTTCGGCGTCGGTGAAGGCCGAGGACATGGCCAGGTCGTCGGACAGGAGCAGGGGCAAGCGGCTGATTCTGCGGTGTCCTTCCTCGGACAGCGCCACGACCCCCCGGCCGAAGATTCCCGAACGTACGTTGGGCAGTTCCTCCCACACGTCGTAGTAGCACCGCACAGCAAGCCCGGCCCGGTCCCGTGGGACCGTCCTGCGGGGCGCGGCGGCCAGAACCGGCCCCTCGCTCAGCGCGAGGGCGAGGCTCAGGACGTCCTGGTGCCCCAGTTCGACGTCGGCGTCGACGTACAGCCGGGGGAAACCGGTCACGTGTTCGTCGGCCAGACGCAGGGCCTTGCGCTTGGAGGGCTCCGGAGTCTGCACGACCCTCACTCCCGGGAACGATGCCGCCAGCCGCGCCGTCCCGTCGGTGCACCCGTTGCAGACGACGAGCACTTCCAGGGGCTCCTGGGCCGGCCCGACCGACAGCGCCTGCAACAGGCGTCCGAGTACGCGTTCCTCGTTGTGCGCCGGGATCACCACGCTGATCACGCCCACCAGTATCGAACGTCGCACGGACGACACGGGGACAATCGAATATCCCCACGGTCCACGGACGGCCGGGAACGGGGAGCTGCTTCATCCCGAAGGGTATTCCCGATCCTGCACCGAAGGTGGGGGACAGCTTGTACCCTGAACGGGGTTCCTGCCCTCGAAACCGATCCCGGGAAGGCGACATGACGCCCTGCGCCGGTTCCTGTTCCTCGGTTCCCGAATCGCGTTCCCTCTGTCATGACAATTGTCATTGCGCGGCTGCCCGTCGAGGGAAAGAACCCCTTTCGTGAACAGCCCTCCGACCGCGTCCCGGGGAACGCTGCCCCAGGACGTCCCCGGGGAACCCGCCGTGGTGGTCGAACAGGCCGTCTCCTCTGCCACCGGCAGGAACCTCGGGCCGGACAGGAACCTCGGGCCGGACAGGGAAACAGGGTTGGGAGGCCGGGCGCGCAGCGCTCTGCTGTGGAGTTTCCTCAACAATGTCGTGGGGCGGTTCGGCTCATCGATCATGGGGATCGTCCTGGCCAGGATCCTGGTGCCGGAGGACTACGGCGTCTACGCCGTGGCCCTGGTCGGGGTGAACGCCCTGCTGAGCATGAACGAACTGGGCGTGAGCCCGGCGGTCGTGCGGTGGCCGGGAGCTGTGGAACGGGTCGCGCCCACCGTGATGACCTTGGCCATCGGGGCCAGTGTGCTGCTCTGGCTGCTGTGCCTGCCGCTGGCGGGCACCCTCTGCGCGGCGATGAGTGCCCCCGAGGCCACGGGCGTGCTCCGGCTGCTCTCCCTGTGCGTCCTGATCGATGCGCTGACCACGGTTCCCGCTGCACTGATGACCAGGGAATTCCAGCAGAAGAAGCGTCTGGTGGCCGACTCCGTGGGTTTCCTCACGGTGTCCACGACGTCGATAGCTCTGGCCCTGTCCGGGGCCGGGGCCTGGAGCCTGGCCTGGGGAATGCTCGTGGGGAACGTCATCAACGGCGTTCTCATCGTGGCGTGGGCACCGGTCCGGATACGCCCGGGCTTCCGGCGGGAGATCGTGGGCGAGCTCGTCGTCTTCGGTATGCCCCTGGCCGGAGCCAGCGTGCTGCTGTTCGCCATGCAGAACATCGACTACATGGTGATCGGTCATTTCCTGGGCAAGGAATCCCTGGGCCTGTACATGCTGGCCTTCAACCTCTCGGCCTGGCCGGTGACGATCTTCTCAGCACCCGTGCGGAGGGTCTCCCTGCCGGCCTTCGCCCGCCTGCAGGAGGACCGCCGGGCCGCGGGGGCGGCCTTCGAACGGGCCATGCTCCTGCTCATGGCCATCACAGCACCGGCGTGTCTGCTCCTGGCCCTGCTCTCGACCCCCTTGATCGCGGTGGTCTACGGGCCTGGGTGGGTCCCGGCGGCCCCGGCGCTCTCCTTGCTGGTCGTGCTGGGTCTCACACGTGTCCTGGGGGAACTGTCCTACGACTTCCTGGTCGCGCTGGGTCGGACGCGTCCCAACCTCGCGATCCAGGCCCTGTGGTGCGCAGCCCTCGTTCCGGTCCTGCCGATCGGCGCCCATCTGGGGGGTTTCGAGGGCGTGGCCTGGGGACACGCGGCCGTCGCCGTCGGGGTGGTACTGCCGGCCTACGCCGTCGTCCTGCACCGTGAGGGAGTCCGACCGGTTGCGGTGGTGGCCTCTGCCGCCCGTCCCGGGCTCGGCCTGTGCCTGTGCGCAGCGGCCGTCACGGCCGTCGTTTCGATCGCGCCGGGGAACTTCCTCGATCTCGCGCTGGGAGGAGTTGTCGGTCTGCTGGTCTACGTCGCAGTGATCTTTCCGATGCGCCGTCTGGTGCGCTCGGAGTTGTCGCCCGCAGGACAGGATCCGATTGATACGGATACGAAAAGTGCGTGACCCGGAGTAATTGGAATGACTCAGGGTGACTTTTTCGGAAAGCAATCCTTCATAAGGAAAGATCGTTCCGCATTTCCCTTCAAGGGAGTCCTAACTCTTTGCAAAAGGGTGTGTTCTGCTCGTCATGAGGGGAGGGGTACTGGCCCATACTCGGGCGTGGCTGCAAAGGTGGCCGGTCCACGTCGGCATCCTGCGAATGCGGAAGCGAAGGCGGAAGGAAGCCGGGAAGTTTCCCGGTCCGAACCCGACAGCTCACCTCGTAGGCGTGTGGGAAAGGAACCACCGCGTGTTCAGAAACAAAACCGAGAACGGCCGGTCCTCGCGTTCGAATGCCCGAGCGGGCAGCGGGGAACAACCCTCGGAACTCACAACCGGCTCCACGACATCGCGGCACGATACCGGCGCAACTTCCCCGACGCCGACGCCGACGCCGACAGCGACCCTCGGGTTCCCCGCACCCGGCCGGGGTCCGGTCCGTACCCCCGGCGGAACGGGTTCCGGGGCCTGCGGGGACCCACGAGCCCGGGCCCGCAACGGCCCCCTGCGACGCAGAGGCCGTGCCCTGGCCCTTCTGGCAGGGTGCACCGTGGGTTTCATCGCCGGGGTGTACGTCGTGGGCAACTATGTTCCGAGCACCCTTCTGGCCGGTCCGATCGGATCGGGCAACCACAAGGGCTACCAGGTGGGTCTGCGTTTTTCGACGAAACAGGCCGGTCTGCTCACCGCGGTCCGCCTTCCCGGCGTCCGGACGGAACCCGAGCGACTCATCACCGTCTGGGGCCAGGACGGCAGCCGACTCGCCACGGCCCGCACGCGGACCGCCGCGGGCAGCACGGCCCCCACGGCGTCCCTCACCCGGCCCGTGGCCCTGAAAACGAACGACAAGTACCTTGTCACTTATTGGCACCCGTCCCGCGACACCCCGGATTTCTCGGGCGTGCCCGCTATCGAACGCCACAGCGCCATCACGGTGGACGCTTTCCTCCTGTCGAGGGGCGAGGGTTTTCCCCGGGGGACGACGCAGTCCGATACCGGGATCGATCTCACCTTCGTCCCCACCTCCGGTCAGTCCCCCGACGGCCGACCCGTTCCGAGCAGATGGTGGCCCCGGCCGACGCCGTCCCCCTCCGACTCGACAACGCCCACCGGGCCGGCGAGTGTGTCTCCGTCTCCGAGTGTTTCGTCGTCGGTGTCGGGGGGTTGTGGGGGGGATCCGGGGCGGTGTGGGTTCCCGGATGCGGTGAGTACGGGGGTCCGGGAGGGGGTGGTGTTGCGGGAGGTTCCTTCGCAGGTGTCCTCGGGGCCCGGGTGGGAGTACGACCCGCGGGGTTGGGTCCGGGTCCATGGTGTGGGCGCGGTCTTGGAGGGACTGCACATCCGTTCCACCGTGGAGGTCACGGCCGACGACGTCACGATCCGCGATTGCCGGCTGTCCCTGGGCGGTGACAATTTCCTCCTCGCCCTGCGCCATACCCATGGCGTCCGGATCGAACACAACGACATCGGACCGCAGAGCATCGACAACCGTGTCGGCGCGGCCATCAAGGACATTTACGGCGATGCCAAGGCCACCACGGTCCTGGCCAACGACATCCGCCATGCCGCGACCGGGATCCAACTCGAAGCCGGTCTCATCCAGGACAACTACGTGCACGACTTCGGCCACAGCGACGGCGACCACCTCAACGGCACCACCAGCAACAACGGCACCACCCAACTGACCATCACCCACAACACCATCCTCAACCAGCACTCCCAGACCGACGCCATCAGCCTCTTCCAGGACTTCGGCCCCCAGGCCAACCGCACCATCGACAACAACCTCCTGGCCGGCGGCTCCTACACCATCTACGCCGGAGCCGACCCCGAAGGACAGACCACCACCAACATCCGCATCACCAACAACCGCATCTCACGCCTCTACTACCCCCACGGCGGCGAATACGGCCCCCTCACCGCCTACGAACCCCACGGCCCCGGCAACACCTTCACCAACAACACCTGGGACGACACCGGAAAACCCATCGA
>JAUPKJ010000325.1 GCA_030837505.1 Actinomycetota bacterium
GACGCTTCGGGTGTCGTAGCTCAAATGGGCAGAGCAGCGGGCCTTCGGCGGTCAGGGAACCATGCCCGCCCGGGGCTCCTTCGTGGCTGTTCGGGCCGTTCGGGGTTATTCGCTGGTGGTCAGACCCGGTGGATCTCTACCCTCGGGGGCGACAAGGGAACAGCGGGCGGTTCGGGTGGGCCGGAGACGGTCGGTTACCACTTCTAACGGGCAGGTTGCGGGTTCGAGTCCCGTCGTCGCCGCGGTCGAGGGCCGTGGCGTCGTAGCTCAAGCGGTAGAGCAGCTTCCGGCAGTCACCATCACGCCTACCCGACCTCCCGTGACCAAGAGCGGGCCGGAGTTCCTTCGGTTATCTGGTGATGGCAGTGCGGGTTCGAGCCCCGCGGCCTGCGGACGCTTGAGTGTCCTGGGCGATTCTGCTCGGCGGCAGACTGCCGCCGTTACCGCAGGGCGAATCCCTGTCCGCTCGTTCGCACCATTGACGATGGCGGTGGCGGGCCGAAGCGACATCGGTTATCTCCCTCCCCTGGAGCCCTCGGAAGAGGGCAAGCCCGAGCGATCGGGTCCGGCCGGTTCGCCTCCCACGCCCGCCGCCGCTGTCCTCTGCCCGGGAGGGGTTCGACATGGATGTCCTGCGGTCGTCACACCGGCGCCGAACACCGCAGTCGCAACCGGCCGACACGCGCCAGCGGCGCAACTCCGCCAACGGATACACCTTCGCCCTGGACGACCTGGGGCGGCTGCGCCGCTTCCTGACCTTGGGCGTAGACGGCGGAACCTACTACACGACAGCCCGTGACCTGGCCCGTGACAACGCCGCCGTAGTGGCCCGCCTGGCCGAGACGGACCCCCAGGGTCTGGTCACCACCATCGTCGAGACGTCCACCCGCGGCACGGCACCCCGGCAGAACCCCGCCCTGTTCGCCCTCGCCTACGCCGCCTCACTACCCCAGACCTCCCAACGGGCGCTCACCGCGCTGCCGCACGTGGCGCGGACCGGGACACACCTGTTCCTGTTCGCCGGCTACGTAGAGCAGTTCCGAGGCTGGGGACGGGGGCTGCGCCGGGCAGTCGGCGGCTGGTACCTGGACAAGGACCCCGACGCCGTCGCCTACCAGGCGGTCAAGTACCGGCAGCGGGACGGCTGGTCCCACCGCGACCTGCTCCGACTCGCCCACCCGCAGACCACCTCCCCGGAACTGAAGGACACCTTCGACTGGATCGTGCGCGGCAGCCTCGGCGAGCACGTCCCGGCGCTCATCGAGGGGTTCATCCAGGCCCAACAGGCCACCGACCCCGCAACCTGGGCCCAACTGGTGCACCGTTACCGCCTGTCGTGGGAGATGCTCCCGGACGCAGCCCTGGGCCAGGCCCAGGGGTGGGACGCGCTGCTGGACACCGGGATCCCGCAGACCGCCCTGATGCGACAACTACCCCGCCTCACCCGCCTGGGCCTGCTGCCCGACCTCGGTGGGCGCACCGAGGAGATCAGCGCACAACTGACCGACCCCGACCGGCTTCGACGCGGACGGGTGCACCCGGTCAACGTCCTGGTCGCGCAGCGGACCTATGCCTCGGGCCGGTCCGCTCGTGGAGCAGGCACCTGGACGCCGACCCGCAAGGTCGTCGATGCCCTGGACGCCGCGTTCTACCAGGCGTTCGGGACGGTCGAGCCGTCGGGGAAACGGACCCTGCTCGCGCTCGACGTGTCCGGGTCGATGGGCACGCCGATTTCCGGGAGGCCCCTCACCGCCCGCGAAGCCTCCACAGCCCTCGCCCTGGTGCAGTTGGCCACCGAACCCTCCGCGACCGCCGTCGGCTTCACCACCGGCAGAGGGAAGAACTGGCACGACAGCGCCCTCAAACCACTGGCCATCTCACCCCGACAACGACTGGACGACGCCCTGCGCGTCGTCGACGCGATGCCGATGTCCGGGACCGACTGCGCCCTGCCCATGCTGTACGCGACAAAGAACAAGATCAAGGTCGACACCTTCGTCCTCTACACCGACAACGAGACCTGGGCCGGCACCATCCACCCCCACCAAGCCCTACTGGAGTACCGCCGCCAGACCGGCCTCCCCGCCCGCCTGACGGTCGTCGGCCTGACCGCCACCGAATTCACCATCGCCGACCCGACCGACCCCGGCATGCTCGACATCATCGGCTTCGACGCCACCATCCCCTCCCTGATCACCGACTTCGCCCGCAGCAACTGAACCTCAAGGACCCCACGGGGCGTTGGGCGCCCACCACACCTCCCACCAGGCCAGCACCCAACACCGTACCCACCGGAAAGTACGTCCATGCTGGTCAAGGAATGTTCGAGGTAGGGACGTACTTTCCGGCAGGCACAACCTCGAACGCGCCATCGAGACGGCAGGAAGGCCGGAAGCCTTCGACACCACCCTGGGACAGATGCTCGACGAGGCCCACTCAGGCGATGGCCGCGATGTCCCCGTCGTCGAAGTAGATCGCCTGATGCAACCGCCCACCCAACGCCGCCGCGTACCGAGCCAGAACCTCCTGACCGGAGACCTTCCCCTGCTCGATCTGGGACACCCGCCCCTTGGTCACCCCCATCCGCTCAGCGACCTGCGCCTGAGTGAACCCCCGCGCCCGACGCAACTGCGCCAGACGCCGGCCCACCACCTGCGCCAACAGCTCCTGCCTGACCTCTGCGAGCACGTCCTCCCCGCCGACGCCGGCCACCATCTCGGCGCGAACATCACTCCACCGCGCATGCCCACTCACGACAGATCACCTTCCTCCCGCGCACGTTCCTTCACATAGACCTCATAACGCCGCTCCGCCAACGGAATCGCTTCCACGTACCAGGCCTGCCAGCGCTTGGCCTTGTCGCCGGCCACCAGCAGCACGCTCGAACGCCACGGATCGAACACGAACAAGATCCGCGCCGTTCCGACCCGCAGCTCCTTCAAATTCCCGATCGACGAGCCCCGGATGCGGTCCACCAGCGGACGCCCCAGCCCCGGCCCCACCTCGGCCAAGGTGTCGATCGCAGCCACCACCCGCAA
>JAUPKJ010000326.1 GCA_030837505.1 Actinomycetota bacterium
CCGGCCGCACCACCACAGCCCCACGGCCCACAGGGCCTGCACCCCGAGCAGCCCGATCGCCTCGGCCCCCTCGACCCGCCCCAGGTACAGCAGGGCCGGTGTGGAGGTGATCCCGACGAAGGGCAGCAGGGCGGCCGTCACCTGGAACCAGTGAGGCAGGAGAGCCAGCGGAACCAGCGCCCCCGAGAACAGGCTCACGATCGCGCCGCGGGCCAGGCCCACCCCCAGGAAGTTGTGCGTCCAGAAACACACCAACCCCGACAGGTACATGACGCAGAACTTCGTGGGCAGGACCAGCACAAGGCTCACGGCGAACAGGAGGGCGCCCGTCCCCGTGGGCGCGGCCGCCGGGCCCGTGGCCGCGATCACGGCGGTGACGACGACCGCCACGGCCACGCCCTCGACGACCCCGGCCCCGAGGGCCTCGGCGAACCGGGCCCGCTGGTAGTCCACGGGCCGGGTGAGGTCCACGGCGACAAGGCCCTCACGGATCCTCCAGGCCATGCGGAAATCGCCGTGGGTGGACATGAGTACCCCAGAGACGAAGGCGATGAGCAGGTACGCCTTCATCTGCGGCCATGTGAACCCCGCGAACGACTCCCCCGAGGACAACAGCACCTGCCACACCGCGAACATGGACACCAGTTGGACGAAGGACCCGATCTGGTTGACCGCGAAGGTCGCCCGGTAGGCCAGGACCCCGCGCAGGGCCATGCGGGCCAGCGCCCGGTACGGCCTCCCCCGGTGCGGCCTCTCCCGGCCCGGCCCGCTCCCCGGCCCGCTCCCGTCCGGTCGTTGCCGGCTCACGGGCATCGGCCCGCTCATGGTTGCCGGCCCGCTCTCACGTCGTGTCCCGGACCGGGGCCAGGGTCTCGGCCGTTTCGGCGCTGTCGGCCCGGTCGGTGGCATCGGCCCTGTCGGTGACCCGGTCGCCGACGTCGAGCACCAGGTCGCCGGCGTAGACGCGGCGCACGACGTCCTCGACCGAGGGCTCGTCGATGCGCAGGTCGTCCAGTTCCCCGGCGAGCGCGAGGGCCCGGACGACCTGGCCGCTGGTCAGGTGGGTGCGGTCGAACGCGAGGGCCAGTTCTCCGGGGGCGCTGCCGGTGTCGATCCGGGCCAGGGGGAGGGCCTCGCGCAGGCCTGCGAGGTCGATCGGGCCCAGCATCTGGGCGTGGATGGTGCGTTCGGTGGCGTAGACGTCCTTGACCCGGGCGAGGGGACCGTCGTGGATGATCCGACCCCGGTCGATGATCACGATCCGGTGGCAGACGTCCTCGATGTCGCCCAGGTCGTGGGTCGTGAGCATGAGGGTCGTGCCCTCCTGGACGACGGAGCGCAGGAAGGCCCTGACCCTGTCCTTGACCGAGATGTCCAGGCCGATCGTGGGTTCGTCGAGGTAGACCACGCGGGGGGCGTGCAGGAAGGTCGCGGCCAGGTCGGCGCGCATGCGCTGTCCCAGGGAGAGTTTGCGGGCGACGACGGGCAGCAGTTCGCCCAGGCCCAGGACGTCGTCGAAGCGTTCGAGACGCTCGGCGAAGTCCCGTCGGGGCACGTCGTACATCTCCCGCAGGAGTTCCAGCGTGTCGCGGACCGGCAGATCCCACCACTGTTGGGTGCGCTGACCGAACAGCACGCCGATCTGGCGGGCGTTGGCGATCCGGTCCTCGTGGGGAACGATCCCGCCGACGCGCACGAGCCCGGAGGTGGGCACGAGGATCCCGCTGAGCATCTTGACGGTCGTGGACTTGCCGGCCCCGTTGGGGCCGACGTAGGCGACGGCCTCGCCGGTCTGCACGGTGAGGTCGATGCCGTCCACGGCGGTCACGTCGGTGAACCGGCGGACGGCCAGGTGCCGCAGGGCTCCGACGAAACCCGGGTCCTTGACCGGTCGCCGGAAGACCTTGTGCAGGTCCCGAACCTCGATCAGCGCCATGCGTCCACGTTCAGTGCCATGTTCAGCATGCTGCCACCGACGCCGGGAGGGCTCGACCGATTTTCCCGGTCCGGCTGCTTACGAGGACCCGCGCGGACGGACCGGGTGTTCTGGAAGTTCAGGGTTGCTCAGAGGGCTCAGGCTTCCCGGAAGTCGACGGGCGTCTCGTACGGCTGTGACCAGCGGTGGGTGACCGCGGTCACCCAGCCCGGGCGCGCCGTGGTCGAGGGCTCGATCTCCTCCAAGAGGTCGAGCAGTCGTTCGCACCGGTCGCGAGGGCCTTGGACCAGGACCTCGACCCTGCCGTCGTCGAGGTTCCTGGCAACCCCTGTCAGGTCCAGTTCCCTGGCCCGGCAACGGGTCCACCAGCGGAACCCGACCCCCTGCACCCGGCCCTTGACCCAGGCGGTCAGCTGCGCCGGAGTCTGGGGATCGCCGGTGGGGTCACCGTGCGCACGGTACGCACCATCCGCACCGGCGACACCATCCGCATCGGGCGCACCGGGGCCGGGAGGGATCGGGGCCTCGTCCATCCGCGAAGCATAAAACCAGTCACCGTCCCGACCGCCGCGCACGACGACGGACACGGGATTTACGGTCCGGTACACCCCGGGAAGAAGCGATCCCCGAGTAGAGTTCGTGAAAATCCTGCCGGGCCCGCTCTCGCCCAGAACCGCGGGCCGACGGACCGGCGGGAGGACGACCGGCGGGGAGGACGATCCGCCCCGGGACCGCAGGTCCCGGGTCCCGCCTGACGAGCTGGAGTTCGTACATGGACAGTCTCGACCTGGCCCGGTGGCAGTTCGGGATCACGACCGTCTACCACTTCTTGTTCGTACCGTTGACGATCGGCCTGGCTCCGATCGTCGCGGTCCTCCAGACGGCCTGGTACCGCACGCAGGACGAACGTTGGCTGCGTATGACGAAGTTCTTCGGGAAACTCTTCCTGATCAACTTCGCGATGGGCATCGTGACCGGCCTGGTGCAGGAGTTCCAGTTCGGAATGAACTGGAGCGAGTACTCGCGGTTCGTCGGCGACGTCTTCGGCGCCCCGCTGGCCATGGAGGCGCTGCTGGCCTTCTTCCTGGAATCCACGTTCCTCGGACTGTGGATCTTCGGGTGGGACAGGCTCTCCCCGCGCGTGCACCTGGCGACGATCTGGATCGTGGCGCTCGGGGTCAATGCCTCGGCCTATTTCATCCTCGCGGCCAACTCCTTCATGCAGCACCCCGTCGGGGTCCGCTACAACCCCGAGACCCGCAGGGCCGAACTGACGAGCATCGTCGACGTGCTGACCAACAGCACGAACCTCACGGCCTTCCCCCATGTCCTGACGGCCTCCCTCATGACCGGTGGCACGTTCGTGCTGGGGATCGCCGGATGGTGGACCGTGAAACTGGTCAGGGCCGGCCGGTCCGACGAGGCCGACGCCTACCGTCCGGCCCTGCGCGTGGGAGTCGTCGTGCTGGTCCTGGGAGGCGTCGGGGTGCTCGCCACCGGCGATGCCCAGGCCAAGACGCTGTTCGATCAGCAGCCCCTGAAAATGGCCTCGGCCGAGGCCCTGTGCGGCACCGAGGACGGCGCGCCCTTCAGCCTCTTCGCGATCGGGGACCTGTCCAACGAGTGCGACGTCCGTTCGATCGGGATCCCGAAGGTGACGTCCTACCTGGCGCAGGGCGACTTCAACGCCACTGTCCACGGCGTGAACGACCTGCAGAAGGAGTACTCGGACCTGTTCGGTCCCGGCGACTACCGTCCTCTGCTCGTCGTCACCTACTGGAACTTCCGCCTCATGATGGGTTTCGCGGTCCTCAGCGCGGCCCTGGCCCTCGCGGCGCTGTGGCTCACCCGCAAGGGCCGTGCCCCCGGCTCCCCGTGGTTCTCCCGCCTGTGCCTGGCCGCCATCCCCGCGCCCTTCCTCGCCAACACCGCGGGCTGGATCTTCACCGAGATGGGCAGACAGCCCTGGGTCGTGGCCCCGAACCTCACCGGCGACACCGCGGTGCGCATGAAGACCGCCTCCGGCGTCTCACCGATCGTGAACACCCCCACCGTCATCACCTCCCTGGTGGTCTTCACCCTCCTGTACGGGATCCTCGCCCTCGTCTGGTTCGGTCTCCTGCGCCGCTACGCCGGCCACGGAGCGCCCCCCGTCCCGACCCCCGTCGGCAGCGGCGACGGCGAGGGGGACGACAAGGACGAGCCTCTGCAGTTCGCCTACTGATCTGATCCGCCGCCGTCCATCAAACGCTGTCCGTCCGCCCACAGCCCCACAGCCGCTCACAGCCCAGCACCGTCCGCCCCGACGGACTTCGAACCCCACTGGATCGAGGAGTCACCGTGGACCTCCACACCCTTCAGATCACCTGGTTCGGTCTGATCGCCGTGCTGTGGACCGGGTACCTCGTCCTGGAAGGATTCGACTTCGGCGTCGGCATGCTCCTGCCCTTCCTGGGCCGCAACGACACCGAACGCCGTGTGCTCATCAACACCATCGGCCCCGTCTGGGACGGCAACGAGGTCTGGCTGATCACGGCGGGTGGTGCGACCTTCGCGGCCTTCCCCCTGTGGTACGCGACCCTCTTCTCGGCCCTCTACCTGCCGCTGCTGCTCGTCCTGGTCGCCCTCATCCTGCGAGGAGTCGCCTTCGAGTACCGCGGCAAGATCGACGACGACCGGTGGCGGGCCCGCTGGGACGCTGCGATCCTGTTCGGTTCCACTGTTCCGGCCCTGCTGTGGGGTGTGGCGTTCGGAGCGATCCTGCAAGGGGTCGACGAGAAGGACATCACCAACACGCCCTGGCACGTCCTCCTCGGGGCCCTGCGCCCCTACCCGCTCCTGACGGGCGCAACGACCCTCCTGCTCTTCTGCCTGCACGGAGCCCTGTTCCTCTCCCTGCGGACCACGGGGGAACTCCACGGCCGGGCCCGCGCGACCGCCCGCAGGCTCGCACCGCCCGCCGTCGCCGTCGCCGCCGTCTGGGCCCTGTGGACCCAGCTGGAGCACGGCGCCGGATGGACCTGGGGGCCCGTCGCGCTCGCCGCAGCGGGCCTGCTGGGCGCGCTCCTGCTGACGCGCTGCGAGAACGACGGCAAAGCCTTCGCCCTCACGTGCCTGGTCATCGTCTGCGCCGTCGTGACGATCTTCGGGTCCCTGTACCCGGCGGTCCTGCCGATCAACGGCGGCACGGACCTGACCGTCGAGAACGCCTCGTCGACGGAACTGACCCTGCAGATCATGACCGGGGTGGCTGTGATCTTCACGCCCGTCGTCGTGGCCTACCAGAGCTGGACCTACTGGGTGTTCCGGTACCGCGTCGGGATCACCGACATCCCGCCCTCCACCGGTCTGGCGCCCTTCGGACGACCCCGGAGTTCCCGGACCTCGGCCTGAGCGCCGTCCGGAGTCATCGGCCCGCGTCGCCCGTTATCGTCCCGCGTCGCGTTATCGTCCCGCGTCGCCTTGGCGGCCCGCGTCGCGTTGTCCACAGGCGAGTCCCGTCGTGAGTCCCTCCAGTCCCATTGTCCACAGCCCTCGGCCCTCCCCCTGCCGATCCCGCCCAGCACGCCTACGCTGAACCCGGATCGCCTCCCGACGGGAAAGCCCCGCCACACATTTCCCTGCCCGACCCAGCCCTGTCTCTGCCCGACCCAGCCCTGTCCCTGCCCGAGCACTGCCTTGTCCACGCCAAGCGCTGCGCTGCACTGCACTGCACTGCCCGACCGAAGAGATACCTGCCACAGAGAACCTGCCACGAGGACGGACCCACACGAGGGGAGGTGTCACCCGTGCGACCGCTGGACCCCAGGCTCCTGCACCATGCGAGCGCCGCGCGGCGGCACATCCTGCTCACCGTCCTGTTGGGCACGCTCACGGCGGGGCTCGCGATCGCGCAGGCCGTGCTCCTGGCCCACCTCATCGCGCGGGCCGCACGGGCCGGCGAGGGCCTGAGCCACCTCGCGGTGCCCCTGGCCTGGTTGACGGCCGTGCTGCTCGTGCGGACGGTCATCGCCTGGGCGCAGGACCGTTACGGTCACCGCGCCGCGACCACCGTGATAGCGCAGCTGCGCCAGGGCATCCTGGAGAAGATCGCGGCCCTGGGCCCGCGGGCTCTGGAGGACGGCTCGGGCCCGGCCCTGACCACGTTGACCACCCGTGGTCTGGACTGCCTCGACGGCTACCTCGTGCGGTATCTGCCGCAGCTCGTCCTGACGGCCACGGTCACCCCGGCGGTCCTCGTCGCCATCTGGTGGCACGACACGCTCTCTGGGCTCACGGTTCTGCTCACCCTGCCGCTGGTGCCGCTCTTCCTCGCCCTCGTGGGCCTGGCCACCCAGGCCGCGGCCGACCGCAGGCTCCGGTCGCTGCAACGGCTGGGGGGACAGGTGCTCGACCTGCTCGCGGGCCTGCCGACCCTGCGGGCCCTGGGTCGCGAACACGGTCAGGCCGCTCTCGTCCGCCGGGCGGGCGACGACTACCGCAGGGCCACCATGCAGACCCTGCGCTCGGCCTTCCTGTCGGCGCTCGTCCTGGAGTCCCTCACAACCCTGTCGGTGGCGCTGGTCGCGGTGGGGATCGGGCTGCGGATGGTCCACGGCGACATCGATCTGCGCACCGGGCTGGCGGTCATCATCCTGGCGCCGGAGGCCTACCTCCCGCTGAGGATGCTCGGGGTCCAGTACCACGCGAGCGTCGACGGTCTGGCGGCCTCGGAGGCAGCTCTCGAAATCCTCGACCGTCCCGTGCCTGCGCCGGGGACCGTGCAGGCCCCGGACCTGCGCCGGACCACCGTGCGCTTCGACGGGGTCACGGTCGTGCACCCCGGGACCGACCGCGCCACCCCCTCCGGCCTGGACTTCGACCTGCGGCCGGGCAGGATCACCGCTCTGGCGGGAGACAGCGGCGCGGGGAAAACCACTGCGCTGCACGTTCTGCTGGGTCTGCACGCCCCGACCGGCGGGCAGGTTCTGCTGCTCCCCGACGGCGTCGTCGCGGGCGCCGGCGCAGGATCTCCCGATCGCCTCGTCGCGGGCGCCGCTCTGCCCTTCGTCGCGGGCGCCGCTCTGAGCCTGGTCCGGGTCGAGCCGGACAGTTGGTACCGGCAGA
Source organism: Actinomycetota bacterium (assembly GCA_030837505.1). Taxonomy (GTDB): domain Bacteria; phylum Actinomycetota; class Actinomycetes; order Actinomycetales; family Kineosporiaceae; genus JAUPKJ01. Next base: position 7,043 of record JAUPKJ010000326.1, read on the forward strand.
TCGCCTGGGTCCCCCAGCGTCCCCTGATGAGCCCGGGGACCCTCGCCGAGAACATCCGCCTGGCCGCCCCCGGGGCCACCGACGAAGAGCTGGAACAGGTCGCCGACCGGTGCGGGCTCCGGGAAGTGCTCGCAGACCTCGACCTGGGCTGGCAGACCCCCCTGGGCCAGGGCGGCTACGGCCTGTCCGCCGGACAACGGCAACGCCTCGGGCTGGCCCGGGCGCTGCTGCGCCGGGCGCCGCTGCTCGTCCTGGACGAGCCGACCGCCCACCTGGACGCCTCCACGGAACAGGTGATCATCCGGACCCTGCAGGACCTGAACGACAGGGGGACCACGATCCTCCTGGTCGCCCACCGCCCTTCCCTGCTGGCCCTCGCCCAGGACCTCGTCCGCGTCGACGCCACCCGGATCGCCCCCACCCCAGACAGCGCGACC
>JAUPKJ010000327.1 GCA_030837505.1 Actinomycetota bacterium
CAGCTCTCCCCTCGGGGACGGCCTGCTCAGCCACTGCGCTGCCAGGAGCGGAGGGACATGAAAGACTGCTGCGAACATGGACCTACCGCGTCGGAAGGCGCGGTTCGAAGGAGCCGGTCTCGACCGGCCGATGAGGAAGGCACCCGGTGACCGATCCGCTGCCCACGAATCTGTATGCAACCCTACGCACCAACTGCGGGGACATCCGGGTTCAGCTCTTTGCGAACCATGCCCCCAAGACCGTTCGGAACTTCGTGGAACTGGCCGAGGGCAGCCGCGAGTGGGCCGACCCGCGTACCGGCCAGGCACGCAAGGACCCCTTCTACGACGGCCTCGGCTTCCACCGGGTGATCCCGGGCTTCATGATTCAGGGTGGCTGCCCTCTGGGCACGGGGACCGGAGGCCCGGGCTACAACTTCGACGACGAGATCCACCCCGAGCTGGGCTTCACCCGCCCCTACCTGCTGGCCATGGCCAACGCGGGCAAGCGTCTGGGCAAGGGGACGAACGGCTCCCAGTTCTTCATCACCACGGCGGCCACCACCTGGCTCCAGGGCAAGCACACCATCTTCGGTGAGGTCCTCGACGACGCCGGTCGGGCCGTCGTCGACACCATCTCCGCGTTGGCGACCGATGGCCAGGACCGTCCTCTGCAGCCCGTCGTGATCGAGCGGGTCACGGTCGAGCGGGGATGACCACGGCTTCGGGGCACTCCGGATCGGGGCCGGCGAACGACCCGGCCCCGGTCTGTCCTCGTCATCCGGACAGACCGGCCTATGTCCGCTGTCAGCGGTGCGACCGGCCCACGTGTCCGGAGTGCCAGCGCGAGGCCGCTGTGGGGATCCAATGCGTGGACTGCGTCAAGGAGCAGTCCAGGACCAGCAGATCGGCCCGCACGGTCCTCGGCGGACCCGCCGGAGGGAACCGCCCCGTCGTCACCCGCACGATTCTGGGCTCCTGTGTGGTGGTCTACCTGCTCCAGCTCGTCCAGGGCAGGTCCTTCACCCTGAACTGGTCCTTCCTGCCCGTGTTCGCGCAGAGCGAGCCCTGGCGGTTCCTGACGGCGGCCTTCCTCCACCTGGACAGCATGCCCATGCACATCCTGCTCAACATGCTGGGGCTGTGGTTGGTGGGGCCCTATTTGGAATTGTTGTTGGGACCGGTCCGTTTTCTGGGGGTCTACCTGCTCTCGGCGGTCGGGGGCTCCGTGGGCACCTTCCTTCTGGCCGACCCCGAGACCGACGCCTGGATCACCTCCGTCGTCGGGGCCTCTGGGGCCATTTTCGGCCTGTGGGGTGCCCTGCTCGTCGTCCAGCGGCATCTGGGCCGGGATGCCAACGGCATCACCGGAGTGATCGTGATCAATGGGATCCTCGGGTTCGTGGTTCCCGGGATCGCCTGGCAGGCCCACGTGGGAGGACTCCTGACAGGGGCGCTGGCGGCCCTGGTGATCGTCCTCGTCCCGGCGGACCGCCGCCGGACGCTGCATCCCCTGGGTCTGATCGGGATCGCCGTCCTGCTGCTGGGCCTGACGATCGTCAAGATGGCCGTGGTCCCGGCCTGGGCCCTGCCCACCTGAACGGGCGGTGCTTTCCCGGGACCCGGCCCGCGGACCAACCCTGGCCACGGACTGCAGGAGCGATGAAATGTCCGTCTCGGCATGACATAGGGTTCGAATCTACCCTGTGGATAACTTCATGTTCGAGATTCCACAGCTGTGAGTAATCTTGTGGATGATTCACACCACTCAGGGAACATCGGTCCGGTCGGACACCGTGAGGTGACCGACCGGACCGGTCACGTCGGGCCCGGGTCCGGTCGGAGGGAAGTTCCGCGGGAAGGTGCGGTCAGCGCCAGTGGGTGGTCATTCCGAAGCCTGTCAGCAGCACGCCGAAGCCCAGGACGAGATTCCAGTTCCCGATGCCCGGGATGGGATATTTCGTCTGGGTGATGTAGAACACGACGATCAGGGTCAGGCCCACCAACAGCAGGGTGACCATCACCGGGGCGTACCACCGGGGGCTGGGCTTGGGCGGCCCGGACTTCTGGGCGGGCGGAGTGTAGGCAGCAGTCTTGCGCACCTTGGACTCGGGCATGACCTCTCCTCCGTGACAGCCGGTCCCTCTGGCGACCGGCCCTCCTGGTGGCCGGCACCCACCGGTAGCCATCCGGTACGTGTCGAACCGTGCAGCTCTCGATTATCGGACCGGGCATGGTACATCCACTAGCCTAGTGGGGGTCGGCGCTCATGACAGCGGCCGGAGTGGACGATTCTTGGGAACCGGCGATCGACCACGCCTGCGACAGGGGAAGGACGGCCATGCCCCGGAAGATCCCGTCCCATGCGCGACCTGGAACCTGCGGTCCTCATCGCAAGGATCGTCCGGCGGGCTCCCTCATGGTGGCTTCGGTGCTCGCCGTCGCGGGGCTGCTCTTCGTCACGAGCGCCCTCACGGCCCGGGGCACGCAGCTGCGCAGCGACCGGTCGGACGCCGTGGGCCTCATCCGGGAGCAGTCGGCACGGATGGAACAGCGGGCCAGGGACGTCGCCCTGCTCCGGAAGAGGGTCGACGCGAGCATGGACATCTTCGCCCCGGCCGACAGCGTCGCGCAGCGCGTCAAGGAGGAGACGGACGACCTGGCCCCCGTGACCGGGCTGCGGGCCGTCTGGGGGCCCGGCCTCACCGTCACCCTGGACGACGCCCCCCGCCGCAGCGGGCTGCCCGCCGGAACCCGCCCGGACGACCTCGTCGTTCACCAGCAGGACGTGCAGGCCGTCGTCAACGCCCTGTGGGCGGGGGGAGCCGAGGCCCTGCGCCTGATGGACCAGCGGGTGATCTCCACCAGTGCGGTCCGATGCGTGGGGAACACCCTGATCCTGCAGGGGCGCGTCTATTCCCCGCCGTACCGGATCACCGCGATCGGTCCGGTGGCGCGGATGCGTCTGGCCCTGAGCAACTCCCCGGACGTCGCCCTCTACCAGGAGTACGTCCGCCAGCTCGGGCTCGGTTGGTCCGAGGAGACCCACTCCCGGGTGGATCTGCCGGCCTTCGACGGTTCCCTGCAACTTCGGTATGCCCAGGTGGGACCGGAGCGCAACACCGTCAGCCGATCAAGGAACCGGGCTTCGTGACTTTCCTCGTCCGTGCGACGATTCGGGTACGAGTGTTCGGCGCCTGTCGGTCGTACATTCGTCCAGCCGTTCGCGAAGGGTGTGACAGCCGATGGGCACCAGGATCCTCGTCGTCGACAACTACGACAGCTTCGTCTGGACCATCGCCGGCTACCTCTGCCAGCTCGGGGCGGACTGCGAGGTCCTGCGCAACGACGCAGTGACCGTCGACCAGGCCGGCGGGTTCGACGGGGTGCTCCTGTCCCCGGGCCCCGGGGTCCCCTCCCGGGCCGGGGTCTGCCCGGACATGGTGCGCCACTGTGCCGCCGAAAGGATTCCTCTGCTCGGGATCTGTCTGGGGCATCAGGCCCTGGGAGAGGTGTTCGGAGCGAAGGTCACCCACGCTCCCGAGCTCATGCACGGCAAGACCAGTCCGGTGCACCACGAGGGCAGGGGCGCCCTCGAAGGACTGCCCGACCCCTTCACCGCGACCCGTTACCACTCCTTGGCCGTGCCCCGGCAGACCGTCCCCCCCGAGCTCCTCATCACGGCCTGGACGGATGACGGGGTGGTGATGGGACTGGAACACCGGGATCTTCCCCTGTGGGGCGTGCAGTTCCACCCCGAGTCGGTCCTCACCCAGGGGGGCCACCGTCTGCTGGCCAACTGGCTCGCCCTGTGTGGTAACGCCGAGGCCGTGGCGGTCTCTGTGGGATTGACACCGTTGGTCCGCCGCTGACGCCTTCGGCCCACCGCCGAACTACTGCGGTGGGCCGAACTACGGCGGTGCGGCACAGGGCGGAACGCCCGTCCCCGTCGGGGCCTCCCGTCAGAGGACCTGGTCGGGGAATCCCGTCAGGGGTTCTCGTGACCGTTGGTCGGCACACCGGGGACAGGGCTCGTGTTGATCGGCCATCCGTTCGATTCGCGGGGATCCAAGGAATCCGTCGGGTTGGGACCGGGCGACGTCACGGTCGGGCCCTCCGAGACCGTGATCGTGATCCGGGCGTTCTGCTCGACCACGGTGTCCCTCGGCTCCTGGGCGATGACGGTCCCGGCCGGCTGGTCGCTGGGCTCCTTCTCCACGATGAACGACAGATCCAGTTTGTCCAGCTCGCTCTTTGCCTCGTCCTCGGTCCTGCCCAGGAGATCGGGGACCTTCACCATCCCGTTGGAGATGTAGACCGTCACTTCGTCACCCGGGGCGGCCGTCGCACCGGCCTTCGGCTCGGTCCGCACGACCTGCCCGGAGTCGTAACTGGAACTCTGGACCATGACGACGTCGCCGAACTCGAGCCCCTTGCTCTTGAGCGCTTCCCTGGCCTCGGACTGGGACTTGCCCGCGAGATCCGGGACCTCGACGGAACTCGGACCGATCGAGACGACCAGAGTCACGGAGGATCCGGGAGCCACGGTGGTGTCCTTGATCGGGCTCTGGGAGATGACCTTCCCCTTGGAGACCGAGTTGCTGGCCTGGGGCGTGACGGAGGGCGTGAGATCCTTGTCCTTCAGGGCAGCGATGGCCTCCTGCTGCGCGAGGTTCACGACATCGGGGACCACGACCTGACTCGCAGAGCTGTCGCCCCCAGGGTTCACGGTCGAGTACACGGCGTACGAGATCAGGGCGAAAGCAATCAGCAGAGCGGCGACCAGGATCCCGTTCTTCCGGTTGCTCTGGGGCGCCTCCGCGTTCCGGGCGCTGGCCCGGGTGGGGTACGGGTACTCACCGGGCTGTCCGGGACGGCGCTGCTGCGTGGTGGGGTGGCCGGGGTGCATTCCCTGGCCGACGGGGGCCATGGCCCGGGTCCCGTCCGCGGCGTGGGGGTAGTACTCGGTCGCCGCCGTGGCCGTCTGGTCGGACCCCGCCATGACGGCAGCGGAGATCCGTCCCCCGGTACGGGCGGCGTCGACGTCGGCGCGGAAGGCCGGGGCGCTCTGGTAGCGGGCTTCTCTGTCCTTGGCCAGGGCATGCAGCACGACCCTGTCCACGGTCGGCGGGATCCTGGGGTTGAAGGTGCTGGGGGGCTGCGGCATCTCCCGAACATGCTGGTACGCAACGGCGACCGGGGAATCGGCCACGAACGGGGGGCGCCCGGTCAGCAACTCGTAGAGCATGCAGCCCGCGGAGTACAGGTCGCTGCGGGCGTCCACGGTCTCCCCGCGGGCCTGCTCTGGCGACAGGTACTGGGCCGTGCCGATCACGGCATGGGTCTGTGTCATGGTGGCCGAGACGTCGGCGACCGCTCTGGCGATCCCGAAGTCCATGACCTTGATCTCGCCACGCTTCGTCAGCATGACGTTCGCGGGTTTGATGTCCCTGTGGACAATGCCCGCCCGGTGGCTGTACTCCAACGCGGACAGAACACCGGACGTGACTTCCAGGGCGATGTTCGTCGCCAGGGGCTGGCCATCGTCGTTGAGCATCTCCCGCAGGGTTCTGCCCTCGACGAACTCCATCACGATGTACGGCAGGGACAGGGTCCCCCCGCCGGCCTCGGTGACCTTGTCCTCGCCGGTGTCGTACACCGCGACGATCGCCGGGTGGTTCAACCCTGCGGCGGACTGGGCCTCCCTGCGGAAGCGCGCCTGGAAGGTGGGGTCGCGCGCCAGATCGTTGCGCAGCATCTTGATCGCGACGGTCCGGCCCAACCGGGAGTCCCGACCGAGATGCACCTCGGCCATGCCCCCACGGCCCAGCATCTCCCCGACCTCGTATCGGTTCCCCAACACACGGGGGCTCTCGTTCACCGGATCCATCCCTCGGTCATCTGAGCGGTTGTTGTCGGCGTCGCGGAAGGCGGCGGAGTGGTGGTCAGATAGTGACACGTCAGACCCATTGTCACTGCACCCCGTCGTCGGTCGGACCGGGGTTCTGCGGGGGAGTCGAGATGGGAGGGGTCGAGGGGGGCGGATCCACGGGCGGTTGATCCGGCTCTGGCGTGGTCGGGGCCGGGGAGGAGGTGGTCGGTTCCGGCTCGGCGTCGGTCGGTTCCGGCTCGGCGCCGGTCGGTTCCTGGGTCGGAGAATTGAACGAGGTGGGTCTTGTGTTGGCGGTGGGGTACTCGTTGCGGGGGAGGCTGGGCTGATTCGACCGATCGTCCTCGTCGGTGTCCCGGGGCTCCGGGCTCTTGTCGGTCGGCCGCTCGCTCGTCTTCACTGACGTCGAAACCGTCGGACCGGGGTTGGTCGTACCGTCCGGGACATGTTTGCCCCAGACCTGAGCAATGATCAGCACACCACCCAGAAGCAGGATCATGGATCCTACGGCAATCATGACGGGCAGACGTTGGCCCCACAGCGACCGGGTCCCCCCGGTGGGCGGTTTCTTCCCCGCTCCCGGGACTCCCTGTCCGGGCTTGGGACCGCTGATCAACGCGGAGTTGAAGCCCATGGTCGGGGCGCCGATCCCACCGTCGGCAGGGCCGATGCCGACCGTCTGGTCCGAGGTGTCCCTCACGATGGGTCCCGAGGGCGAAGCGGGTGCGAAGGACACGGGCGAGGTCCCGGGGGCTCCCGGGGGACGAATCTTCCCCATGGGGGTCAGACCGGTGGCCGGGGGAACCCCGGGGCGGGCCGGGGGCGTCGTCGGTGTGGAGGTTGGGACCGCGCGGGCACCGGCCCCCCCGGCGGCGATCTCGGGGGAGACGACCGTGGCGTCCGTGGACGGCCCGCTGAGCGGACCCGGCTTTCCGGCCCCGGACGACGGGGGGACCAGCCGGGTGGCTGCCGAGGAACGGGAGGCCGACAGCGTGGCCCGCAGCCCTTCGAGGGCCGTGGCGAAGGCGTCGGCCCCTTGGATCCGCCGGGTGGGGTCCTTCGTCATGGCCGCGGCCACCAGGCGGCGGGCCCGCGGGTCGACGGTGGTCGGCAGGGGCGGAGGCTGCTGGGAGAGGTGGGCGGTGGCCACGGCCACCTGGTTCTCACCGTCGAAGGGGCGGTGGCCGGCGAGGCATTCGTAGGTGACGACGCCCAGGGCGTAGACGTCGGACAGCGGACTGGCGGACTGTCCCCGGGCCAGCTCCGGGGCCAGGTAGTGGGCCGTGCCCATCACCTGGCCGGTCATGGTCAGGGGCTCGTGGTCCTTGGGACGGGCGATCCCGAAGTCGGTGACCTTGACCCGCCCGTCAGGGGTGACCATGAGGTTCGCGGGTTTGACGTCCCGGTGGACCACTCCGCGCAGGTGCGCTGCGTGCAGCGCCCTGGCCGTCTGCGCGACGAGGTCCAGGGCCCTGTCGATGTTCAGGGCCCCTTCCCGGGAGATGGTCGTGGAAAGGGCCTCGCCCGGGACCAGCTCCATGACGAGGTAGGAGACGGACTTGTCCGAGGCGCCCGAGGCGCCGTCGGGAGCGGCCTCCCCGGCGGCGACCGCAGGACCTTCCCCGTAGTCGTACACGGCCGCGATCCCCGGATGGGACAGCCCTCCGGCCGTGCGCGCCTCCGCGCGGAACCTGCGGCGGAAGGCGTTGTCGTCCGCGAGTTCCGGTCTCAAGATCTTGACGGCGACCGTCCGGCCGAGGACGTCGTCCGTCCCCCGCCAGACCTCTCCCATGCCACCGAAGGCCAACCGCTCGGTGAGCACATAGCGCCCACCGAGTCGGGACCCCGTCAAAGTCGTCATCGTCCCAGCACCGCCTCGATGACTTTCCTCGCCACAGGAGCGGCCGTGCCGTTGCCCGAGCCCTCCTTGCCCTGGTCTCCACCATCCTCGACAACGACCGCGACGGCTACCTGCGGATCGTCGAGGGGCGCAAATCCTGTGAACCAGACGTCGGGGGCCTGCTCCAGCCCCTTCTCGGCCGTGCCGGTCTTGCCGCCGACGCGCACGCCGTCGATCCGGGCGTTGGAGCCGGTGCCCTCGGTGACCACGCCCTCCATCATGTCGGCCAGCTGCGAGGCGACGTCTGCGGAGATCGCGGCCCCGAGCTGGCGGGGTTCGGTCTGGGAGATGACCGAGGTGTCCTGTTCCTTGACCGAGTTGACCAGCGTGGGCTGCATCACGACACCGCCGTTGGCGATGGCGGCCGTGACCATGGCGATCTGCAGGGGCGTGACCCTGACGTCGAACTGCCCGATGGCCGATTGCGCCGTCTGTGGCTCGTTGGGGCTCTCGGGGAAGATGCTCGGGGTGGCCGTCATGGGGATGCGCAGGCTGCGGCCGAAACCGAACCTGCCGGCCTGCTCGGCGAGGGCCTCGGACCCGAGGTCCAGCCCGATGGCTCCGAAGGCCGTGTTGCAGGACTCCTCGAGCGCACGCTTGAGGGTGACCCGGCCGCTGCCGTTTCCGCAGGCCCCTTTCCACTCGTTGGGCAGGGTGGCAGAGGTCTGGGGCAGGTCGAGCTGGGCTGGGCCGTCCACCGTCGTGTCGGGGGAGTACTTGCCCGAGGAGAGGGCCGCGGCGGAGGTGACCAGTTTGAAGACCGACCCGGGGGTGTAGAGGTCGCCGGCGATCGCTCGGTTGACGGCGGGGTGGCTCTTGAGCGCCAGGAGCTTGGTCCGGGCCTCCATCGCCTTGGCCTCGTCGTGCGTGGCCAGCGTGTTCGGGTCGTAGGACGGCTTGCTGACCATGGCGAGGATCTTCCCCGTGCTGGGCTCGATGGCCAGCACGGCGCCGCGCTGGTCGCCCAGGGCCTCGAAGGCTGCCTTCTGCGCTGCGGCGTTGAGCGTCAGCTCGACGGTGGCGCCCTGGGGCTCCTTGCCCGTGAACAGGTCGGACAGGCGGTGGAAGAACAGTTGGTCCGCAGTGCCCGAGAGCAGGTCGTTGGCGGCGTTCTCCAGGCCAGAGGGGTCGGAGACCACGGTGTAGGCCCCGGTGGCATGCGCGTACAGGGGCCCGATGGGGTACTTGCGCTGGTAGTTGTACTCGTCGTCCACCTTGATCGACTCTGCGACCGCCTTGCCGCCCACGACGATCGGCCCGCGGTTCTTCCCCCGCTCCTTGTACAGGGCCCGGGAATTTCTCGGGCCCTTCTCCAGGGAGGCCGGCGCGATGAACTGGATGTAGGTCGTGCTGATGAACAGGGAGCCGAACAGCAGGGCCGCCACGATCGCCAGACGGCGCAGGGGTTTGTTCACCGGGCCACCTCCCCGTGGTCCCAAGCCCGCCGGGGCTCC
>JAUPKJ010000004.1 GCA_030837505.1 Actinomycetota bacterium
ACGCAGGTGATGGTCACACAGAACGGCATCCACACGTTTAAACAGAGAATCCACACATGTTTTCAAGTCATTGAGGGGTCCCGATTCCTGCGCGGGAAAGAAATGTGCGTCCTCCAGAGTCCACATATAGTTCTGTCGCGCATCCGGATCGTCGTCAATTATACCGACGGTCAAAATTTCTTTGTCTGCCACGAGCATCTAGGCCCCCAAGACCGGAAGTTTCACATTAAATTCGGCACCGCCGAGACGTCCGGGAGACAGTACCTCCACCGACCCGCCCAGATCGGTCACGGAGTCCTTGACAATAGTCAGGCCCAGGCCAGTTCCGTGCTGCTTGGTCGTCTGGCCCGGGAGCCATATTTCCTCGCGACCGATCCCCTGGATCCCCGGCCCGTTGTCCGCAAGGCTGATAAGAGACCATGCGCCTTCCACCTGCATCGTGATGGAAATGTATCGTCTGTCAGCATGTGAACTCTCAAAGGCAGTGAGGCTGTTGTTCAACAGATTCGTGAGAATAGATTCCACACTCGATCGCGCGCCATGGAGGAACGGCCGTTCCTCCGACAGATCAAGGTCCACCTCCACCTCACGTTGAGAAAAGAAGGGACCGAGGGTGGTCACGACCTCCTCGATGACAGGAACCACCTCGACTCGACGCTGACGACGTTTTTCGGCCTCGAGGAGACTCAGGGTGACCGATCCAAGGACGGCGATCGAGGCAATCGCTCGCCTCATGCTCCTGAACTGCTCCGTAAACAGATCGATAAATTGTTGACCGAACTTCCCCAGGCCACGGCGTTCAATCGTTGAGAGCGCTTGCCCGAGTATCTTGACAGGGCTCCCCGCCGATTCATGGGCGAAGGTGGCTGCAGTGATTCCTGCCGTCGAAAGAGTGCGGTACAGATCAACCTCCCTACGTAAAGCGTCGACCTGCTTCTCGCGAGCCCCGTCATAACGCTCGAAAACCTTCTCAAGATAAAGTTTCTTTGGACCTTCAACGCTCGCGATCACATCGTGCACCTCGGCCCGGCGCCCCACGCTGGTGGATTTTGTGGTGGAGCGCTCCTGCTGACGACGCCTTTCCGTCTCCGCCAACCGGCGCGCAGCCATAAACTCGAGGGCATCGGTAGCGAACTTACGTAGATCATGAAAAGCGGGGCCCTCGATCAAACCGGACCGGTCTGTCTTCTGCTGCAACCTGTCACCTGGGTCATCGACTTGGATGCGGCCTATGGTCGTGTTGGTACTTGGTCTGGCCTCGGGGCTCCTTGCCCGAGCCAGGTTGATGTCGAGCCAGTCGTTCCCCTGATTCCCGTAGGGTGCAACACGAAGTCCGTTCACGTACACATGGATACCACCGAAGTGGCGTAGCCATTCACGGACCTCCCCCAGAGAGACGGTGCGGAGCTTGAACGTCTCCGCAGCCAGAACGAAGACCCACACATCGAATTCGGCCGGAGGACATTTGTATCTCCCTGCCGAATCTCCGGTCAAATTTTCATGATCGGCGGACCAGAGGACTTCGTCATACCCATCCAGAACTTGCGCAGAAGCCCTCCCCCATTCATCGACCACGGCGCGCAGATGGAACTCGCACTCCGAGAAGTAACGGGCTTCCACCAGCCGCGACAAGTCCTGAAACTCCTCCGCAATCAATCGCGGACGAAAAGAGCTTTCGGCATTCTCGAACGGATCGGCAAGGAGAAGGAGCGTTCGCGCGAGCCTCCTGACGTCCTGACGGCCGATCGGATGTCGGAGATCGTCGATCTGAATCAGGGTTCCAGGAGGGGAGGTGTCAGGTGTCGTCGTGATCGAGAGAGGAACACGTTCCACCACGTCTGCCTGATCGTAGCGATCCCAATCAATAGTCAACTCATGCCTTTGTCCTTGCTGTTCCAGCGGGCACGTAGTCAAGGTTACGCTGCGACCCATGCGCAGAGCAGCCAGCCGCCCGAGGCCCTTGCTACCCGCCGGAGTGCGTCCGAGTCGTGTCTTGCCGGAGATGGATTTCGAACTACGCCCGAGGACGAGCCATCCGTCGACGACCTGATCGCGTGTCATCCCGTCACCGTCGTCCCGGACCGTGACTCGGCCTCCCACCGCTTCAACGCCGTACAGTTCGACAACGCATTCGCAAGCGTTGGCGTCATAGGCGTTCTTGACCAGCTCCACGATTCCTTGGTCGACGCTGGGGTTGAGTTCCTCGCCGAGGCGTCGAAGCACGTCGGCTGCGAAGCGGATATGCGTTGGGCTCTCCGCCATCGCTCCACCTCCCACAGCCAGAGTAGTCGGATCCGATACTGCGCAGGCACCCCGACTCGGACTCTGTCGCGGGCTGTCTCCAGAGGCTCCAGCGTAGTCGCGGATTGTCTGGTACGGCTCGACAAGTCCGTGGAGGTGGAAGGCGTCGGCTGGGTTGGTGCGGTCGCGGCGGCCTTCGAGGATCTGGGACGTCCTCCCGTCAACCGCGACCGCCCGTGGTCTGGTGCGAATGGTCTTCCTGTTCGGAACCCGATTCCGCCCGGCCGCCGTTCGTCCTGCTTTTGTTGTCACAGGCCGAGGTGGGTGAAGGCGGCCCAGGAGAGGCGGTCCGCGAGGGTTCGGGCGACCGGGGCAGTGGTGGGGGATCTGCGGACGGGGGCCGGAGCTGGCTGCGATCCGGTGCTGCTGAGCAGCCGGCGGTACGCGGTACGGCGGGACGGCCGGTCCTGTGCCCGGAGGGTCTCGCGGGCCCGGTGCACGGCCAGAGCGACGGGTTCCCCGGCGAGAACTCTGCGAGTGAGGTCCACCGCGAACAGGCATCCCGTCTCGTCGTCCACCGGCCAGGCAGGCACCACGAGGTGGCGGACTCCGACCGCGAACAGTGCCCGGGCCAGCCCGGTGAAGTCGGCGCCGTCGACCGCCCGGTACTCCCCCAGGGTGCAGGCGCTGAGGACGACCAGGTCACAACCGATGCTGGCTGCCAGGAGGTCGCCGAGGCCCAGGCGGTCACCGGAGGCCAGGGACACACCGGTCAGATGGGGCCAACGGCCGTCTATCAGACAGTGGCAGGCCAGGTGAAGGACACCGACGGGCCGGTCCGCCGTGCGGACGACCACGGCCCGGCGGGTCGCCTCCTCACCGACGAGAGCAGTGTCTCCGTACAGCTGAGCGACCGCCCTGGCCTCCGCCCCGGCGCCGGGCAGACCGGGCAGGGACCGGCCGTGGCCGTCCACGGCGTCCGAGGGGTCCCCGAGGACCAGGGCGCCCCGCCCCGGGCGGAGCGTCCCGCCACCGGCCAGACGCGGAACCGATCCACAGGCCGGCAGACAGGAGACGGGACGATTCCGTCCCAGCGGCTCGTCGGCCGCGGACAGCAGGTGCCAGGGAACGCTGGAGAGCGCGCCGGTGGGGACGACAAGGATCCGGTCGGCGGCGGTCAGCAGATCGGAGACCGGGTCGAGCAGCAGTTCTGCGAGACGCGAGGTTGCGTCGGAGGCCGAGAGGTCTCCTGGGCCGTCCTGCGGTGTTCCGAGGGAGGCGTGCAGATCGTGGACGGCGGCCTCCACTTCGTAGGGGCGGATCGTCGTGCGTTCTGTCCTCACGCCGTCCCGGGTGACCGCGAAGATCACGAGTTCGGTGTCGTAGTGGTGGTACTCCAACAGGACGGTCCCGGGGTCCAGGCCACGGCGGATCGTGTCCGGGTCGCAGGGTTCCCCGGTCAGGACGGGGCGTCTGTCGGGGGTGCGGCGGACCAGGGGGGCCTCGGCCCGGGCGAGGGCGGACTCGGCCCGGTCGATCTCGGCACGGGTCAGGTCCGGGCACGGGCTCCCGCCGGAGGTGACGTCGGCGGCGGCCGATTCGATGGCGGCCAGCCAGCCGGTGCTTCGGCGGAGCCACTCCGCGAGTTCCTCGCGAGCGCCCGGCGTGGTTGTGTCGGGGGTTACGAGGGTTCGCAGTCCTGTCCGGGCCCGGTCGGCGGCGCGCAGGGCTTCGGATCCGAGTGCTCGGGCAGTCTGTCGATCGCCGGCGGCCAGGGCCCGGTCGGCCAGGAGGAGGTTCCCGAGGACGGTGGTGAGGTAAGCGCGGGCGACGGTGGGATCGTCCCCTGCCGGGGTTCGCAGCAGGTCCCTGCTCAGGCGGGAGAGTTGTGTCTCGAACAGCGCCAGGGCCCGGCGGGCGAGGGCGAGGGCGCGGTCGGGATCCTGTTGGGCGAGGCGGATCTGAGCCAGGCGGGAGAGGTTCTCCCAGGGGCGGCTTTCGGGGGTGCCGTCGGAGGGCAGGGCTCGCAGGGGGAATCGGCGGGCTGCGGTTTCGGGGTCGCCGATCCTCAGCAGGAGGTCGATGGAGGGGCTGGGGACCGCTTGCGTGTCGATGAGGTTCTTGAGGAGGGCTTCGGCCTCCTCGTGTCGTCCGGTGTGGACCAGGGCCGCGCAGCGGACGTAGTCGTTCTGTTGTGGGTCTCCCAGGGTGAGGGCCAGGTGTTCTGCGGACTGTTCCGGGTGTCCGGCGGCGAGCGCTGTGACTCCTCGGAAGAGGGCTGCCAGGCCCGGTCCGGTCTGGGCGCTGTGTCGTGCCAGTTGGCTCACGGGTCCGAGCAGGGGGGTGAAGGTGTCGGTGGTGCGGTCGGGTGGGGGTGGGAACTGGAGGTGGGAGGAGAGCAGGTCGCAGGCGCGCGTGAGGAGTTCCGGGCTCTCGACGGCCAGGGCTTCTCTGGTGGCGAGCATCAGGTTGTGGGCTCTGCGTATCCAGGTCCGGGCGGGGCCGGTGTCTTCCGGAGGTGTGTGGGGGTCGGCGGGGTGGTGGGGGGTGTGCTCGATGTCCAGCAGGTGGAGGGAGGCGAGGAGCAGGAGGTAGGCGTCTGTGCCGAGGAGGTCGACGACGTCGGAGTCGACCGGTTGGGTGTCGAGGGGGACGTCGAGTCGGTCGGCGAGGGCGGTGGTCGCTTGCAGGAGGTGTCGGCCGTGGAGGAGGTCGCCTTCCTGGCGTCGTCGGGTGGCGAGGGCGTTCAGCAGTCGGCACAGTCCGCGGCCGTAGCTGGGGCTGCCGTCGCCCAGGGCCCAGGCCGTGAGGGTTCGGGTCGTGGGGGTGGTGGGGTGGGAGGGGGCGGGGTCGGTGGTCAGGGCGTCGTTGACGATCTGGTGGACGAGGGCCGAGGCGTGCAGGGCTGTGTTCGAGGCCAGTTGGGCCTCTCGGACGGCCAGGCGCTGGTGGTCTGCGGTGGAAGGGGGCGGGGGGGCGCTGCCCCGGACGGTGGCGTGGTCCGGATCGGGGGCCTGGTTCGGATCGGGAGCATGGTTCGGATCGGGAGCATGGTCCGGGAGGGCGAGGTCGGGGAGGGTGGACAGGCGCAGCCGGGCTGCAGCGCGTCCGGAGTGGCTGCCGGTCCTCCGGTAGAGGCGTTCGGCGGTCTGCCAGCGTTCGAGGGCTCGTGTCGGGTCCTGTGGTCGGTGTCCGCCGGGGCCGGTTCCGGTGGGCAGCAGGCCGAGGGCGGTGGGATGGCTGTCGGGCTGGGCGGACCAGTCTCCTTCCACGAGGGCGCAGTGGGCCTGGAGCGCGGCGTCGCGGGGCATGGCCCGTCGGGTCCGGTCGAGCATGGCCCCGGCGCGTTCGTCGTTGCCGATCCGGTGGAGGAGGTCGGCGTAGAGCACGCGGGCGTAGGCGCAGGCCGGGGACCATCCGAGGGCGTCGAGTCTGTGGACGGTGTCTGCGGTCAGCGAGACCGCTGCGACAAGGCCGGCGCTGTCCAGGCGAGTGGTGCTGCTGTCGCCGATCAGGTAGGTGAGGGTCGTGGAGTCCTCTTCCGTGGCGGTTCCCTGGACGTCGGCGACGATCGAGCGTGCGATGCGGATCCTGGGCAGGAGGAGACCCGCCAGGATCCTCACCGTCCGCAGGTCAGCTTCAGCAGGTTCGTCGGACAGGTGCAGGTAGTCCTCGGGGGCGGTGTCGGGGACGTCCAACAGGTCGTTGCAGAGGTCGAGGTCGTTGCAGAGGCCGAGGTCGTTGCGGGTGCTGTGGTCGAGGAGGGCGTCCTCGACCCGGATGTCGTCGGAGAAGACCCCGGTGTCACCGGGGAACCAGTTGTTCGTCAGTGCCCGGGCGGCGGTCCGCAGGGCGTGTCGGAGCGGGGTGAGGTCCTGTGGGTCGGACCGGCGCCGGGGTGGGCCGTCCGGCGGACCGAGGGAGGAGGAGCCGGCCTCGGTCCGGTCGGGGGCAGGGGGGCGGGGGTGGGGATCGGGGTGGGCCTCGAGCAGACGGTGGGCCAGTCCTGGCAGGCCGGCCGCCAGGGCTGCGCAGACGGGCACGAGGTCCTCGGCCGTGTTCTGGACCGTTGCCGTGTTCTGGGCCGTTGCCGTGTCCTGGACCGTGATGTCATCGGTCGGGTTCCCGGACCGGACGGGATTCCCGGACGGGGGCTGGGCGAGAGGTCCTGCGGCTCCGGGGGACAGGTACACGGCGGGGTCCCTGCGGTGTTGCTCCGTCAGCAGGAGTTCGGCGCAGGTGGTGAGGGACGGGGCCGTCATAGGAGCCTCCACGGAGGATCGTCAACTGCATGCAGCTCGGAGGATTTGTCTCTGGGGCACCCGTCGAGTTCATGTTATGGCTCTGCAGGTCCGTTTCCGGACGATCCACAGGTATGGGCTGGAGAAAACGGGATCGGAATCCTATTCGACTGTCCCGTTGAGATCAGAGTTTTCGACAAACATGCTGGGTGGCAGGGGTTCCGAAGCGGTCCCGCGGAGCGATCCTTGCGAGGGTCCCTGTGGGAAACGGGGTTGTTCGAACTCATTCATCCCGGAATCGGCACCGAGGTGTTCGAAAACTAGGGAGACCGGGGGCCGGCGGAGCTGGGCCCGGGGGAAACGAGAACGGCCCTTCGGCGGCCGGGCCCGAGCGCCGGTCCTCGCCGGCGGGCCCGCACCAGGGCCCGCACCAGGGCTCCGGCCGGTGGGCTCAGCGGTGTCGGGCGAGCGGTGCCGGGCGCAGCGCCAAGGCCCCGGGACGGAGGCGTCCCGGGGCGGAGGGCCTGCGGATGAGAGCTGGGGCGGCAGGAGGGGACTTCGCGTTCAGGGGGTCAGGGGGTCAGGGGCTCCGGACCCGAGCGGGCCCGTCGTTCACCAGAGGGTGGCCGTGGCCTCCTCCTGCGGTTCGATCACTGTGCGGGGTCTGCCGACGACGCAGGGGGTCCACGTCGAGGCGTCCAGGTGTCCCCAGGCGACGTCGAGGTCCTCCAGGAGGGCGTCGAGGGTCCGGGCTCCGCGGTCCTGGGCCATGCGCAGGGTGATCATTGCGCAGGCCTGAGCGTCGTACCCGGCGGCGTGGTGGCGGTCGAGGGGGACGTCGGCGGCTTTGCAAACCATGTCGAGTTTGTGGGCGGGCAGCTGGTCCCAGTGGCGGCGGGCCATGACCAGGGAGCAGGCATAACGCACTGTCGGGACGGGCAGGCCCGCCTCGGTGACGGCGTCCCGCAGGACCCCGAGATCGAACTGGGCGTTGTGGGCCACGAGGGGCAGCCCTTCGAGGCGTTCGAGGATCTGCGGCCAGAGGGTGGCGAACGGCGGTTCCCCGGCGAGGTCCTCCTGGGTGATCCCGTGAACCTCGCGGTTGCGGGGCAGGACCGTGCCGTACTCCCCCGGCGGTTGCATCCGCTGCGACCAGGTCTGCACCACCCGGCCGTTCCTCACGAGGGTCAGGCCCACTTCGCAGGCCGAGCCCCGGAAGCCGTTCGCGGTCTCCCAATCGATGGCAACGAATTCCACTGCGCCGTCTCTCCGCTCACTTCTGACGTCGTCCACATCCGTACGCAGGGCAGTATGTCAGCCCGATCACGACAGTTCAGGTCGAACCGGGGGGACTGTTCCGTTCTCCGTCGCCCGGTTCGGATCCCCCTTCCGCCCGCGCGTCGCCCTCGACGTCCAGCAGTTGCCGCATCAGCTCTGCCGTGCCGGTGCCGGGGACCGCCGTGTAGATGACCAGGTGCAGTTCGGGATGGTCGGAGGGCGCCAGCCGGTGGTGTTCGAAATGCAGGATTCCCGCCGGTGTGCGGAACACCCTTTCGCGCGAGGTGAAGCCCTCGATGTCGTGGCTCTCCCAGCCCTCGCGGAACTCGGCGCTGGCGCGCAGGAGCCGGTCGACGACCCGGGCGCAGGCCGGTTCGTGGAGGCGAGGGCCTGCCTCGGCCCGGAACTCCGCGAGGAAACGGCGGCTGGTCGTGGCCCAGTCCGGCAGCAGGTCCCGCACCGCCGGATCGGTGAACACCGACCACAGGAGGTTCCGGTCGCCGGGGTCGAGGGTGCGCACGGCCGGGTAGAGAGCGGTGTAGGCCCTGTTCCAGGCGGTGACGGACCAGTCGACGCCGATCGTGAAGGCCGGGGATCCCTCCAGGGCGTCCAGGAGGTGCTCCATCGAGCCGGGGGCCGGGTCCGCGGGCCGTCCCGGACCGGGGGCCGGGAGAGCGTGCCCGGCCAGGGACAACAGGTAGGTGTGTTCGGCGGGTGTCAGGCGCATGGTGCGGGCCAGGGCGTCGAGGACCTGGCGGGAGGGGTGGATGTCCCGGCCCTGTTCGAGCCAGGTGTACCAGGTGACGCTGACCCCCGAGAGGGTGGCGATCTCCTCGCGGCGCAGTCCGGTCGCGCGACGGCGCGCGACCGGGGGCAGGCCCAGCTCTGAGCGCACCAGGTGGTGGCGTCGGGTGCGCAGGAAGTCGCCCAGTTCCCCACGGCGGCGGGCCCCGGCGGACGCCGGCGGACGCCGCGCCGGGGTCGGACAGCCCGTGGTCATGGCGTGGATGGTAGTAGTCGCAGTACCAGTGTTCCCGCCGCCTTCCCGCGGCGGGCCGTCAGGAGGATCCTCACAGCATGCCCGAGTTGAGATCACGTACTGTCACCCACGGTCGTAACATGGCGGGGGCGCGTGCCCTGCTGCGAGCCACGGGGGTCGCGGCGCAGGACATCGGCAAGCCCATCGTCGCGGTGGTGAACTCGTTCACCGAGTTCGTCCCGGGCCACACCCATCTGCAACCGGTGGGCCGGATCGTCTCCCAGGCCGTGGCGCAGGCCGGGGCCGTGCCGCGGGAGTTCAACACGATCGCGATCGACGACGGCATCGCCATGGGGCACGGCGGCATGCTGTACTCCCTGCCCTCCCGGGACCTGATCGCCGATTCCGTGGAGTACATGGTGCAGGCCCACTGCGCCGACGCCATGGTCTGCATCACGAACTGCGACAAGATCACCCCGGGGATGATGATGGCGGCGATGCGCCTGAACATCCCCACGGTGTTCGTGTCCGGCGGCCCCATGGAGGGCGGACGGGCCGTGCTGAGCGACGGCACCGTCCGCGAGCGCGTGAATCTGATCACGGCGATGTCCGAGGCCGTGTCGGACACGGTGTCCGACGAGGACATCGACCGGTTGGAGGCCGCGGCCTGTCCGACGTGCGGGTCGTGTTCTGGGATGTTCACGGCGAACTCGATGAACTGTCTGACCGAGGCCCTGGGTCTGGCGTTGCCGGGCAACGGGTCGCTGTTGGCCACGCACACGGCGCGGCGCGACCTGTACGAAAGGGCAGGACGGCTCGTGGTGGAGATCACGCGCCGGTACTACGAGGGGGACGACGCGGGGGTGCTGCCGCGGAACGTGGCCACACGGGCGGCGTTCGACAACGCCATGGCGTTGGACTTCGCGATGGGCGGTTCGACGAACACGGTCCTGCATCTGTTGGCGGTGGCGCGGGAGGCCGAGCTGGACTACACGTTGGCCGACATCGAGCGGCGGTCCCGGCAGGTGCCGTGCCTGTGCAAGGTGGCGCCCAACGGGGCGTACCTGATGGAGGACGTGCACCGGGCCGGGGGGATCCCGGCGATCCTCGGGGAGTTGGACCGTGGGGGGTTCCTGCACGGGGAGGTCCACGCGCTCCACGCGCCCTCGCTGCGGGGGTGGCTCGACGAGTGGGACGTGGGGGGGAAGGCGCCGTCGGCGCGCGCAGTGGAGTTGTTCGGGGCTGCTCCGGGGGGGGAGCGGTCGGCGAGGGCGTTCTCGCAGTCGAACCGGTGGGCGTCGTTGGATCTGGACCCCGCCGGTGGGTGTGTTCGGGATGTGGAGCATGCCTACTCGGCCGACGGTGGTCTGGCGGTGTTGCGGGGGAATCTTTCGGTCGACGGGTGCGTGGTCAAGACGGCGGGGGTCGACGAGTCGCTGTTGACTTTCAGGGGTCCGGCGGTGGTGGTGGAGTCGCAGGAGGACGCCGTGGAGGCGATCCTGGCGGGGCGGGTGAAGCCCGGGGACGCTCTGGTGATCCGTTACGAGGGGCCTCGGGGCGGTCCGGGGATGCAGGAGATGCTGTACCCGACGGCGTATCTGAAGGGTCGGGGGTTGGGCTCGGTCTGTGCGCTGGTCACCGACGGGCGGTTCTCGGGGGGCAGTTCTGGCCTGTCGATCGGGCATGTCTCGCCCGAGGCCGCTGCGGGGGGTGCGATTGCTCTGGTGCAGGACGGTGATCCGATCGTCGTCGACATCCGTGAGCGTTCGATCCGTCTGGACGTGGCCGAGGACGTGCTGGCCGAGCGGCGTGCCCGGTTGGAGTCCTCGGGGGGTTACCGGCCGGCTGGTCGCCGGCGGGAGGTGTCGGCGGCGCTGCGGGCCTACGCGTCGATGGCGCTGTCGGCGGACAAGGGTGCGGTCCGGCAGGTGCCGCCGCTGTGACGGGGCCGGTCAGTGTCCTGCGACCCAGGTCAGGGATCGGGCGAGGGCGTCGAGGTCCTCGGCCATCGTGATGATCCGTTCCGGGGTGTAGGAGGCCCACAGCAGGACGTCGAGGACGTGGTCGTCCTGCTGTGGGTCACGGGTCCGCCAGGCGTAGGCCAGGGTCGTGTACAGGCCGGTTCGGCCGTCGGGGTCCTGTGCCCTCTGGTGGGACAGGCCCCGCAGGGCCGGGCCGGCCGGGGTGGGGATCTCCTCGAGCGTCGGGGGTCCGACGCCGGTGGGGTCCCCGTCTCGGACCAGGGTTCGCAGCGTGGTCTCGCGTGGGCCCTCGGGGGGCAGGAACGACACCATCGCCGGGACCGGTAGCCCGTCGGGTTCGGGAAGATGCACGTACTTCAAGGCCCAGCCCGTGCGTTCGGGAGGGTAGTCCCTGGTGGCGACGTTGCGCAGCAGGCGCCGGGTCCGGTCCCATTCGGCCGGTCCGCTCGGCAGTCCTGCCCAGACCTGCAGGGCCCGGTGCCGGGCCCACGCCTCGGATCCGGGGCCGTCGGGGGCCACGCGCCGCGACGGCGGGGCGAACAGCCAGACGGTTTCGTCCACGTCGACGAAGTCCAGAGGCATCGCGGTTTCCCCCAGGGGTCGGGACGGAACCGTTACCGTGCGCGGGGGCCTTGCCGGCGGGGCTGCGGGCCCGCTCGCTCGGGTGGGGGCACGATAGCCGATCGTCCTCGTTCCCGGTTGTTGGCTCGTTCCCGGCCTCTTCGGTTCAATCCCTGCGGTCGTCCGTCCGATCGTCTGGGGAGGGGCTTACGGCACGTCTTCGTGAGGAAGGTCGAAGCGGCGTCCGCCACCGTCTTTCCGGGGGACCGTCCGCCGGCCGTTCCCGTAGGAGGAGAGATGGTCCGCACGTCCGGAGTGGGAGACCTTTTCCTTGGCCTGTTGTCCTGTCTGTTGTCCTGTCTGTCGGTGCTGCTGGGGCAGGATTCCGGGGCCGGCTCCGGGGCCCCGGAGCCCACGCTGTCGCGGGGAGTTGTCAGGATCATGCCGCTGGGGGATTCGATCACCGATGGGCTCGACGTCCCCGGTGGTTATCGGACCGAGTTGTGGCGCAGGCTCCGGTCGGAGGGGCACCGCGTCGATTTCGTGGGGTCCAGGGCGAACGGACCGGCCGAGCTGGGGGACCACGACCATGAGGGGCATCCCGGTTGGACGATCGACGCCGTCCAGGAACGGGTCGTGTCCTGGCTCGGGTCGGCAGAGCCCCAGGTCGTTCTGCTGCATCTGGGCACGAACGACCTGCCGAGGGACGCTGCCGGGGCCCCGGCGAGGATGTCCCGGCTGATCGGAACGATCGTGTCCTCGTCCCCGGGGGTCCACCTGTACGTGTCGACCCTCGTCCCCAATCGGAGGGTCGAGGCGGCCGTCCGGAACTACAACCGGGTGGTGTCCGGGATCGTTCTGGCTGCTGCCGCGGAGAACCGCAGGATCCACCTCGTGCGCATGTACGAGGCTCTGAGCACGGAGGATCTGCTGGACACGACCCATCCCACCCTCGCGGGATACGCGAAGATGGCCGCGATCTGGGACGGCGCGCTGCGGTCCTTCTGGCCGAGGACGGCGGCCGGTCCCACGGCGAGGCCGGGGGCCGCCGTCGGGGGTTCGGGCCGTGCTTCGGGCTCGGCCCCGGCGCGGACCGGGTTCTGCCGGGGGCGGACCGGCGGCATCCTCAGTGAGGCGATCAGTCCGGTCGTCGCGAGCGCTGCGGCGGGCCAGAAGCGGCCGTCGACCGGGGCGTACAGGACCATGAGCAGGCCGAGGGCCGCCGACAGGGCGCCGATCTGCAGACGCAGGACGAACGGCCGGCCCCGGGGGTCCCACCCGGCGCCGGCGGCGATCGCCGGGACCGCGGCGTAGGCGGTCCACAGCCACGGCCAGCGCACGGCGTGGAACCAGGGGTGGAAGGCGTACCACAGGCCCAGCAGCATGAAGGTCCCGACCGTCAGGGCGGTGGTCGTCCACAGCGCCAGGACGGCCAGGTCCCCGTGTTCGGTTCTTGCGGGACGGGCCCGGGACGTGGTCCGGGTCGCGGCCGGGTCTCCCAGGAGGTCCTCGAGCAGTTCCACTCCCCGCAGGTCGTCGGCTGGGGCGGGCTCGTCCGTCATGGCGTCGGGAAGC
The DNA here is from genome assembly GCA_030837505.1 of Actinomycetota bacterium. GTDB lineage: Bacteria > Actinomycetota > Actinomycetes > Actinomycetales > Kineosporiaceae > JAUPKJ01. The sequence goes on from JAUPKJ010000004.1 coordinate 12,858, forward strand.
GTCGTGGCGTCGGGGACTGCTGTTGTGGGCTCGTCGGTCGGAGCGGGTGGCAGGCCGGGGAGGGGCAGGCCGGGGGAGATTCTGTTCGCGTACCGGGTGAGCATGGGTCTGGTGCAGGACACCTCGCGCGACGGCCGGAGGCCGGCCCG
>JAUPKJ010000328.1 GCA_030837505.1 Actinomycetota bacterium
CCCGCCGGGTCGAAGATCTCCGGGACGGACCGCAGGGCCTTGTGCCAAACGGCCGCCATCTTGGAGTAGCCCGTGGCGTTGGGGTGGACGTTGTCCGCGAGATCGGCGTTGGTCAGCGCGGGGTACATGTCCACGAGGTGGACTTTCTTGCCTGCGGACGCCTTGCTCTGCACGATGCCGGGGATCGCCTTGTTGTAGGTGCGGACCGCCGCGTCGGCGAACGGGAAGGGAATGATCGTCGCGACGAACACGTCGGCCTGCGGCGACGTCGACGTGATTTTGTCGATCAGTTGGGACAGCCGGTCCGGTGCGCCGGAGGCCCCGGCCCACATGTCGTTGGTGCCTATGTGCAGCAGGACGGCCCTGGGCTGGGTCGATCTGAGCCAGCTGACGATGTTCTGGTCGATCTGGGAGATCGTCCAGCCCGAGTGCCCCTCATGGTCACGATCCCCGAGGGAGGACGGGCCATTGGACATCGATCCGACGAAGTCGACCTCCCTGCCGTCGGCTACGAGTTTCTTCCACAGCTCGATCCGGTAACCGCCCGGGACGGTCATCCCATCCGTGATCGAATCTCCGAGGGGCATGATGCGCACCCCTCCGTTCGTTTCGGCCTGGGAAGTGCCTGCGGGAAGAAGACAAAGTCCCGAAACGGCGACCGCGCCGATCAGCGCACGGACGAGACGACGTGGTACGGCAAACATGAGCGCTCCTCACCGAACCGTCGATCGGTTCGCAGGTGATGGACCAGGAATGCCCGACGCGTTCCTGCGGCGGAACCGGGCCATGAGACCTGCGCCGCTCGTCTTCACCGTTCGCCCATGTCCGCAGACACGACAAGCAACACTCATACTATACCAAAAGGGACAGCTTGAGTGCTTCAGAATGAATCTGATCAGTTTTTCGGGGCGGACACCTGCGCGCCCGCCCCGAAAAAACTCACGTCTCCAGGTCGTCGGCGACGGCGCGCAGCAGACTCGCGATCTTCCGGGCGGTGTTCCTCTCGGGATAACGCCCGCGCCGGAATCCGTTGGACACGCCGTCCAAGAGCTTGATCAGGTCCTCCACGATGACGACCATGTCCTCAGCGGGTTTCCGGGTGGCCCTCACCACCGAGGGCAGAGGATCCAACACCCTCACCGAGAGCGCCTGTAATCCACGTCTGCCCTGGGCCACACCGAATTCCACCCTGGCTCCCGGTTTCAGGGTCGTCCCTGCGGGCAGGGCAGAAGCGTGCACGAACACCTCTCCCCCGTCGTCGTTGGCCAGGAAGCCGAAGCCCTTGTCGGCGTCGAACCACTTCACCTTGCCAGTCGGCACGTCAACCCTCTGCGTCGTTCGAGTCCGTTCGGCCGGTACGTCCCGCGAGCAGTCACCGATCCTCGGGTGGCTGCGCTGCGGCCACGCGTGACCGGTTCCTCACCAGGTTATCGGTAACAGCGTCCCGTTTCGGGCCCCGGGGCGGGCGAATTCCCCGCAGCGAACCATGATGTAAAGGACCGCAGGACCTCCAGGGCAGCATCCGCTCCGACCCCTCGCAGGTCCGCTGCGCGAGGTGTGCGGCGGAGCACCCCGACGGAGAGGTCCCCTGCCGGGTGAGCTGCCCTCGTATCCGAGCCCCCGACGTTCTCGGCCGCGTCAGCTTTCTCCGGCCGCGTCGTCATCTCTCGGCCACGAGTTCACCCAGCTCCTGCACGACGGGTTCGGCATTCTCGATTCCCTCGGCGACGGCCTCCAACCAGGTTTCCAGCGCGTCCAGTTCACCGGGGTCCAGATGGTTGCGGGCGAACTCGCCGTCGCGCCAGTGACGCAGGTTCATCAGGTGCAGCCGGGCCATGGCCCGGGCCGGGAGCACGAGCCGGCGCAGCCCGTGGCGGACTACCCGCAGGCCGGCGGCCCGCGCAAGGTCACCCAGTCCGAGGCCGATGAACATGTCCTGCCCGTGATGAAGTTGCATCCGACGGACGATGTCGTAGTACCGGTCGAACTCCGGCGAGGCCGACCGCATGCTCGCGTTCTCCTGTACGAGCAACCGTCCGCCGGGCGCGAGGGCCTGTCCCCACAGCCCCAACACCTGTTCGGGCCCGGTCAGGTGGGTCAGGAGGAACCTTGCGTACACGACATCTGCTTCTCCCACGGGCAGGGGCGCGACCGTGACGTCGGCCAGCAGGTGATCGACCCCTTCCTGGGCGCAGGTTCTGGCCTGTTCGACGAAAGCCTGGGAAGTGTCGATGCCCGTGGTGCGGAGGGGGCTCAGGACGCGGTGCAGCAACGCGGTGGTGTGCCCCGGACCGCAGCCGAGGTCCAGGGCCCGGGCCGGCGCCCTGGGGGCCCAGGACCGCAGGAAGTCCTCGCAGCTGTCGGCGTAGACCTCCGCGAGGAGAGCCAGCCGCTGTCCGGCGGGGAGGGTGTCCCCGAAGGTGTAGCGCGCGTTCGGCTCCGGCGCGGGTGGTGTCCCGCTCACAGGACGGCGCTCGGGCTCGGGCTCGGAGGCAACTGCATGCGGTGGATCCTGCCGAGGCCCGCACCGGTGGTCAACCGGGTTTCCCGCCGTGGCCCGTGGCTTCCGCCCGCCCGGGCACGGCCCGAGATCGATTCGGAAGACTCGCGCCCCGTCGCCACAGGGACACGTCATCATCGACAATATGGAGCAAGCCTTCATTGCCAACCGCAGTACTCCGACTTTCGATCAGCAACCGATGCCGGGAACAGGGGTCGGAGATCTGAACGCGACCTTCCTGACGGCCTATCTCTCCACGTGTCGTGCTGGTTCGACGGCCCTGGCGGAGCTGTCCGACGACGACGTCCTTTACCGCACCGGTGTCACCACCGGCCCTGAGCGTGTGTTGAGCCTCGCGGGTCTGCTTGCGTTGGGAGTCTATCCGCAACAGTACGTGCCGAACTGTGTCATTCAAGCGTCCGTGGCCGCAGGTGCGACCGATCCGGACGGGACCCGCGCTGCGGACACACGTCGTTTCGACGGCCCGGTCCCCGCAATGTTGAACGAAGCGTTGCACTGGGTGCAACGCAATACCAGGAATCGGGTGCGTTTCAGCCCGGACGGACACCTGCATGATGAACCGGAGTTTCCTCTCGAAGCGGTCCGGGAGCTTTTGTCCAATGCCCTCATCCATCGAGATCTGGGCCCCCACGCCCTGACACAAGCTGTCACGTTGCGTTTGGACGCCAGACAGATGGTCGTGTCCAATCCGGGTGGCCTGTGGAATATCACGGTTGACCGGCTCGGCAAGGTCGGTGTTACCTCCGCGCGCAATGGACATCTGCTGCGCATCTGCCAGAACGTACGGACCCGAGAGGGCAATCGTGTGGTCGAAGCCCTTGCCTCCGGCATCCCCGCTGTCCTGAACAGTCTTCGTCGAGCGGGCATGGTCCCACCGCGTTTCCACGATCAGGGGATCAGTTTCACCGTTGCCGTGCCCAACCACGCTTTGCTCGCCGCTGAGGATCTGGAGTGGTTGGCAGCCCTGCCCTCCGCGGACTTACTGAGCGACCGGCAACGTCACGCTCTCGTCGCCATGCGCCACGGCACGGTCTGGACCAATCAGAGTTTTCGTGAAACTTTTCCCATGGACTCGCGAGAAGCTCGTAAAGAACTCGCCGGGCTGGTGGAGGTGGGACTCGCCGTGGCCGAAGGCGAGCGACGGGGTCGACTTTACCGCCTCAGCCCTGGCCGTTCGGCACGTTCCGACCGCACCTGACCGAGCGTCCCGCCCTCCGACGGAACCTCGCCGTCCAGGAGCCTGCGAGTCGCCCGCACCCGCACCTCCCACCCCACCAGAATCCGCCAAGGGAACCGCTAAACATGCTAATCGGATCCCTCATTAGCATGTTTAGCGGTTCCCTTGGCGGATCAAATAAACCCATCCATACCGATATGCACCTTTATTGCATCCTGGAATCTCATCACCAGGGTAAGATCATCATTTCACCCGTCGCCACGAGGCCGTGCGGCCTGTCCCCTCCGACACGAGGACGCCTTCCTGCCGCAGAGCGGACAGCGCGAGCCGGATCGTCTGGTCGCTGATTCCCGGCAAGCTGGTCCGGATGTCCGCGATGCAGAACATGACAGGGGCATGCTTCCGGACGTACTCGCGAACCCGGTCCTGTTTGGAGCCACTCGCACGGGAAGAAGCGGCACGGTGGGTGAAACGCTCATAGGCGCGGGCAACGATCTGTACGAAGTAGGTCAGCCACGGCCACACATCGGCTCGGTCCTCGTGCCACCCTCGGGTGGACGCCAGCAGTTTGGCGTAGTAGTCGTCAGCCGACTCAGCTACCAGCTGCTCGAGCGAGACCCAACGACCAACTCCATACCCGGCGTCCGCCAGGAGCGCATTGGTCAACGCACGAGCCACGCGTCCGTTGCCATCAGGAAATGGGTGAATGACCAAAAAATCCAGTACGAACAGTCCGATCAGTAGAACTGGGTGATGTCGTTCCGTACGGACAGCAGTCGTGTAGCGATCGACGAGTTCTCTCAGGTAGTACTCGGTCAGGTCCGCCGTCACCGGGGTGAAACGAACATTGACGCTTCCGTCCTGGGAACGATCCACCACCAGGTTGTCCGAGGTCTTCAGCCTCCCGCCCTCGGCAGCCGTCTCGGACCACAGCAGACGATGAAGGTGGAGGACCAGGCCGAGGTTGAGAGGCGCCCAGTCCTCGCGGAAGAGGTAGTCCAGCGCCTTGCGATAACCGGCAAGTTCCTGCTCGCTGCGGCTGCGCAGCCTGAGCGGTCCCCCACCGATGATCTTCCGAGCGCGTGTCGAGTCCGCTACGACAATCCCCTCGATCGCGTTCGATGCCATGATCGACTCGCCCCTGGCCTGGTGTGCGAGCTCAGCAAGCAGGGCGGGCAGCTGATTGCGGTACAGCGCTTCACTGCCGGCACCGACATCGATCGACCGCAGCAAGGTGACCACTTCGCCCGGCACCATCGCGAGCACCGCGCTCGGATCCGTGAACGACCTCATCGAACCTCCCAAGGGAACCGCTAAACATGCTAATCGGATCCCTCATTAGCATGTTTAGCGGTTCCCTTGGCGGATCGATTCGCCACTTTTGTCACATCATGTAGGGGTATCTTCACTCACGGCAGGGCGTCAAGTCCGTTCGCAGGTCTCCTACCCCCTCAAACATCGCGGCACGAGACGATCCACTCGCCCCCGGATCTGCCCGAGGCGGCTGACTGTCCACGGATCATGCGGCTAACTGTCCACGACACTACCGGCTGACTGTCCACGGATCATGCGGCTAACTGTCCACGCACCCAGCGGCTAACTGTCCACGCCGTGTTAAGCTCGCCCCGTGTCGACAGGCCATCACCTGCTGCCCCGCAAGTCCTTGGACCTCCTCTGCGAGGCTCTTCTCGACACCCGCGTCCTGGCGATCAACGGTGCGCGACAGGTCGGAAAAAGCACCCTGGCCCGATCCGTAGCTACAGGGGACCCCACAGCTGTCGTTCGGTTACTGGACGATCCTGCGACCTTCCGCTCCGCGCAGCAGGACCCCACCGGGTTCGTCGAACACGACGGGCTGCTGGTCATCGACGAGGCGCAGCTGGTACCAGAACTCTTCCGCCCCATCAAGGTCGTGGTCGACACGGACCCCCGCCCCGGACGGTTCCTCCTGACCGGATCGTCCAGAATTCTCGCACTGCGGGATCTGCCCGACGCTCTCCCGGGACGGATGGAGATCCTGGAACTCTGGCCGTTGTCCCAGGGGGAGATCGATGGCGCACCCGACGGGTTCGTCGACGCCGCGTTCGACCAGGGGCCGTCCCTGTCCTTCACGTCCGGCCTGCGCCGCCGCGACTACGTCGATCGGGTGGTCCGGGGCGGTTATCCCGAGGCCGTCCGCCGCACGGCCCGGCGCAGAGCCGCTTTCTTCGAGTCGTACACGACCACACTCATCGAACGCGATGTCACAGCGTTGTCCGTGATCGAACGCCGGGGGGATCTGCGTCGTTTACTGTCCCTGTTGGCGGGCAGATCCGGGAACCTCCTGGTACCGCATGCCCTGGCCTCCCAGACAGGCATTCCCCGGACCAGCCTCCTGCGATACCTGGAACTCCTGTCCTCGGTGTTCTTGATCAAATCGGTTCCCGCCTGGTCGGGTGGTTCGACCCGCAGAGCCACCGGATCACCCAAACTGGCGTTCGTCGACAGCGGGCTGGCCTGCCACCTGTTGGGGCAGGACGCCACCCGGTTGTCCGATCCGAACGGCGCTCTCGGACCGATGCTCGAATCGTTCGTCCTCATGGAGCTGGCCCGCCAACTCACCTGGTGCGAGGAACGGGTCCGGTTGCACCACTACCGCACGAAGGACGGCCTGGAAGTGGACGTCGTCCTGGAATCGGCGGACGGCAGGGTCGTCGCCCTCGAGGTCAAGGCCGCCTCCACGATCCACACCCGCGACCTGTCCGGTCTGCACCATTTGGCGCGGCATCTCGGTTCCCGCATGGTCGCCGGGTTCGTTCTGTACACCGGCCAGCAGACCCTGCCCTTCGGGGATCGCATCAGGGCCCTGCCGGTGGAGGCCCTGTGGGGACTGCCGGTGGGAGAATGACGGGACTCGACGGGACGAACGAACCGGCGGAAGGAACCGCGAATGACGAGGAGCTGCGGATGACCCAGTCCCCTGGCCGGATCGCGATCCTCGTCGCGGATGAGCACGGGTCGCACCTGGAGCTCGAGGGCGGCCAGAGCTGCGCTTTCCGTGCCGAGGGAATCCAGGTGCTGTGCTGCGCGGAGACCGAGGTCCACCCCTGGGCGCAGGTCCGTGGCCTCGTCGTGCGGGTTCCCACCTCATCGGGGGTGGGCGACGACCTCAACCGGATGGTCAATTTGCAGAGCGTGCTCGGGGGTTTCAGCGTCACCCACCCGATCGTTTCGATCGACCACGCCGTTCGCGGGCCCCTTGTCGTCCGCTTCGAGGCGGGCCCGCTGCACGCCTACCCGAGTTCGGCCGTGGACGCCCTGGACGCCGTCCTGCACCACCTCGGCGGGAACGGGTGCCTGCGCCTCCTTGGCGACCCGGAAACCGCCGAACGCATCGTCGCCGAGGCCGAACGGGCACGGCACTGGTTCACCCCCCTCACCTGCCGCAGGGTCAAGCGCGCCCTGAAGGACCTGACACCGTCCTCGGCCCGGTGAGGACGGTCAGCGGGTGGTGCAGACGGTGCCGTTGAGGGTGAACACTCTGGGCAGGATGTTCGGCCCGGCGTAGTTGCCGACGTACCCGACGGACACCGTGCTACCGGGGGCGATGGTCGTGTTCGGATCGGCGGCCGTGACGTGGACTCCTTCGGCGGTCCAGGTCGCGCTCCAGCCGCTGCCGAAGCTCTGCCACGGACGGGGGAAGGCGAATTCCAGGCGCCAGCCCTCCACCGGTTCTGTCCCCGTGTTGGTGATGCCGAGGGATCCGACGTAGCCGTTGCCCCAGTCGTTGGTGTCGGCCACGTGTACGGCGCAGGTGCTGTCCGCCGGGGTGCCGGTGACGAACGCCACGGCCGGGGTCGACCACGACGTGGTCCCGCCGACGTCGCGGGTCACGACCGTGACGGTGTACCGGGTGCCGGCCCGCAGGTCACGCAGGGCCAGGGTGGTCCGGGCCGTCCGCCCCACGGGGTGCGACCCGGCGGCGTCCTGCAGGTGCACCTCGTAGCTCCGGCCCGGACGGTGCCGGCCCTTCGCTGCCGGCCAGGACACGGTGGCCGTGGTGTCGGTCACGGCGGTCACCGCGGGGGTTCCCGGGGCGGCCGGGAGCGCTCGCCGGTGCGCAGGGCGCAGGACGAACGACGTCAGGGAGTAGGGCGGAAGGGTCTGTGCGGTCGCGCTGCCGGCGGGGGCGGAGGCCGGTCCGGAGGCGCCGTTGAGGTAGCTGGTGACGACCGGCCGACCCGGGGCCGGGGCGAATCCCGGGTAGCGCAG
>JAUPKJ010000329.1 GCA_030837505.1 Actinomycetota bacterium
CCTGTGGACCGCGGCGCCTCAGCCGGATCCGCCCGGCGTTGACCCGGGGACCCAGCACCGCGAGCAGCGCCGGCAGTATGGTCAGCGCGGTCACCAACGCCACCAGCACGGCGATCATCCCGCCAAGGCCCATCGAGCGCAGGAACATCTGCGGAAAGATCAGCAGGCTGCTCAGGGCGAGGGTCACGATCAGGGCGGAGACCGTGATGGTACGCCCGGCGGTGCTGACGGCCCGCCGTACCGCCGCCGCGGAGTCGTGGCCGTCGGTCAGCTCCTCCCGGAATCTGCTCACCATGAACAGGGCGTAGTCGATGGCGAGCCCCATGCCGAGCAGCGTGATGATGTTGATCCCGAAGACCGAGACGTCGGTGAACATGGTCAGGATCCGCACTGCGGCGAACCCTCCGAGCACGACGAGCCCGCCGATCAGCAACGTGGTGGCGGCCGCGACGGCGCTGCCGAAGACGAACAGCAGCAGGACCGCGAGGATCGGCATGGAGACGATCTCCGCCTTCACGATGTCGGCGCTGACCCGGTCGGTGATGTCCGCGGTGAGCGCGGTGGTCCCGGCGAACTGGGTGCGCAGACCGGCCGCGCGCAGGTCCGAGCGGACCGCGTGGAACGCGTCGGTGTTCCCGGCCCTGGTCAACCAGACGGCGACGTAGGTCGTGTGCCGGTCGGCGGAGACCATTGTGGGGTTGCCGGTGTCGTAGTGGGAGGCGACGGTGGCGATCTCGGGGCGGTGCCGGGCCCTGGCCACCGCGGTGGCCACCGCCTCGCGGAAGGCGCTGTCCTCGACGGTCGCCGTCGTCGAGGAGTACAGCACGAGCAGGTCGACGTCCTGGCGGCCGACCTCGGTGACGATTCGGGAGGCGGCCCGCGCCGATTCACTGCCCGGGTCGGTGAAGCCGTCGTCGGCCAGGTCGTCGAAGACCCCGGCACCCCAGAGCCCGCCGACCAGGGCCAGGCAGCAGCCGGCCGCGAGGACCGCCCAGCTGAGCCGTACGACCATGCGTCCCCACCAGCTGAACACGGTGACCTCCCCCTGCTCCAGGGCGAATCAATAAGGGCGGACCATACCGGAGTGCTTCAGGGCAACCAGACCGGAGTGCTCCAGGGCGAACCTGAGTCAGACCGCCGGAGCCCGGTGCCCGTAACCACCTCTGACCAGCACAGTTATCAGGCGGACATATGCAGTTAAGGTGTTTGGTTCTGCGATTTTCGGTAGAATGACGTCGTGACCGAGAGTGACACGCTGGAACTGGGCGACGTGGGGGAGCCTCTCCGCCTGCACAGGAAGGTCACCGACGGCACGTGTCTGATCACCTACGGGAACATGGCCTGCTTCCGGTACGACGCCAAGGACACCGGGATGTGCAACCTCGCCCTGGTTGCCGTCACCGATGCCGGGGTCCCCGTCAAGGACGCCGCCACAGTGTTCGCTCTGACCCCCGAATACGTCTCCGAACTACGTGGCCGGGCCTGCAAGGAAGGCTCGGGCGGTCTGGTCAAACCCCTGGGCCGCCCGAGCAGACTGACTCCCGCCCAGATCACCCAGATCACCCAGGTCCGTCAGGTCCGTCAGGTCCGTCAGGAACTCGGCCTCGGAGCCGGCCAGTCCCAACTGGCCAGGAAATACCACGCTTTTTCGGAGGTGCCGGTGCGGGGCCCGACGCTGGTGGGTAGCTCGGCTTCGGTGCAGCTCTTGGTGCTGTACTGGTAGATCGCGATCTTCCAGCGGTTGATGTGGCCTTGGTAGCGCAGGCGTGGGACGGGTGGGGGTGGCGCCGGTCTGCGCCTGCGGGCCCGGTGTTGGCTGGGTAGCGCGACGTAGCAGAACTGGCTGCGGAGGGTGATGACTGTCCCGTCCAGGTGGGGCCAGCCGCAGCGAACGTGGGCGAGGATCCGTGTCGTGGTGGCGTCCCGACCCTGCCCTGTCAACCCGACCTTGCCCTGCGCCGCAGCCGTCGCATAACTGCAAAACTCAAGTGCATCCTATTTTGCTTTTAAGTTTGCTTTTATCACCTTATCATGGCCATTTTTCCATGGCACACTAATGATCGATTCCATGCGATTAACGGTCAACGATTGTTGCGACGGGGAAGCCTGAGTTCACGGTACGCCGTTGGTCGAAGCGATCGGGTGGGAACTGTCCTGCGAGTCGGCCAGCCAGGACGGTATTCGACGAGGACCTGCAGAGGTGGTCTATGGGCACAAGAGATCGACGATGGACAAAGGGCAGGTGGAATTCGGTAACGGTCGGCGTGATCGTCGTCGCGGCACTCGTACTGGCGGCGGCGATCGGCGCGGTCCAAGATCCGACGGCAGACGCCGCAACATCCGGTGTGCCTGATTCTCCTGGCCCCCAGTACCACGCGGCCCAGGACGAGATCGTGGACGGGGACCAGGCCGACACTCTGCACGAGACGTACTGCGCCACGGGCGTGAGCCTGCAGTTCAACACGATCATCTCCGATCACCTGACCGGCATCGTCACCGGCAACGGAACCGCACACGAGTGGATCGTGAACCGCTTCAACGACGCCCCGGCCCCCAGTAACTGCTGAGCCCGGTGGCCGGCTGTGGACCGGTCGGGGCCGGCGTCGCGGTCAGCGCGCCCGCCCCGACCGGTAGGAACCCGGCCTCCTCGAGGGAGAGATGACGGCATGCCGAGGTTCGCACCTTCCACGTGGCCCATGGCCCCGGAGAAGCAACGGCGGTCCCGGGCCCCGGAGGGGGAACGGCGGCCCCGGGTCCCGGAAGAGGAGCTTCCGGTCCAGGAACACCGGGCGGAGTGGAGCCGATTCCGGCTACCGAGCCTGCGCGGTGGTCGTCGGTTCGGCCGGCGCACCCGACTGCTCGTCGGCGGTGGGGCGGCGCTGGTCTCCGCCCTGCTGGTGCTCCTGCTGGCGCCTGTGCCCTTCCTGGACACCCCGCTGGTGAAGCTGGCCTCCGGGCAGGTGGCCGACCAGATGTCCTGCCCCGGCACCGCCGTCACCAAACCACCCAAGGTCACGTTCGGGGGCGGACGGCTCCTGCCGCAGTTGCTGCGCCGCAGGCTGTCCGAGATCAGGTTGCAGATGTTTGACGCAGCCGTCGGCGGCGTCAAACACGCCGACTTCTCGGCCACCCTCCGCAACGTCAGCCAGCCCAAACCCGGCACCACCCACGTCGGCAGCATCGACGCCTCGATCACCCTCGGGTTCGCCAACATGCCGTCCCTGCCGGACATCTCACACCCGACGTTCGGGCGCTCACCGGACGGACTGCTCACCGTCGGGATCGTGCCATCCGCCGAGATGTCCAAGAACGTCAAGGCCACGCTGCTCGCGAAGCTCGAGTTGCAGGGCGAGACCATGAAAGTGGTGCCTCGGCAGCTCCTGCTGTTCGGGAAGGCGATACCGGCCGAGCAGGCCTCGTCCCAGATCGGCGGCGTGCGCACCGAGAAACTGCCCGACCTGCCGGACGGGTTGACCTACAAATCCGTCATCCCCAAGAAGGACGGGCTGCACGTCGCGCTCGGTGGAACCGTGACCACACCGTTCTCCGAACTACCGACCAAGGTCGACGAACAGCCCGTTTCCTACAAGGCCCAGGACGGCATGCTCGGCATCTCGACCTCGAAAGACATACCCCTGATCGGTACCCTCCCTCTGACCATCTTCACCTCGCCCCGCATCAACGACGGCGTGCTGGAGCTGGTGCCCCAGTCCGTCGAGGTCCTCGGGAGCAATCGGAAGCCCGATGACCCGATCGCCGCACTCGTGCTCCGCCAGGTCAACCAGAAGGACCTCAGCCGCAAGCTACCGGCCCTACCGAGCGGGGTGCAGTATCGGTCGGTCAGTGTCGACAGCGCCGGGGTCAAGGTGGTCGTCGGCGGCGTGACCGTCAAGGCCTTCTCCGAGCTACCGGCGACGGTTGAGGGACGGCCCACGACGTACGGGGCCCAGGACGGTCTGCTGGCGGTCATCACCAGCGGCGCGACCGCGGACCGCCCGATGCCCATCGTTCTCCACACCAAACCCACGATCGCCGGAACCACCCTCGATCTCGCACCCCAGCAGGTCGAGATGTTCGGGGTCCTGTTCCCTGCCCGCGACGTCCTCGCCGGGATCAAGGCGGACATGACCAAGTTCCCCCTGCAGGCGCTTCCCACCAACCTCAACTACCGGGGGGTCGAGATCCTGGCCAACGGGCTACGGATCACCGTAGGGGGCAAGAACGTGACGATGGGTAAAGGAGCGCTGTGTTGAGCGCCTGACCCGAGGGGGACACTTAGAGCGACCGGCAAAAGGGGGCTTCGACAGGTGAGCGGCGTCCGGGGGGTGTCCGGCAAGGTGGCAGGAGGTCGGCGCCCTGGTTCGGGCGTCGGCCGAGGTCCGCACCGCCCCGCTGGTGTGCCCTGCGCGTGGACCGTGCTCCCTCGTGGGTCCTGCGCTGTGGGACAGGAGCGCAGGGTTCAGTGCGGGGCCTCGGACCGTACCCGGACCCGCACCGTGTTCCACTCGTCCTGCCAGGCGTCCTGGATCACCGGGACGGGCACCGGGGCGTCACCGCCCGTCGGGGTCACCGTCCCAGCGCGGTACGGCGACCGCCGCGTGGGACGAGGTGTGCGGATCATGACGATCACCCGATCGGTTCGGATGGTACGGAGCCGCCGGACAGACACCCGGACAGGCACCCGGACGGGGAGCCGATTGGTGCCGGCGGGCCCGCGTGCACTACAGTGAAGACACAACGACGCGGGGTGGAGCAGTTCGGTAGCTCGCTGGGCTCATAACCCAGAGGTCGCAGGTTCAAATCCTGCCCCCGCTACCAAAAACGTAGGACCCGGGATGCTTTTCCCGGGTCCTACGTTTTTTGTTTGATAG
>JAUPKJ010000330.1 GCA_030837505.1 Actinomycetota bacterium
CGCCCACGACCGCTCGCCGCCACAGCGAGCCAACGCGCAACGCACCAGCCCAGCAGGCCGCGCCGACCCGACGCCCAAGAAAACCTAGATAGGGTACGAAAAGGACTTGACCGACGACAACACCGCCGGGCGCCTCCCGGTCGTCGCGAGCCGAAGCCACCTATTGCCGGTCACTCTAAGGGCGCCGAACGCCCCGGCAACGCTTCTTTCAGGCCGTCGACCGGGGGCGTCCGGCCGGCGAACGGTCCCGGGTCACACCCCGTAGGAGGAGCCCGGCGGCGGGAATGGCCACCGCCATGGCGACCGCGTAGACGAGAACCGCCGTGTCACGTCCCGTCGTGGTCCAGAGCATTCCGAACCCCAGGGAGGACAGGGCACGCCCCACGACGACGACCGTCTGAGCCGTGGCAATGCCACTGGCCCTCAACGTGATCGGGACCATGGCTCCGGCGACGGCAGCGAGGACCCCGTCCGTCGCCGCGTAGTAGGCCCCCACCAGCAGTAGTGCGATGACCGTCACGGCGGGTCCGCTGAAGGGCCCGCCCACGCACAGGTAGGCGAGGACCAGAACCGTGTGGCCTGCGATGAAGATCCGTCCGCGTCCGAAACGGTCCGCCGTCCGTCCCAGAGGAATGGCCAGGAGCAGATAGGACACAGCGGTCCCCACGTACAACAGGGGAAACCACTCCGAGGCGAAACCGTCTCTGCGCTGCAGGACCAGGTACAGGAAACTGTCGCTGACGGTGACGAGCCCCAACAGGCCCGCGGCTGCCAGGAGACGGACGAAACCGGGTTCCAGCAAGGTGGTCGGGCTGACCCGTCCGAACAGGTCCGAGGCCGAGGTCCGCTCCCCCACCGCGACGGCGGGCCGGGAGCCGGTGGCCGCCGTCGTCAGGGTCGAAACAAGACAGGAACCGATGCACCGACCCGAGGGCGAACAGGAGTCCACTTCCGCGACGGGACGGGTCCGGACATCTGGGACCAGCAGACCGAGCACGGCCAGCCCCACCAGAGCGACGGCCAGCGAGAGCACGAAGACGACGTCGTACCCCTCAGGAACGAACATGAGTACCAGACAGGCCATCAAGGGACCGGTCATGGCCCCGAAAGTGTCCATGGCCCGGTGGACGCCGAAGGAACGGCCGAGCTGCCGGGGGCTGCTGGAGGCGGCGATGATGGCATCCCGGGGTGCCGTGCGGATCCCCTTGCCGAGCCGATCGACGGTCACCACGGCGCTCAGGGAGGCCAGGCCCGCTGCGGGCAGCAGAGCGATCCGGCTCACCGCCGACAGGGCGTACCCGGTGAACGCGACCCATTTGGGGCGGTCCGTACGGTCGGCGACCCAGCCGGCCACGATCCGCATGACGGCGCTGACCCCCACGAACAGGCTGTCGACCACGCCGAAGGCCAGCGGGCTCAGCCCGAGCACCGCAGTGATGTACAGCGGGAGCACAGCGGCGACGGACTCCGAGGAGATGTCCGTGAGTAGGCTGACCGTACCCATCAGATACACGGTGCGGACGACCGAACGCCGCGAGGGACTCGCCGGAACGCCCGACCGGGCTGTTTGTTCGGGCCGGGCCGTTTGTTCGGGCCGGGCCGTCATTGCGCCGTCCTCTCGCCGCTCCCACGAAGCTGCGAGGTCGAGCGAGCCTCGCGTACGACCGCAGGGGAGAACGCCGCGGGCACGAGCAGCCGCGGGCTCGCGGCCCCGTCCACGGCAACGGACCAGATGTCGCTCATCGCAGCCTGACCCCCTGTGCGGGAGAGCCCGTAGACAATGTGGTCGTCGTCGAGCCACTCGACCTCGTCGTCGGTCAGCGGGACGCTCGGGAGCATCCGCTCCGTCCCTGTCCTGAGGTCGTACACGGCCAGACGCCACGTGTTGTCGGAGGCTCCCTCCCGCTTGCGGTACACGAGGCGGTTGCCGTCCGGCGAGAGCGTGGGGCATTCGGCGTCTTCACGGATCGCGTCCAACCGCCGCCCGGACAGGGATCCCCTCACGAGCCAGGTCCGTTTGCCGGACCCGGCCGTGGCGTAGAAGGTGTCGTCCCCGGCGAAGGTCACGCCCCACACATTGAGCTGCTCCCCTTGCCGGCGTTCGCCTCCCAGATACAGGGCGAAATCCTCCAGGGCACCGTAGGAACTCCCCTGGATGCGCCACACCGTCGTCCTGGTGGTGAAGCTGCCGGAAGCATCGCACTGGCCATTGACGATGGTCGTCGTGGAAGCCAGGGTGCCGTCCTGGGACACGGTCCCTTCCTTGGGCATTCCCGGCAACGGTTTCTCCTCAACCACCTGGAACGATTCATCGAGGACGAGGACCTTGTAACGGGTGACGACCCCCCGGTCGGACATCAGACACAGTCCGCCCTTGGCCGTTGTGAACACCCGGTCGCAGGAGAGATCGAGGATCGCCCGGGGCCCGTCCGGGTCCTCGACGGTGGTCACGCCGACCTTGCCGTAGGTGGAATCCCGGGCTGTGCTGCGGAAGACGATGTGAGGCTCTGCGGTGACGGAGGCGAGGTCGGTCACTGCTGCGGACGGCGGGGCCGAGAGCAGCGCCCGTTCGTCCCTCACCCGAATGATCATGTATCCGACGGCTGTTCCCAAAATCGACGCACTCAACAGGAGGACGACAAAAATCCGTGTTCGTGAACTCACGGCGGAGAGGCACCCCTTCGGCCACAGGACGTGAATGCCACGATAGTCGCGAGAGTTGTGTCGATCCGGAAAAAGACAGATTTGATCGCGATCGGTGGCACAGACTACGAACGGTGGCAGACCCGTTCCGTGGCACACCCGTTCCGAGTGAGGTCCGGGAGCCCCGAGGCCGCTCCCGCACGGAGAGTGATTCACCGACCGAAGGAGACGGCTTCGTCCAAGATTTCCCAGGAGTTCGCCGTGTCCGTCGGCTCCGTTCACTACAGTGAGGCGAACGGGAGCGGTCGTCCGACCGCGGCGCCCTCGGGGGAAGTGGTGTCGTGGCAGACGTCCGGAAAGGGAAGTGAACGCTGTGACGGGGACCGATGTCTTGCTGCGGGTGGAAGACCCGCACCACCCGGACACCGAACGCGCTGCCCGGTGGGGGCAGCAGCTCTATCAGGAGATCTGGATCGCGGACGTCGCTCCACCCGACAGAGTCCGGCTGAACCAGGACCATGTCGACGCGGGCACGGACCTCGAGACCGGGGAGAGCGGGTCCTCGGCCCGCTCGCAGAGTTCGCAGGCTTCGGGAGAGCATGCTCTCCCGGGGACTGTTGTCGTCGATCTGCTCTCTCCCGAGAGCTTGACCGCCCTGGTCGGATGCATGCGGGAATGGGCAGCACGTATCGAACGGACCGTCCGGATCGTCCTGGACGGAGACGTCCTGTCAGTGACCGGTGCCCTTGAGGGGGAAGAAGAAACGGCTGTGGTGGCCTTCCTCGACAGGCACCTCGGAGAAAGCCCCTGACGAGGATCTCGCCGGCTCCGAGTCTCTAGTCTTCTCTCCCAGTCCCCCGAGCAGGGACCGGGAATCGTCTTTGACCGGCCTGGGCTCACCTCCTCAAAGGAGGTGAGCCCAGGCACGGGTCGAAGAGTTGCGACCGGAGGGGAAGGAAGGTGTCAGTTCCCGATCCAGCCGTATTTGGATCCCAGATCGATCATACGTTTGCGCACGGCGGAGATCTGAGGACCGGTCAGACCGGGCTCGATCAGCAGAAGTGCCTCCGTGACCTCACGCGAGAAATCGGCGGCGGGAAGGACGTCGATGTACTCGTTGTCAGGGTCCGTGGTTTCCGGGGCGTCGACGCCCTCGACGACGGGAACCGGGTTGCGTCGTGTGGGCCCTGAGTGCGGAGCACCGGAAGGTGCAGAGACGATGTGGGTCGAGGAGGCTTTGGGCCCCCTGTCGCCCTGTTCGGTGATGAACTCGACGATCACACCTGGCTTGAGCAGATGCTTCTCGTCAAGAAGATCATTGACGTGCAGGAAGACATCCTCGCCTCCACCGAAGGGGGAAACGAAACCGTACCCCTTCACCTGGTCGAAGCTGATGACCTTTCCTTGGGTGAGATTCACCATGACCAACCACACAGCCCTCGTATCGAAAACCCCATCACTTTACGAGGAGCCATTATGCACCAGACCTGGCCTCGGCGCGACGACGTGGGCGAGATTCACAGCACGAGTCGGGCTCCCCCGCCGGGACCGACCCCGACGTGATCTCACAACATCCCAGCCCAGAGACATGATCGTGACGTGATGGACGTCGAGAGCCCCAGAATCCACCACTCCAAGAAAACAACCCTCCGTGCACGATACGTCACCACAAGTGACACCATGAGTGTCGTTCTTCTCATCCCACACCGGGAGGGGCAGACGTAGGCCCCCTCCTCACGGCAGCAGTCGAACGGAACCGACACCAGCCGAAGGACGGCGGGTACAGCTGAACGACACACCGGGTCGAGTTCCTCCCGGGTATTTTGCGGGAAATCACGTGCACGACCGTTTACCGGATCATAGGCTGACCCTGCGAGATTCACCGAGCCAGGAGCCGGTGCTCGTAACAAAATCCGTGGTAATTCGAACGGATTCGCCGGGCACGGCTCCCCGGAAAGGCGCACTGGAGGCCGGAGTGATCCGACTCGTGCTCACCCTCGACTACGAACTCTTCGGCACCGGTGCCGGGGACGTGACCCGACACATGCTGGAGCCGACATCCCATCTCCTGCGCATCGCCGACGACCACGGTGTTCCGATCACTGTGATGGCAGAGGTCGCCGAGATCCTCGCCTGGAAGCACGAGCCGAGCTGGGACTGGGCGGTGAGAGCTGTCGAAGGACAGCTCATGGCCGCTTTGTGCGCAGGCCACGACGTTCAGCTCCATCTGCACCCCGCGTGGTTCCGCGCCCGCCGCTGCGGCGGGAGATGGCAACCTGATTTCGACGAGTACGCCTTACCGGGGCTTCCCGTCGAACAAATCCGCCAGTACGTCGCGGAGGGTGCCGCTTACCTCAACGAGCTGGGACAGCGAGTCGACCCCCAGTACCGGTGCACGGCCTTCCGGGCGGGTGGCTGGCTGATACAGCCTTCCCCAGACATCGTGTCCGCCCTGGTCGAGGCAGGAATCAGCATCGACAGCACGGTCTTCCCCGGGGGCTGCGGAAGAACAGGCCGTTGGGAACTGGACTTCCGCGGGGCTACAGGGCGTGTCGCCCCCTGGCGGGCCGACCAGCAGGACATCGCCGCCCACGATCCCTGCGGTCCGTTGACGGAGGTGCCCATCCACACCCGCCAGGTCCCGCTCTGGGCGATGCTCACCACACGCAGATTCCGGTACCAACGGCGGTTGTTGAGGGAGTCCGGATGCCCCGCCGACGCCGGTGCCCAGGTGGGACGGGGCCACAGGTTGTCGAAGGTACGCCCGTTCCTCCCGCAGAAGCTGGACTTCTGCCGCCTGTCCCTGCGCGAGCTGGTGTCCATCGTCGACCGGGCCCGCAGGTCCTGCGAGAAATCACCGGACCCCGTTCCCGTCGTTGCGATCGGTCACAGCACCGAGTTCAACGATTCCCGAACCCTGCGCCTTTTCTTGGAACACCTGAGGACGCGACGCCCGGATGTCGGTTTCGCACGTTTGGGGGACTGCCTGCCATGACCGACCGGTACCACCCGGCTTCCTCCGCCCAGCGGAGTTTGTTCGGGCTGCAGTTCGACGACGTCGATCGAGTCCAGGCCCTTGATCGCCTGGACGAGTACATCCGTTCCGGTGAGCCGCATCTGGTGTTCTGCGCCAACGTCTCCGCCCTGGTGATGTGGAGACGCACGCCCCTGCTGCGACGGGTCTACCGGGAGACGGACCTGCTCACGGTGGACGGCATGGCCCTCTACTACGCGTCCCGCCTCCTGCGGACCCCGGTGAGGCAGTCGGTGAGCGGCTCCTTCCTCTTCTGGGACCTGCTCGGTCTGTGCGAGAGCCGCGGATACCGGGTCTTCCTGCTGGGAGCGCGGCAGGAGGTGCTCGGACGGGCCGAGAGCCGCCTGGCCCGGCTCCACCCGGCGCTCCGGGTGGTCGGCTCCCACCATGGGTACTTCTCGCACGAGAACGAGCTGGAGATCGCCGAGGAGATCCGGGAAACGAATCCGGACGTCCTGTTGTTGGGAATGAGCTCGCCGTTGAAGGAACGCTTCGCCTGGACCCACAGAGAACGGATGGGTGTACCAGTCGCACTGGGAGTGGGAGGAATGTTCGACATCGCGGCCGGGCTGCACAGGCGAGCGCCGGCCTGGGTCCAGGTCGCCTGTCTGGAATGGCTGTGGCGGATGGGCCAGGAGCCCAGAAGGCTGTGGAAGAGGTATGCGACGACGAACAGCGTTTTCCTGGCGCTGCTGGCCCGGGAGCTGATCCGGGGCGGAGCCGGCGGCGTGGCGACCGGAGGATGCCGGCCCGGGGAGGAACGAGGGACGGGGGGCAGGCCGTGAGACCGGGGTCAAGGAGAGGGTATGAGGGCAGGAAGGTGCTGGTCACAGGTGCCGCGGGTGCCATAGGGTCCAATCTGACCGCTGGGCTGCTCGCTGCGGGAGCCCGGGTGACGGCCTGGGACGACCTCAGTTCTGGGGCGATCGAGAATCTGCCCGCCGATCCGGCCCTGACGTTCCTGGAGGGGTCGGTGCTCGAGGAGGAGCTGCTGGACCGTGCTTTCGGCCAGGGACCGGAAGTGGTCTTTCACCTGGCTGCCCTGTTCGCCCATCAGAACTCCGTCGAGCATCCACAACGGGACCTGCAGGTGAACGGGTCGGGGACTCTGGGAATCCTGCAGCGTTCCTGTGAGGCCGGGGTCCGGCGGGTGGTCTATTCCTCCTCCAGCTGTGTGCTCCAGCCGCCGACGGCGCAGGCAGCGGACGGGGGCGCGGGGGCGGACCCGCTTTCCCCGGCACGCCCGGCTCCGGCTCCGGCACGCCCGGCTCCGGACGAGCGTGTCGAACAGGCTCCGGGCTCGGACACCCCTTACCAGATCACGAAGTACCTCGGCGAGCAGTACTGCCGTTTCTTCCACCGGTGCCACGGGTTGTCGACGGTCCGGGTCAGGATCTTCAATTCCTACGGGCCGGGGGAACCTCCGGGGCTCTACAGGAACGTCATTCCGAACTTCTTCCATCTGGCCCGTCTCGGTCGGCCCCTGCCCGTTCTGGGCACGGGTTCGGAGACCAGGGACTGGACCTATGTCGAGGACATCGTCGAAGGACTGCTCGCCGCCGGGCTGGCCCAAGCTGCCGACGGACAAGTCATTTGTCTTGGGACCGGCAAGGAGACCCGGGTCGTGGATCTGGCCCGCCGGATCAATGCCATCACGGGCAACAGGGCCGGGCTCGCCTTCCGGCCGAGGCGTTCCTGGGACAACCACGGGCGGAGGGTCGCGCCCACCGAACGGGCGCGCCGTCTGCTGGGGCACGAATGCAGGACGCCACTCGACATCGGGCTGCAGCGCACTGCCGCCTGGTTCGAACAGCGCTGGGGTTCGGTTCGGGCCGGTGGATGATCATCACTGTCAGGTCGCCGGGAGGCTGAACCACCTGCTGCCGGTCGCCCCGGGCCTCTGCCGAGCCGGAGGCCGGAACCTGCGGGACGGAGACGGGGACGGGGGCAGGACGGCGGGAAGTGTTGAGGAGGCAGGGTGCACGACGACGGGGATTCTGCGGAAGGAAATGCCGTACCGGAAATCAGTGTGGTGGTTCCGGTGTTCGGAAGGCCGGAGGAACTCGCACGCTGTTTGAGGGCGATCCTCCCGCAACGCGCAGGCGCTCCTGTGGAGATCCTCGTGATCGACGACGGCAGCGACCCCCCGGTGGCTGTGGAGGCCGCAGAGATCCGCCTTCCTGTCCCTGCCCCCGGCTGTGAGCTGCGGGTGGTGCGTCAGCCGCACGCCGGGATCGCTGCGGCCCGCAACCGGGGAATGGGGCACGCCAAGGGGCGGCTGGTGATCTTCGTGGACTCCGATGTGGTTGTGGCTCCCGGTTTCCTGCGGGGAATGGCCCTTGCGGCTCGTCGAGCACCCGAAGCTCTGGTATTCCAGGCGCAGCTGGTGGGACACCCGACCCGGCTGGTCTGGCGGATCGAGGGAGCCCGCCTGGAGGCGACCCAAAGGCGGCTGATGCGCCCGGACGGGACCTTGACCTACCTGAACACCTCCGCGATCGCGGTGCGCAAGCCGCTGCCGGCACTGCCGACGCCCACCGGCCCCACCGACGTCCCCGACTTCCCCGGGCAGACCGCTCCTGAGCAGGGGGCCGGTCTGTTCGACGTGGGGGTGCGTCGGGGGGAGGACACCCTGCTCCTGGTCCGGTTGGGGCTGCTGGGGTCCTGGCCGGTGTGGGTTCCCCAGGCCGTCGCGGAGCATCGCCCGACGGGTTCCCTGCACAGCTACCTGCTGCGACATCTTCGGATCGGGTACCTCGACACCGAGTCCCGGCGTCGGGCCGGGGCACTGGGACAGCTGTCCACCGGGTCGGAGAGGCTGCGATTTCTCCGTCCACTCCTGCGGGCTGCGGGCGGGGGCCCGATGGGTCTGTTCGTGTTCCTGCTGGCCATGCTGGCTTTCGCCCTGGAGGTCACCGGGCGGATCGCGGGGGTGGCGACCCACCCGGTCCGTGCCCGCTGAAGTCCGCCGCCCCCACAGGGTCGGATCCACAGGGTCGGATCCACAGGGTCAGGACCGCAGCCGGTGGTAGACGGCCTCCGCGACGGCGGCCTGTCGGGGCCAAGTGTGTTCGCCTGCCCATTGCAAACAGGCCGCGCTCATCCTGGACCAGCGTTCCCGATCCTCCACGACCTGCAGCATCCCGGCGGCCAAGCTCCCGGGGAGGTCGTCGGTCTCCTCGCTGACCATGACCCCGGCGGCTCGGGGCATAACATCGCAGATCCCGTCACGTTCCAGGGCCACCGTGGGGACTGCGCGACCGGCGGCCTCCAGAACCTGCGCCGATCCGGAGTCCCGCAAGCTGCTGAAGACGAAACAGTCCGCCGCGTCCAGGTGACGACGGACTTCCGCCCAGGGCACCCGCCCGGTGAAGGTGACCTGTTTCGTCAGCCCGAGGTCCTCCACCCGCGCGCGGACGATGGGCAGCAGGCGGCCGTCCCCCACCAGGACGAGCCGCGCCCCACGGCACTGGCCCGCCACACGGGCGAAGGCCTCGACCGCCAACCGGGCCGCTTTGCGGGGCACGATGCTGCCGACCCAGACGAAGGTGGGGCCCCGGTCGCAGGTCCAGGCCCCGGGCCCCGGCTCGCGCGGCGCCGTCAGCAGGTGCTCGCAGGCCAGAGCGTCGCCGGAGAGCAGGGAGGCGCTGCGCGCGTGCAGCCGCTGCTGGAGGTCCCGCAGGGTGACCTTGTTGGTGGCGAAGACGTGGTCGCAGCGGGCGGTCCGACGGGCGCCGGGAAACAGGCGCAGGAAGGTCGATGTCGCCCGGCTGCGCACCCACTCGTCGCGCCATTCGCCGTCGAAGTACTGCTTGTGCCGGGCGGGGGCCACCTGGGACCCGCCGACGGGTCCCGTCACGACGGGTGCTTCCAGTTCCAGATGGGGGCCGAAGTGGAGCGATCCCCACGTGGTGTGGTGGGCGACGTCGGGAGTGGGCAGGTCTCGTACGAAACGGGCGCAGGCCCGCAGCCAGGTCTCGTAGCCGAGCAGGCGTCGGGCTTCCGCGTGCGGCGGGTTCCGGCGGACGGGGACGTCGAGCAGGTGCAACCTGATGTTGTCCAGGCCTAGCCTCCCGCATTCGGCCAGCACGGCTCTCTCACCCTCGGAACGGGTGACCAGGTCGATCAGGTGCCCGCGTTCGGCGAGAGCGCGCGCCCAGTGCCATCCGTTACCGGGTTCGCTGCCTTTCCCCGGGTGGCAGGCGAAGGCCGTCATCAAAATTCTCATGGCTGTCTCTCCGGCAGAAGTCCCGGGACCGCGGCTGTGTGATTGGCCGATGTGCTCTCTGTGCGAATCAAAGATTCCACACTGCGGCGTCCCGCACGGGGTTTCCGTTTGAAAGGCTTCTGTTCGGAGCGGAAAGGGACAGTCACCACCCGATCGGGCCGCGGGGGGTCCCGGTGCCGGTCGGTGCGTCGTAGCCGGGCCTGGCGGTGCACAGGTAGTCGTCCCCGCACTCCCCGTTAGTCCCGGTGACGACGTCGAGCAGCTCCTGACTGTGTTCGTACAGGCCCGAGGCGTCGTCCATCGACGAGGCCAGACCAGACAGGGCGATCATACCTGCGACCAGGGGAGCGGCCAGGCTGGTTCCACCTCCCACGAACCATCCGGGGTCCAACCCGAACTCGCTCGGGCCGTAGGTCTGGTAGAAGGCCAGCCCGGTCTGGGGATCAGCGAGTGCTGACACGTCGGAGGTCGTGCGCAGGGAACAGTTCTCGTCGTGCTGCCAGTGGGGTTTGTCGACCCACGTCGAGCAACCGCTGCCCGAGCCGGCCCAGGCGAAGTGTTCCCAGCCCTCGGTGGACCGGGTCACCGTGGTCCCGCCGACAGCGATGACCTTCGACCAGGAGGCGGGGAAGTTCGCGTAGCTGAATCCGCTGTCCCCGCTCGCGGCCAGGATGGGGACTCCGGGATGGGTGAAGGAGGTCGGACCGGCGCTGACGAAGGCGCCCGTCTCGGCGGCTCCCCAGCTGTTGCTGACGATGTCGGCGCCATGGGCCACGGCTTGGTCCACGGCGGCCGGCATGTCGAAGAAGTCGGCGGAGTCGGCCTCGACCAGCAGGATCTTGCAGCTGGGGCAGGTTGCGGAGACCGCTTGGACGTCCATGCCCGCCTCGACCGCCCAGCCTGGGTCGGCCATGGGCAGGTCGTTGCCCCCGCGTTGGTCGATCTTCGTGAAGCACCCGTTCTCGGTGGTGCAGGGGGGCAGCCCCCAGAACTCCCGGTACACGGCCAGATCCGTTTCGGCGCTCGGGGCATCACCGGCCACGACCACCGCGATCGTCTGTCGGGTGTCCGGGGCGAGGGGCAGCCCGTAGATGTTTCGGATGTCCGCTGGGCCGTACCCGGCTTGGGGAACGGGGATGTCGGGAACGGGGATGTCGGGGGCTGTGGACGACAGCGCCCATGAGGTCTTTCTGTTCGGCGGGCTGGGGACGGGTGTGCCTGCGGCACGGGCCTGCGAGGCGGGCCGGATCCGGAGCAGACACGAGTACTTGTCCCGGCGGGGTTCGGCACACGGGGGTCTGGCCTCGTCGAGGTGAGTCGTGGCTCGGGTGGGTTCCCGGCCGACGTCCGCGGGGACCGCCGAGGCGGGCAACGGCCCCAGGACCGCCAGAACGAACGCCGCGGAGGCGGTGAGGGGGACAGGGCGTCGGTTCACAGCGGCTCCCGGGGGATGCGTTGAGGGTCTCTGTGGTTCGCGGAGGGGTCGTGTTCGGAACGGTCGTCCGTGGCGCTGTTCGGGTCTGTGGAAGCGTCGGGAGGGTCTTCGAGCGCGGACGGGAGACATGTCCATAGTGAACCTGATTTGTCATTATTTCACCCGTGTCGTTTTCCTCGGTGTGTCCCTCGGTGCCCCTCACGGGCCGGGGCCGGGGGTTCCGGCGTCGCTGTCGGGGGCGAGCCGGGAGCCCGCAGGGGAACTTCCATGATCGAGTCGTACCGGTCGGATCAGGTCACGCTGGTAGAGTCGATCCGACCCGGTCAGCCGGGTACCCATCACGTCACCACCAGGAAGACAGGGCAGTCGAGCGATGCTGGATCTGAACGACATCCGCCGCGACCCTGATCGAATCCGCACGGCCTTGGCCAAGCGTGAGATCGAGATCGATTTCGGCGAGCTGCTGTCGGTCGACGAGGACTACCGGAAGAACCAGCAGGCGCTGGAACAGTCCAGGGCCGAGCGCAAGGGCATCTCCGGTCAGATTTCCCAGCTGCGCCGGGCCGGCGAGTCCGCGGCGCAGGAGATCGAACAGCTCCGTTCCCGTTCCCAGGCCGTGGGCGAACGGATCGCCGAAAGGGAATCGCGGGCGGGCGAGCTGTCGGCAGCCCGGCAGTCCCTGCTCGACGCCCTGCCGAACCTGCCGGACGACGACGTCCCCGCCGGGGGCAAGGACGCCAACCAGGTTCTGCGGGTCGTGGGCGACAGGCCGGACCTCGACGCTCCGCTCGACCACGTCCAGTTGGCCGAGGGACTCGGCCTGGTCGACTACAAGCGCGGCGCCAAGCTCGGCGGCAACGGTTCCTGGATCTACACAGGGGTCGGGGCGCAGCTGGAGTGGGCGCTGCTGAACTATTTCGTGCAGACGCATCTGCGCGACGGCTACACCTTCGTCCTGCCGCCGCATCTGCTGACCGGTGACTCCGGGTACGCCGCAGGACAGTTCCCCAAGTTCGCCGAGGACGTCTACGTGGTGGAGGAGGACGAGCAGGGCAAGCCCTCGAAGTTCCTCATCCCCACCTCGGAGACGGCTCTGGTGAGCATTCACCGGGACGAGATCCTGCGGGCCGAGGAACTCCCCCGCAAGTACTTCGCGTATTCCCCCTGCTACCGCAAGGAGATCGGGGGGTACCGCACCTACGAACGGGGCACGCTGCGCGGCCACCAGTTCAACAAGGTCGAGATGTTCCAGTTCACCCGTCCCGAGGACTCCCTGGCCGCTCACGAGGAGATGTTGGAGAAGGCCGAGGAGCTCATGCGCGGGCTGGGCCTGCACTACCGGGTGTCGCTCCTGGCAGCCGGGGACACGAGCGCCTCCATGACCAAGACCTTTGACGTCGAGGCCTGGATCCCGAGCATCGGTCAGTACCTTGAGGTCAGCTCGGTTTCGAACTCCCGGGACTATCAGGCCCGGCGGGCCAGGATCCGCTACCGCGGCCCCGAGGGAAAACCGGCCCTTGTCCACACCCTGAACGGCTCCGGTCTGGCGACCAGCAGGCTTCTGCCGGCGGTCCTCGAACAGAACCAGCAGGCGGACGGTTCGGTCCTGGTCCCGGAGGTTCTGCACGCCTGGGCCCCCGCCAGGATCTCTCCCGTGGCGACGCGCACCGGCCACTGAAACCCCGTTCGAAAGCCCCCTCTTGCTGGTGCTCTTACTCGCAGGAGGGGACCGGGGGCTGCCCGGGAGCCGTCTGCAGGTCGACATCGGGCACGTAGCCGCCGGGGATCCGCGCCCACAGGTCGCTGGGGACGCCGTCCGGGCCGACGGCTTCGCCTCCTGCGAGCACACATTGGATCTGTACCTCCTCGCCCTCGGGCACTTCCCCCGTGGCCTCGCTCAGCGGGGAGGGCAGGGAACGGATCTGCAGAACCCCCTCGGGTCGGGACCGCACGATCGCGCGTCGGATCTCCGGGGTCGCCGTCGGCTGCGACGGTCCGGGAGCGCCGTCGGAGGCGCTGGGCGCGAGGGAAGGGCTTCCTGCTCCGGAGGGGCTCCGTGAGGACTGTTCGAGCTGGTTCACGCCGTCCTGTCGCAGGTCGTCGACCATTTGTGCGAGGAGGACGATAACAGCCACAGCTACTGCGAGGGCTCCGCTGCCTGCCCAGAACAGGTCCACCGGACGGCGCCCTGAAGGCTCCGACGAGGTCCGGCGGGGCGCTCGGCGGGCGGGGTCGTGTGATGCCACTGGCTGGCGTTCCGTCCTCGGCGGTGAAACAGGGGAATCTCCCGGAGATTACCGGGGATGGCCGGACCTTTTAGTGATTTTGGAACGGCTGTCATCCTTCTCGTTGGGCGATACCGGTTTCCCTCAGAACAGGGCGGGGACGACGGGACCGGTTTCCCGGGTGTGCTTCCGGCCCGTTGCCCTCAGCGCTTCACTCGGCTCAGGAAAGCCTGCGCGGCGAGCGCGTGGTCCACGATCGGTTCGGGGTATCCCCGGCGACGGCGTTCGATCGGGTCCGGGTCGTGCGCGGCGGGGCCTGGCAGGTTCGCCAGTTCTGGAACGTGGCGACGGATGTAGGTCCCGTGGGGATCGAACCGCTGGGCCTGGCGGGTCGGGTTGAGCACACGGTGCAGGGCGTTGCCGGTGCCCGTACCCGCGACCCACTGCCAGTTCAACTGGTTGCAGGCGACGTCGCCGTCCACCAGAAGGGAGCGGAAGTGGGCCGCGCCTCTGCGCCAGTCGATGAGCAGGTCCTTGGTGAGGAAGGACGCGACGACCATGCGGGCCCGGTTGTGCATATAACCCTCGCGACGCAACTGGCGCAGGCCGGCATCGACGAGCGGGTGACCCGTGCGGCCCGTGGCCCAGGCCCTGTACCCGTCCTCGTCGGGGGTCCAGGGAATCTGTCGGTCGGTGTGGTCGGTCCTGGCGGTGTCGGGACGGGCTGCCAGGACCTGGTGGAAGAAGTCACGCCAGCACAGTTGTCGGGTGAAGGCGGATCCTCCGGGCAGGTCCCGGGTGAGGTCCGCGGCCTCCAGAGGGGACAGGCATCCCAGATGCAGGTAAGGGGAGATCCGGGAAGTGGCCTCTGCCGCGAGGTCGTCCCGGGACCGCTCGTACTCGGCCAGGTGTTCGTCGACCCAGGTGTGCAACCGTTCCAGACCGGCTCTCTCGCCGCCGGGTGGCAGGTCCGGGGAGTGCTGCTGCGCGTCCGGCGACCATTCGTCCAGGAACTGGTGGGCCCGGGGTGTGTCCGAGGTCTGTCCGGGGGGCGGGCCCAGGTGGTCGGGGATGGGCAGGATCGGTCGGCGTCGTTGTCTTTCCCAGGCCCGGTGGTAGGGGGTGAAGACCGCGAAGGCCGTCTTGCCGGCCGGGGCGATGGCACCCGGGGGGACGACGGTGACCCCCGGGTGGCGGACCACGGCGACCCGGCAGCTCTCGGCTTCCCGCTGGAGGCGTTCGAAGCGATGGCGGGCGTGGAGGCTGACGTCGTCGGCCAGGTGGATGGCTGTAGCCCCGCTGTTTCGCACGGCGCGCAGCACTTCGTGCACCCAGTCCCCGTGTTGGAGGACCAGGTGGGATCCGAGTTCGCGCAGCGAGGTGTCCAGGTCCTGGAGGGAAGCGGCGAGGAAGGCAACCCGGTTCGGACACGGGGGGTTGGCTGGGGGGCGAACGGCGGGGTCGCCGGGTTCTCCCGGGGAAGCCGTGGTGCCAAGCGTCTCGGGATCCAGGACGAACAGCGGTAGGACCCCGTCGGCGGTCTGCTGGGCCGAGCAGAGCGCCGGGTTGTCCCGGACCCTCAGGTCGCGGGTGAAGACCATGACAGCGGGACACCGCGTCGAGGTGGTCCGGCCGGAGGTGGTCCGGCCCGCGCGCGCCGGGTCACGGGTCATGTCTGTGTCACTCCGGACTCTCCCCCTTCGGGCCGTTCCCTGCGAACAGCCGGCCTGTGGGGAAGTGCTCGGCGCGCCCGGCCGACGACGTTCGCGGTGCTCATTCGGTGTCGATGTCGGTGACGCCGTCCCCCGCCTCTGGCCTGCGCGCCCCCATCGTCTGCATGAAGGCGCCTTCCCTTCCCCGGAGGAATTCTGCCCGACGTCGAACGAATCCCTCGGGATCCGAGGCCGACAGGCGTTGCACCGCGTCGGCGGGCACGCCGAGTCCGTCGAGGAGCGAGGTGCGTCCTTCGTCCAGCAGCCGTACCAGGGCATGTTGGACCGAGACTCCCGAGGGGGTGGGCAGGATCAGCCGATTCGCCGGGTGCGACGACAGAGGATTCTTCGTCGTGATGTGTCGGTAGGCCTGCGAGTCGGAACGTTCGATCTCCTGCAGGGGATCGAACGGGTTTCCGCCGGCGTCACGCCGTTCACTGAACTCCCGCAGTTCCCAGAGGACGAAGGCCCTGACCCTGGCGCTGCGCAGATCGAAACGATCGGGGAACGGGCGTACCTCCTGTTGTTCCCAGGGGTCTTTTCCGTTCCCCCGGGCGAAATCTCGCATCATAGTGAGAGCGTTCTTGATCTGGGTACTGTTCGCTCCGGCGAAGAACCCCGACCACGAGGTTCCCCAGAACCAACGGGCCAGAAGATCCTTCTGTCTCTGATCCGGGTCTGGGCGATGATGGAAGAAAGTGGCGATGAACACCAGGTGATGCTGGTAGGGGACGAGCCTCGCCAGGGGCACCCCGACTTCTTTCCTCAAGAATTCGGCGGCATGGGACAACGCTTTCTCCGACTCGTCGACGGCGGTTGCGAGATTATCTTCGACTCGTCTGGCCAAGGCATCCCACCGGGCTGTCTGGACATCGGACTCACCTTCGACGGCCAAGATCGAACGAAATATTGTTATCGGTGGTGTCGAGCCGAATCCCAACGGACCGAGATTCTCTCTGATCTGTCCGATCCGGTCCGTGAGACTCTCGCCCTCCGGCTGGTAGGTGAGGGCGGAGACCATTTGATCGGGCGATATCGCCTGACCGCTGCTGTTGAGGCGGGAGAAGACCTCCACCGCATGAGAGAGGTCTCCGCCTTTCAATCTCACGACGGCGATCTGGTACGACTTGATCCGATGGGCAATTTCCTCGGCCTCCGCCATCAGCCGTGCCAGTTCGTCCTTGTCAGTGATCGCTTGTTCCAGACGACGACCAAAGGCGAGGAAGTCCATCGTTCGCAGCACAGAGGACATCGGCAGGCAGCGGGGTGGGGCGTCGTTCCCTCTCCTCCAGTGACGGTACCTACCGGCCTGTTCATCGGTGTCGCCCAGTTCACGGTGGATGTGCCAGCGCCACTCGTCCTGGTTCGAAGGTCCTCGATCTGTGGGTCGGGTTCGCAGTCCCCCGAAGAGGGTCGAGAGTCTCTGGTGCCCGTCCAGTAAGAAGGAAGTGGTCCTGTTCGGGTCCGCCTCCGGGATGGGATGGTCCGCCACATGGTCGAGGCTGGGGATCGTCGTGTCCGTCTCCCATACCAACAGGCTGCCGATCGGGTAGGCCCGCTCGATGCTGTCGAAGAGTGAGAGCATCTGTTCGGGGCGCCATACGAAGGGGCGTTGGAAACGTGGCACCCGTAGTTTCCCGGAAGCGATCTCCTGGAGGACCTGTTCCAGGAGCATGACCTCCGGTTTTACGGTGATCTCCTCGACCGAGCCGGTCTTCCCCATGGTCCTTCTCCCGTCTACAGCACGGATTCGATCTTCTGGAGCAATTCCCGAAGCTCTTTCGAGGCCAAACCGGTGGCATCGAGCCTGACGAAATCCTGTTCGGTCAGTGTCCCACGGACGGAGTCCATCCGCTGGGTAAGATCCTTCCCGAGTCCCTCCTCCAGCTCATATCGTTGCCGGGACGGCAGGTCCGCGAACAGCCGCAGCTCCTGGTCGTCGAGGCTTTCTCGATGAAAGCTTCGATGCCAGGTACACTTCCGTCGAACACACAATTAACTATCCCGGTAAATTACAACACCGAACGTAGATCCAGAACCTTGAACTTCGAAAGGAAAAGAAATCTTGGAGATTTTTGTCTACTCACTCTTAACGGGCTCAGCAACCGTCCTCGGAGGAATATTTGCGAGCATGATCAGTGCCCACCCAGGAGTCCAAAAAAAGTCTCATCGAAAGAAATTGTATTAATTGGTTTCGTATTTTTTCTAATCACATTCGCATGCCTGAAAATCAACGAAGATGCCTCGTCCGATACAGACGCATCGTCAGCGAACGGCACCCCTTCGGGAACAAAAACCAAAATACAGGCGCCAAAAAGTGGCGATCGAACCGAGAAGAGTCCCGACACGGAGTCGAGCAGTTCGACAGCAGAAGATCCCAGGCAGCCCCAGGGCACTCCGTCAATAGTGGCGTCTTTTCTCTCGGAGCTCACCGAAGTCGACTCGGAAACCAGCGACGATATCGATCTCAAATTTAATCCGGTCGAAATCAACGGCACTTATTACGGCGACAGTCTCATATATTCCTGCAAGATGTACTGCAACGGGAGCGCACCACAGACGTACGAAGTCAGCCTAGGGCGAAAATACTCCAAGTTCGAGGCAATGGCCGGAATCATGGACTCGTCGTCGTCGGGGCCCACGAAGATCGAGATCGAAGCAGACGACCGTTTGCTTCGAAGAATAATCACCCAAACGGGCGACCCGAAACAAGTGAACGTCAATGTTCAGAATGTCCTGCATTTAAAAATCAAATTATACCCACCCCATAGACTCAAAAGTCCTTTGGAGGCAGGAGCTGATGCCGCCGGAGGGAACAACGCGGGTGGACTGCCCGGGGTGGCGCTCGGTGATCCGAGGCTGACTCCGTAGGGGAGTAGAACGGCAGCAGGGAAACGTTGATCGAGGTCCGACCGCTGTGACGACGTAGGAGGGCGTCGTTGGGTGGCGACTTCTTGGTCAGGGCCTCAGGAACCGAGGCGTTGGACCGGGACGGAGGCTCTCCCGCCGGGGACGGTTCCCGAGCGGACGTCCACTTCCTCGGTCGCGGTCGGGCGGCCGAAGTAGTACCCCTGTGCGTA
>JAUPKJ010000331.1 GCA_030837505.1 Actinomycetota bacterium
CGGGACCCCTCGGCTGTTTCCTCCCCCACCTGTCACGGGGGTCCGGCTGCCGTGGGTACTGTGACGCGGCTGGGACAGGTGAACAGAACGCTCGGGAGGAACGGATGTCCGCTGGCAGCGCCGAGGGCGGCGGATGGGGACTGCCGGGATACAGGGTCGGTCCGTTGATCGGGCAGGGAGGCTTCGCCTCCGTCTACGAGGGCACCCAGATCAGCTTGGAACGACCGGTGGCCATCAAGGTCCTCAACGCCGACGTGTCCGATGAACCCAGCCGCCAGCGTTTCGTCCAGGAGCGGGAAGCCCTGTCCCTACTGGGGGAACATCCGTACATCGTGGACGTTCTGGACGCGGGGGTGACGGCCGAACGCCGTCCGTTCATCGTGATGCGCCTGTACCGCAGGGGAAGCCTCGGACAGCAGATCCAACGCCACGGTCCGCTGCCCCTGGCCAGGGCCGTCGAGGTCGTCGAGAAGGTCGCTGCGGCCCTGGACAGCGCGCACGCCTGCGATGTGCTGCACCGGGACGTCAAGCCCGACAACATCCTGCTGGCCGACGGAGGCGATCCCGTCCTCGGGGACTTCGGGATCGCCAAGCTTCTCGACCCGAACGGCGAGCGCGGCTCCGGTAGGACCTCCACGAAGTTCTTCACGATGGCCCATGCCGCCCCCGAGATCCTGGAACACCGTCGGCACACCCGGGCCTCCGACATCTACGCACTGGCGTCCACGGCGTACGAGTTCCTCGTGGGACACCCGGCGTTCGACCCCCAGGATCCCCGGGTGTCGACCCACATCCTCGACCGTCCGGTCCCTCCGATCGGCCGGCCCGACGTCCCGGCGCAGGTCGAACAGGTGATTGTCCGCGGGATGGCCAAGGACCCCTCCGACCGGCCGCCGAGCGCTTCGGCCTTCGCCCGGGCGCTGCGGGAGGCCTCGACGCTCGCTGCCGGGGGCTGCGGCGTCCCGACCGGCCGACGGCCCGCCCCGAACGCTCTGCGCGCGGCGGCCCGTGGAGCCGGTGGCTCCGGGTGGGCCGTCCCCTCGACCGGACGATCTGCCCGGACCGTCCGCCTTCCTCCGCCGCAGCAGACCGCTCCCGGGTCGTCGACGGCCGCGCCGGGCCGGGCTGCCGGTCCGGCGCGTTCCGGCAAGCGGCGCCTGTCGGCCTTCCTGGCAGGTCTCGCCCTGGTGTCCCTGGTCGGTGGGGGCGGAGTCTGGCTGGGGACGCGTCCCTGGGAGGAGCGTGAGCCCGTGGCTCCCGAGAGTGTCAGGGGCCAGATCCTGTTCACCCTCGAGGGCCATGGGGAAGCCGTGGAGGGCGCCACGTACTCCCCGGACGGCGACACGATCGCCACCGTGGGCCAGGACGACACCCTGCGGCTGTGGGACGCGCGGACCGGTAAGGAACTCAAGGTCCTCACCGAACACGACCGGACGGTCTCGGGGGTCTCGTTCTCGCCGGACGGGACCCTCCTGGCCACGTCGAGCTGGGACGGCACCGCCCGCATCTGGGACGTGCGTTCCAGGACGTGTCTGCGGACCCTGGAGGGCCACGACAAGGAGGTCGAGGCCGTGGCCTTCGCTCCCGACGGGCGCACCCTCGCCACTGCCGGGGACGACCACACGGTGCGGATCTGGGACACCGACTCGGGCCAGACCCTGCGGACGCTGGAGGGTCACGAGGACATGGTCTACGGGCTGGCGTTCGCCCCTGACGGCGTGACGGTGGCCTCCGCCTCGGCCGACGGGACGGTGCGGGTCTGGGAGGCGTCCTCCGGCAGGCTGCTGCGGACCTTGGAGGCCCACGGGGACACCGCGGAGGCCGTGGCGTTCTCGCCGGACGGCGGCGTCTTCGCGACAGCGGGGTGGGACGGCACGGTGCAGATCTGGAACTCGGCCTCGGGGACCGTCCTGCACAGGATCTCCGACAGCGAGGGCACGATCAAGACGGTGACGTTCTCACCGGACGGGACTGTTCTGGCGGTCGGGGACGGCAAGGGCCGGGTGCGGTTCCTGAACGCCCGGACCGCGGTCCCCCTGGGAACGGTCTCGGCGAACGACGAGGAGATCGAGGCCGTGGCGTTCTCGCCGGACGGCCGCCGGATGGTCGTGGGCGGGGACGACGACCGGGCACGGATCTGGTCGATCACGATGGGCTGACACGTGCCTCGCGGGGCCCGTTGCGGGACACCCTGCGTCTTGCGGGACACCCTGCGTCTTGCGGGACACCCTGCGTCTTGCGGGACACCCTGCGTCGGCGGGTGGCCGGAGGAACCGGGCCCGAGCGGGTCGGGTTCCAGCGGGACACGCGGGCGCCACCGGGACGCGCGGGCAGGCCGAAAGCCCGGGCGCCTCTGCGGGGTGCCCGGTGCTTCGGTCCGGTGACGACCGGCCGGGACGGGTCGAGGACCCGTCCCGTGGCCGGCCGTCAGCGTCCGGTGGGTGCCACGTTCGACCAGGTACGCAGCGCGTGCTCGACAAGCGAGATCAGCGTCTGCTTGGCGGAGTCCCTGTCCCTGGCGTCGCAGACGAGGATCGGCACGTCAGGTCCGAGCTGGAGCGCGTCCCTGACCTCGTCGGGCCGGTGTCGCAGCAACCCGTCGAAGGCGTTGACCGCCACCACGAAGGGCAGGCTGCGTGCCTCGAAGAAGTCGATGGGTCCGAAACAGTCTTCCAGCCGTCTGGTATCGACAAGGACCACGGCACCGATGGCGCCCCTGACCAGGTCGTCCCACATGAACCAGAAACGGTTCTGGCCGGGGGACCCGAACAGGTACAGCACCAGTTCGTCGTCGATGGAGATACGCCCGAAGTCCATGGCCACGGTGGTCGTGGTCTTGTTCGGCGTCGCG
Organism: Actinomycetota bacterium; assembly: GCA_030837505.1. GTDB lineage: Bacteria > Actinomycetota > Actinomycetes > Actinomycetales > Kineosporiaceae > JAUPKJ01. Next base: position 2,852 of record JAUPKJ010000331.1, read on the forward strand.
GAGAGGTCATCGACACCCACACTGGCCTGGGTCATGACCGCTTCCGTGCGCAGCGGCACGATCTCCGACACGGCACCGACGAACGTGGTCTTGCCGGCGCCGAATCCACCGGAGACCACGATCTTGGTCGATCGGGTCGGCTGGCTCTCAGAGCCGCTGGAGGCCACTGAGCACCCTCCTCAGGAATGCGGGGTCGCGTTCGTTGCCTTCGGCCCCAGACGTGCGGCCGACCTCGACCAAGCCCAGGTCCGCCATGTCGGCGATGATGACCCGGGCCACGCCGAGAGGGACGAGAAGTCTCGCCGCGATCTCCGCGACGGACACCGTTCCCTGACAGAGCTGAATGACACTGGCGTGCTCAGGTGACATGAGCGGGCTGGCGATGGCTTCGCGCCCGTTAGTCGTGGAGACGACCAGTGCTTCGAGGTCGAGATCGCGTTTGGGGCGCGTTCGACCACCGGTCCGCGCGTACGGCCTCACGAGTGACGGTGGGGGGTCTCCGTCGGGCGGCGAGCGGTCAGCGCCCCGGGGCGGCGGGTATTCCACCATGACGGCGGACTACCCGCGTCCCTGGGCATCGGAGTTTCCTCCGCCGCGCAGTGCTGGAGAGAGATGGTCGCCGACTCTGTCGACGAGAAGCGTCATCTCGTAGCCGACCAGACCGATGTCGGAGGTCGGGGAGGCCAGGACGGCCAACCACGATCCATCCGAGATCGCCATCAGCAGGAGGAATCCCCCCTGCATCTCCACGACAGTCTGGATGACTCGCCCAGCCGAGAAGCAAAGCGCCGCGCCGTTGGTCAGGCTGCCCAGCCCGGACGCGACGGCGGAGAGTTGGTCGGCGCGGTCTCTCGGAAGACCTGACGAGCTGGCCATGAGCAGCCCATCGGCGGAGACGACCGCTGCGTGTGCGACTCCGGGCACACGCTGGGTGAACCCGTCGATGAGCCACCCGACGCCGGTACCGGTCCCGGTGCTCACTGGTCTCCTCCCTGCTTGCCGGGCTTCTGCCCGGACGTGTTATCCCCGCCGCGAGCGGCGGTGAACAGGCTTCCGGCCGAATCGTCACTGCCGGAGGCTTGACGCGATCGCCGCGCCGAGGCGAGTCCTCGTTGGTAGTCACCGAGGCGACCCCGGACCACTTCGGCATCGACTGCGGGCAGCGCCACTGGGGACGCAGGCTCAGGCGGTGCCGCTGCAGCAGCCGTGGCGGCTGAAGGTAGCAGGTTCGCGCCCGGACGGCGTCGTGGCAGTCCCGAGGACGTGTTGCCCGCGACGTCCGGAGCGGCGGCCGCTCTGGCGTTCGTGGCCAACCAGCGCTGATCGCCGAGGCTGGCCCAACGGCCGGCGGGCGGCTCGCCCTGCTCCTTCTCGGAGCGGACGTCGACCTCCTGCCGTTCTTGTCTTTCCTGCCGTTCCTGACGTTCCTGTCTTTCCTGCTGGTCCTGCTGATCCTGCCGTTCTTGTCTTTCTTGCCGTTCCTTCTTCTCGACCACGGGCGGTTTGGGCGCGGACACAGCCGCGTCGTTGAACCACATCGAGATCGAGTCGAAGATCGGGGTCGGCCCGTCGGCGGCCGACAGTTCGGGGGGGGAACCCTGCATCGAGGCACTTGCGCCCTGCTGCTGGGCGGGCGTTTCGGGCCGCTGGGCGGGCTGTGGGTGCGCCCAGGACAGCGGGGATCCGGAGGAGCCCGCAGACCCCCCGGCGCCGGGCGCGCCGGGCGCCGCGCCGCCTCCGGGCTGGCGGGCACGCCCGCTGCCGGACTTCAGCTGGCGCGTGGGAAGACCGTCGGTGTCCGACGTCGTCGCTTCCCGCATGGAGCCGAACAGCTGCTGGAGCCCGGGCGGGGCTTGTCCGGACCGAGATCCCGCAGCCCCCTGCGCCCCGAAGGGTGTCTGGGCGGCTTCTGAGGGGCTTTGAGCCTGCGACTGCCGTCCAGCAGGGTGAGCGGGGGACTGGGGTGTCTGAGGCTGCCCTGCGGGTGTCTGGGATTGGTCTGTGCCGTCGGGCGGTCCCTGTGCTCCGAAACCCTGCTCCAGCGACTGGGAGGCCGACGTCGGGGGAGGTGAGGAGACCCCGGCCGGCCGGATCGTCGCCGGCTGGCGACTTCCACCGGGAGCCTCTCGCCGCGACGACTTCTGCGGGTTGCTGACCGTGGGTTCGAACGGGGAGGGCCAAGCCTGTCCGAACGGACCTGCGGGTGACTGAGGCGGAGCCGCCGGAGACGCCGACGCCGACAACGGCCCACTGGACAACGCTGCCCCGGGAGTGCGGGAGGGCAGGACACCGGACTTGTCGTCCCCGGCCGACCTGGGTTGCGGCTGCGGCTGCTGCTGGGGCTGCTGGGGTTGCGGCTGCTGGGGGGCAGCCCTCGGGGGCTCCGCCGGCGGCGGGAACTGGGCGGCCGGCGGCCTGGCCGGCGCCGACTGCTGCATCTGCCGCTGCATGTCGGACTGACCGGGCAGGCCCTGCTGCGGCTGGGCTGCCGGCATCCGCGGGGTGTCCCCTGTGTTGCCGGGGGCCCCGACCACGTGCTGCGCGGGGACGATGACCTCCGCCACCGTTCCCGGGCCGCCGTCGCGCGGCGACAGCTGGACCTGGAAACCACCCCGCTGCGCCAGACGCGCAACGACGAACAGACCCATGCGGGACGGGACCTGCATGTCGATGACACCGGGTGTCTTCAGACGGGCGTTCAGTTCCGCCAGCTCGGTGGGCGGGATCCCCACACCGGCGTCCCCGACCTCGATCTGCATCCCGCCGTTGGGGGTGAAGGCCGAGGTCAGCATGATCGGACTGGTGGGTGGCGAGTACATGGCCGCGTTGTCCAGGAGCTCGGCCAACAGGTGGATCAGACCACCGGCTGCCGGACCGGAGACCGAGGCACCGCTCACCGGCTGCAGCCGCACCCGCTCGTACTGCTCCATCTCGGAGGTCGCGGCCCGGAAGACGTCGGCCACGGGAACGGGCGCGGCGCTGCGGGTCCGCACGGAGGAACCGGCGAGAACGAGCAGGTTGTCGTTGTAGCGGCGCATCCGGGCGGCCAGGTGGTCCAGCCGGAACAGGTTCCGCAGCTGCTCGGGGTCCTCTTCCGAGCTCTCCAGCTCATCGATGATCGCCAGCTGTTTCTCGACCATCGACTGACTGCGTCGGGACATGCTCGTGAACGCCTCGTCCAAGGCGTGGCGCAACCGGACCTGGGCGGTCGCCAACCGGATGGCCTCGGCCCCCAGGCCGTCGACGGCGCTTGCGACCTCGAGGGTCTCCGGGCCGGCGTTGACCCCGTCGGGGAGGGCCGTCGGCAGGGGGACGATCGCCTCGGGTCCCTCGGTCTCGATGGTGCGGACCGCCTGGGGCAGCCGGACCCTGGTGAGGTCGATGGCTCCGGCCCGCAGACGACGCAACGGGACGGTGATCGTTCGGGCGATGCTGGCAACGAACAGGGCGACAACGACGATGACCGCGAGCATCCCGCCCGTGACGACCGAGGCTTCCCACAACGCCTGGGACTGGACGTCCTCGGAGTGCTCGAGCAGGTCGACGTTCGCCGACTCTGCGACCCCGTACAGGACCATGATCCGCTCGTTGACGGTCCTGTTGTACCCACCGACATTGTTGGAGATCCGCTTGCGCATGTTGGTGTAGTCGGTGTTCGCCGGCAGCGGCCGGTCGGGGGTGCTCACGAGCGACACCAGTTCCTGGCGGTACTGGGTCACGATCGCGTCGGTGTCGGCCAGCTGGGACAACTGGGTCTGTTGTTCCTCGGAGCCGCTGTCCGTGACCTGCCGGATCTCCACCTGGGTCTGGGCGGCCGCTTCGATCAGGCTCGTGTAGGACGAGTCCGAGATCTCCGCGTCGATCAGGGCCTTGGCCATGAGCGAGCGTTCCTCGCTCGCGAACTGCGAGGCGCTCGTCAGGGAGTACACGGTGCTCTGCGAGACCTGCGTGTTCAGGTCGGGCTTGAACCCGACGGTCACACTGTTGGCGCTCTTGACCATGCTCCGCAGGAAGCCCAGGGAGTTGTTGATGCTGGTGACGACCTGGTTGTAGACGGCGTCGCCGTTGAACTCCGAGTCCGGCTTCAGAGACTGCCGGGAGGAGGCGAGCTCACCCATGCTGCGGTGGTAGTTCCAGATGTGGTCCGACAGCTCCGAGGAGAGCTGGTCGGTGCCGACGTTCTCCACCGCGATGTCGAGCAGACGGGCCTGCTCATCGGTGTTCTTGACCGCCTCGTCCAGCGTCTTGATCTTCAGCCCCGGAGGATTGCTCTCCAAGGGGTTGCTCATCTCGCCCAGGACCGAGGACTCCCGGATGGCGAACTCCAGCCCCAGAGCCGTCGAGAGGCGGTTGGCGCTCACCGAGACGTCCACCAGCTCCCGGACCTTGGTGGCCCGTTGGTACTCCTGGAAGCTTTGCAATGCGAGGACGCTCCCACCGGCGATCATGATCACCATGGGGAGCACCACCAGCAGTGCCAGCTTGCGCCGGATCGGCCATCGGCCGATGAACCCACCACGGGGTCGCCGTGCGGGGGCTTCCCTTTCCGTGCCTGTGGCAGAAATGCCGTGTCGAGGCACCCTGACCCTCCTGCCGCCGTCGTGGCGTCACCGCCGACCTGTCCACCCCTCAAAGCGCACGGTGAGAGCGACAACTGTCGTTCCGTCGCGGTACGCCCCGCGGGGGGTCTGCCCGATCGTTGCAGACAACCGGGGATTGAGGCTACGCGGTCCCGGATCGAGTCCGAGACCCAGCGTGAGTGACTACCTTACGGGTGCACCCGATCCGACCACGAGAGAGGCTGCACCTTACACAGTGTGACTGACTGAAACATTTGAAGTGCAAATGCGTCCCATGAGCCACATATGGTGCAGGAGGGTCGCTGTTCGAGGACCACTCGGTCGTCCACACCAGGCGCCGGGAATGGACACCGGGCGGGCCAACGGCGCTACCGTGCTCACGGGGCAACGCGGGACGAGGACGGCGCCCGAGCCCACCGGCGGTGGTCCGTGGCCTCTCGACGCACTCGGATCGAGAAGGGCGGTCGGGAGAAGATCGGAGCCGGCAGGAAGGTGCGCGCAACCGTCCCGGGCAGCACAGTGGTGTTCGGGAAGCAGCACAGTGGTGTTCGGGAAGCAGCACAGTGGTGTTCGGGGAGCAGCACAGCGGCGACGGGGAACCGGTCTCTGCGGTGATGCGTTCGAAGGCCGGCAGCCTCGACCACGCTGCGCCGGCGGGCACTTTTCGAAAAGGCCGAACCGGCGGGCAGGGCATGACAGGCGGCTGAGGGCATGACAGGCGACTGTCGGGAGACGTGCACGCAATCGAGCAGGTGAGAAGGGCAGAACGTGGCGAG
>JAUPKJ010000043.1 GCA_030837505.1 Actinomycetota bacterium
GAACCGGGACTGCATCAGCCAGATGGGCACCTAGTGCTCGACCGAGTAGTTCGCGATCGACGTGTACGTGGTGAACATCGAGCCGTAGCCGAAGATCCTCGGCCGGGCCGTGTCCAGGAAATAGGAGAAGGTGTCCCAGGCCCGCAGGGTCGAGTCCTGGACGGAGCCCCCGGACCGCACGGGGGAATCCAGGTAGCTGTAGCGCTCGTCCCCGTTGGTCGGGGCGTCGAGGGCCGGTCGCATGATCTCCACCGCGGTCAGCAGGACCACCGCGAGGGCGATCAGGGCCGCCGCTCCCCGCAGCAACCTCACCCACGGGAACCCCCTCCCGGCAGGGGAGTGGTCCTGTGCTGCGTCGGTGTCCGAGGGCGCGTCCGCGTCGGTGTCCGCGTCGGTGTCCGAAGGTGCGTCCGGGTCTGTGTCCGGGTCTGTGTCCGGGTCTGTGTCCGGGTCCGCGTCGGCTCGGTCGCGGTCGGGGGAGCCCCGGTCCGGGTGCCGGGCCGCTGCGGGCTCTTCCGGTTCGTCGTCGCGCGCAGTGGGCCGGTCGCAGGGAGGGGACGCCGGCACGAGCTTCTCGCCGTCAGCGGCCAGCGGTGTTTCCTGTTCCTCCCTGACGTGGTCGGCCCTGAGGGGGCCGGTCGCGGTCGGAGCGGAGGATCTGGTCACGGGCGCCTGTCCTGCCAGGTGATCGGGCACGATCGCCGGGTCGACGTCGTCGGAGGGATCCGCGGGGTCGGACCGGCCCCGACGGGCCGAGACGCTTTTCCCCGGGCCGGTGTGCCCCCCGGCCGAGAGCGGATCGCGGCGTCCTGCGAAAGGATCGGGTCTGTCCCTGTAGGGATCTGCGGGCAGAAAGGGACCGTTCTCCGGCCACGAGGGTCGGACGACCCGTCTGCGGGAACGACGAGCCCGGGATCTTCTCGGGCTCGGCGCGTTCCCCCCGTCGCTCTCCTCGGGATCCCGCCCCCCGGCAGGGGACTCCTCCGGATCGGTGGTATCCACGTGATCCGCGTCCTCCCCATCTGCAGAGGTGGTGCAGGCTCCTGCGGAAGGACACCGGCGAGGACCGGTGTCCGGAAGCACGGCTCGAACCCACCGTGATCCCGGACAGCACTACAGCATCTGCACTACAGCATCCGCTCAGGAACAGAATCGACGGGATTCAACGCCCTCGCAGAGGACGCCACCACGATTCGTGATCGCGATACCACTGGACGGTCTGCGCCAGACCCTCGTCGAACGCCTTGGAAGGAGAATACCCGAGCCCGGAGAGCAAGCCGTCGTCGAGGCTGTAACGACGGTCGTGCCCCTTACGGTCCTCGACCTCCTTCACCATCTCCCAGCCCACCCCCATCGCGTCCAGGAGACGCCCCGTGAGATCGGCGTTGGTCAGTTCCGTACCGCCACCGATGTTGTAGACCTCGCCCGGTTCCCCCTTGTCCAGGACCAGCTGGATCCCCTGGCAGTGGTCCTCGACGTGGAGCCAGTCGCGCACGTTGAGGCCGTCACCGTACAACGGGACCTGCTCGCCGTCGATGAGGCTCGTGACGAAGAACGGAATCATCTTCTCGGGATGCTGGTACGGACCGTAATTGTTCGAGCAGCGGGTGATCAGGACCGGCAGGCCGAAGGTCCGGAAATACGCCCTCGCCATCAGGTCGCTGCCCGCTTTGGCCGCCGAGTACGGCGAGTTCGGCTCGACGGGCGACTCCTCCGTCCAGGAGCCCTCCGGTATGGACCCGTACACCTCGTCCGTCGAGACGTGAACGAACCGTTGCACCCCATGACGCAAAGCGGCGGCCAGCAGGGCCTGCGTCCCCACCACATTCGTGACGACGAAACTCGACGCCTCCACGATCGAACGATCCACATGGCTCTCGGCCGCGAAATGCACGACGGCGTCGTGCCCCGGCATCAGGTCGTCGAGCAACCGGGAATCCACGACATCACCGTGGATGAAACGGAACCTCGGATTCGAGGAGACCTCGGCGAGATTCGCCCGGTTCCCGGCATAGGTCAATTTGTCGAGCACCGTGACGTGCGCGTCCTCCAACGAAGGATAAGCGCCCGAGAGCACCTTCCGCACATAGTGGGATCCGATGAACCCGGCCGCACCGGTCACGAGGATTCGCACAGCGACGCCTTCCGTCTCGTGGCCGGACCACCCGCCGGCCTACCCGGACCCGACCGGACGTCGTCCGCCGGACGAACCGACCGGGTCGGGTCCGGTCCACCCGAACCGGACCCGAGGGACAAGGCTAATGCTTCCGACCACGGCCACCACCGCGAACCCTCCCCCTAGTCCCCCCCCTGTCTTCGGTCCCTCCCTGTCTTCGGTCCCTCCCTGTCTTCGCGCCCGGCCCCGCCGCCCCCGGGGCCGGGACGCTGGGGCCGGGGGCCGGGGGCCGGGGACCGGGGCTGGCGCGGGGGGCCGGGGCAGGGGGCAGGGGGCTGGGGCGGACCCGGCAGGAGCCACGGGCGACCCCGGCGGGCGTCACACCGTGACGTGGGCCCGCGGATCCCCGTAGAACTCCACGATCCCGCCGTTGGACAACAGATCGGCCTCGTCCTGCTGCCACGTGTGGAACCCGGGATCGGCCCGGCGCATCATGCAGTAGTTGAAACGGTCCGTCCCGTAGATGGCCACACCGTCCCCGTGCAAGCGGCGCAACAGGTCGGAGTCCTCCCCCGACCCCTTCGAGCCGAACGGGTAGGCCCGCGCGAGGTCCCTCGTCATCAGGAGAGTCCCCCCGGCCAGACGCGAAACGTACCGGTGCTCCCGGTCCTTCCACTGCAGGATCGTCGCCCCGCTCCCCGCGAAGTACCAGTACCGCGCCAGCTTGCCCACGATCTCGGCCCGCGTGTACCCGAAGGCCGCCACCTGGTCCGACAGGTATTCCGGACCGTAGTAGTCGTCGTCGTCCATCTTGGCCACGAAGTCGCCCTCGGCCGCAGCGATCCCCCGGTTCAGGACATCGCCCAGCCTGTCGGACACCGGCGCGGACAGGACCCGCACCCGCTCGACCCCCAGCTCCGCGGCCCGCGCGGCAACCTCCTGCGGCACGACCGGGAACCCGTGCGCGACCACGACCAGTTCCCGGTTCGCGTACGCCAGCCCGGCGTGGGTCCGGAGCACCTCGTCGAGCAGATCCGCACGACAGGTCGGAACCACCACGCTGACGGCAGGAGCAGCGCGCCCCGGCACGGGCCGACGCACGGCCCGTCCCCCGGCAGCGGCCGTCCCCGCGGACTCCGGTCCCGCGAACTCCGGTCCCGCAAGATCCAGGCCCTGGGCCCGCGCGAGGTCCACGACCCGGTGCCCCCACGTGTGCCCGGCCAGGATCCTGCGCACCGACGCAACACCCGCCCGCTCCACATGCTCAAGGCTCCCCGACGCCGCCGCGGCGTGGGACCGGGTCTGCCGAGGATCGGCCGGAGTGAGAACCGTCCCCTCGCACGCTCCCAGCTCCGCCTGGTCCTCCGGCTCCCCCGGAACCCCCGGCACGATCACGCACGTCCCCGTCGCCGCCAATTCCACGGCCTGCGCACAGGACCCGCCCGAGCCCGCCGGCAGCACCACGGCCCGGAACTGCTGGACCGCCGCAGCCCGCTCCGAGACCTCCACCGGCCCCACGACCCTGCCGAGGTAACGCTCGGGAGGCCAGGTCGGCTCCGGGTCGCTCGGCCCGAACCGCTCGGGGGCCAGCACGACCAGGCCGAGATCCCACAGCGGCTCCACGTGCTCGACCGTCACCGGATCCGGCGGCACCGGCCCGGCATAGGCCACCGACAGATCCCTGGGATCGCCGTTGCGCACCGGATGATGCAACCGCGGCTGCACCGCCGGGAGCAGCAGACCCGCCGACGCGCCGTCCGACGCCGACCGCAGAGCCTCCAACCGGACCGGATCCGTCGCCCACACATGCCCCGCGTGCTCGAGAACCTGCCGCAGCACGTCCGGCACGCCGTCCGTCGGAGCCGGCCCCGACGGATCGCCCGCGGCCCACACATGCACCCCGACCCCGGCCTCCGCCGCGGCCCGGGCGGCCTGGGGGGCCCACCCCGGCAGACCGGCACGATCCTCGATCACCAGCAGGTGCGGGCCGCCGTCCGCCGGAGACCGCCCCACCACGCTGTTCCAGGTGTCGCCCTCCAGAGGCGTGCACGACGCCTCCGGCTGCAACCTGGAGGCGAACCACGGCCCCACGACCGTGGCCACCCGCAGCCCCGGCCACGGGCACGGCACGTCCTGCTCGAAGACCGACAACGAGATGTCGGGCTCGCCCTGCAACCTCGCCACCGCCGGCGCAGCCAGCACCCGAGGACGCTCGGGCGCCGGCACCCGGGTGCGCAGAACCGATCTCAACCGGCCCGGCAGCCGCAAGAACTCCTCCCTGGTGTGCACCCGGACGGCGACCCGCAGGGCGTCCCGGATCCGCCACCACGTGGTGGTCTCCATGGCGGCCCTGCGCCAACGCAGGACCGCCAGAGGCTCCGCGGGCCGCACGTACGGCCGACCCCGGACATTCTGCTTCCCCGAGGAAGTCATGTTCCCGCCGTTCCGTCCGTCACGACCGGGGCTGGACGCCGCGCGCGGCCAGCCATTCCTGGACCACATCGGCGATCCGTTCCCCGGCCCGCCCGTCCCACAGCGGAGGAACCCGCGAGGGCAACAGACCGTCCTTGCCCAGACGTTCGCTCGCGTCCCGACCGGCCCCGAGCACCGCCCCCACCGCGGGCAGGATGTCCTCCGGCTCGATCAGCCGATTCGTGCCATGAGTGATCGTGATGGGCCGCTCGGTGTTGGGCCGCACCGTCAGACAGGGCACTCCCAGGACGGTGCTCTCCTCCTGGATCCCACCGGAGTCGGTGAGCACGGCGCTCGCGCCGCGGACCAGGGCCATGAACTCCAGGTAGCCCAGAGGCTCCACGACGTGCAGGGTCGGCGAGGACTTCAGCCCGGCGGCCTCGAAGCGGGCCCGGCCCCGCGGGTGCAGGGGAAGGACGACCTCCGTCCGGCGCGAGAGCTCCGTGAAGGCCTCGACCAGCAGTCGGACCTTGTCCGGGTCGTCGACGTTCGCGGGGCGGTGCATCGTCACGACGAGGTAGTCCTCGCCCAGACCCAGATCGGCGCGGGTGGCCTCGACGTCGAAGCGGTCCAGGTTGCCCAGCAGGGTGTCGATCATGGGGTTGCCCACGAAGTGGATCCGGTCGGCCGCCACGCCCTCCCTGGCCAGGTGACCGACGGCCTCCGGGCTCGTGACCAGGAGCAGGTCGCACAGCTGGTCGGTCAGCCGACGGTTGACCTCCTCGGGCATCGTCATGTCGAACGAGCGCAGCCCGGCCTCGACATGGCACAGCGGGATGTGCAGCTTGCTGGCCACGAGAGCCGCGCCGACGGTCGAGTTCACGTCCCCGTAGACGATCACCAACGAGGGCTCACGGTCGAGCATGAGCTTCTCCAGCCCGACCATGATCGCCGCCGTCTGCTCGGCGTGGCTGCCAGAACCGACCCCGAGGTTGACGTCGGGCTTCGGCAGCGCCAGCTGCCGGAAGAAGATGTCCGACATCCGTTCGTCGTAGTGCTGGCCGGTGTGGACCACCATCTGCTCCAGCCCACGGCCCTGCAGGGCTCGCACGACCGGGGCAGCCTTCATGAAATTGGGCCGCGCTCCCAGGACGTGCAGGATCGGTCCGGGCACTGTCTCTCCTCCTCGATGTCCACCGGGCGTTCCGGTGCGGACGGCAGATCGTCTCGGCCGTTCTCCCCCGGGCCTGCCCGGCGGGACGGACCCGTCGGGGAACCCCGTGGCGACGGGTCCTCAGACCCGCACGTGGTCAGACCCTCACGTGATCGTGGGGTTGCCCGTAGAAGACCAGCAGACCGTTCGAGGCCAGCAGTTCCTCCAGGGACAGGGCCCAGGTGTGCCCGCCAGAGTTGCGACGCATGACGCAGAAGTTGAAACGGTCGGCACTCCACATCGGCACCCCGTCGTCGACGAGACGCCGGATGAGGTTCGTGTCCTCGCCCTGGCGGGAGTCCCCGAAACCGTAACGGCGCAGCAGGTCCCTCTCGGCCAGGAGAGTGGCCCCCACGAGAAACTTCGACCAGCGGTTCTCCGCCCGCAGGAGCTTGAGGGTCGTGGCCCCCGTGCCCTCGAAATGCACGTAGTGGGTCATCTTGCCCAGGACGGGCGCGCCCGTGAGCCGCCGGGCGTCCAGGTAGTCCGCGAGGTACTCGGGCAGGTAGAGGTCGTCGTCGTCCATCTTGGCGACGAGTTCGCCGTCGGCGGCCTCGATACCGGCGTTCTGGATCGCTCCGAGGGTCTTCTCGGACGGCTGGGGCAGGATGACGACGTCCTCCAGCCCGGCGTCCCTGGCCTTGGCCAGGAAGTCGGCCCGGGGCACGTCGATCCCGTGGGGGACGAGCACCAGCTGCAGCGGACGGTGGGTCTGGCCCGCGACGTTGGCGATCACCTGGTCGAGGAACTGCGGGCGCATGGTCGCCACCACGGCGGTCACCGTGGGCTGGGGAACCTCCCGGCCCAGCAGCGCCCCGGCCCGGTGGGTCCACAGGTGTTCGCGGCAGACGGCCCGCCGGGCCCTGTGCCCCTCCCTGTCCTGCAGTTCGGGGTTGGTCAGGAGGGAGGCCGCCCGGCGATGACGGCCCTGCAGGTCCAGGACCGGTCCGGCGATCCGCTCGGCCGCGCCCTGCGGCAGGACCGTGCGCACCGGACTGTCCTCGGGCAGGAACACCGGGACGGAACAGGCCGAGGCCTGCAGCGCCCGCTCGGCGGCCAGGAGCGCCGAGGAACGGGGGCTCGTCCGGGCCTCACCCGCCGTGCGGGGCTTACCCGCTTTGCCGCGCCTACCCGCCTTGCCGGGTTTGCCGGGCGCGTCGGCCCCGACGGCGGCGACGCGGAAGTAGCTCCAGGCCCGGGCGATGTCCTCATCGCTCAGCCCCTTGAGGGCCGGGGGCACATGGGCCAACTTGCCGGAACCCCGCCCGTCGAACCCCTGCAAGCGGACCGTGGAACGGGCCACAGAAGCCCCCAGGGCCTGCTCGACCTGCTCGGGGGTGTTCAGGCCCACGGCCCCCACCCCCAGGCCCAGGGCCCCCCGGGCGCGACCCCGGAAGGCTCGGGCCGGGTCGACGGCCGGGGGCAGGACCCCGGTCCGTCCGGCTGCCCGGGGCAGGGCGGCCTCGATCACCGGGAGCTGGGAGGCGTCCTGCGTCCACACCCGGTCGGCGACCTCGGCCAGGCCGGTCAGGGGCTCGGGGACCGGTCCCGTCACGAGCAGGTGGACCGGGGTCCCGGCCTCCCGGACGCGCCGGGCCAGGTCCACGGCCCAGGCCGGATCGGGGCCCAGGGCGCCCTCCTGCAACAGGAGGAGATCCGCCGAGGGCTCACGGCCGGGTTCCGCCGTCGAGCCGGCGGCGTCCACCGGGCGGAGGGTGACCTCCGGGCCGAGGCGGGTCGCGATGTCGCCGGTGAGCGCTGCGAGGACCACGCAGCCCGCGAAAGGGGTCGGGCGGGCCGGGGCCGGGTCGTCGTCCGGCTGCAGGACGATCGTGCCGTTGGTGCCGTCCAGGCGCGCGCCCGGGTGCGGGGGGACCGGCTGCGGCCGGGGCCCGACCCGACGTGGGACGACCACGCCGAGGGCTGCCTTCCCCCAGGCCCGGACCCGCAGGGGCCGGCGCAGGAGGGTGAGGATGAAGACCCGCAACTGCCACCAGCGGCTGGAGGTCGCCCTGCGCAAGTCCCACGTCGCGAGCTGTCGTGGGCTGGCCACCCGCCCCAGCACCACGTCCTTGCTCATCTCACCCACCGTGTCGACCCCTTTGATCATTTCGTTACGGATGTCGTGCCCGTGCCGATGTCGTGCCCGTGCCGGGGCTCGCGCCGCGTCCCGTTCCGGCACCGGTGAAGTCTAGGGTCAGGCCGGGCGTGGTCGAGGCCGAGGTGGCCGTGATGCCGTTGCCGGACCGGTGCCCCGCGCCCCGCAGGCTCTTCGTGGCGCCCGGCTCCCGACGGTCGGCGTCCGGCTCCCGGCGGTCGGCCGTCGGGGGTCGGTCCCGTCCGGTCCTGGTGGGGATCGTCCCTTTCCCGACGCCGAGCGGTGGTGAACGGGTGGAGCGCGTGGTTCGCGCCCGGGGGGAAGAGGTACCGTGGGCGCCGCACCGCAGCGTGCCCGCTCTACGGTTGTGCCCATTCGAGCCGCCGTGACACGCCCTCCAGGAAGGTAGATCGATGTCCAGCACGCTAGCCGTCATCGGGCTGGGATATGTGGGGCTACCGTTGGTACGGGAAGCCTGCGGCAGTGGATTGAACGTGATCGGCTACGACGTCAGCGAACGTGTGGTCGGTGCCCTTCGTGAGGGCCGCAGTCACGTGGACGACCTCTCCGACGCCGATGTGCGCCGGATGCTGGACTCCGGGCTGACGGTCACCTCCGACCCCTCCTGTCTCACAGAGGCCGACATCGTCGTCATCTGTGTGCCGACCCCCCTGTCGGAGGACGGTGGACCGGATCTGACGGCCGTCACCTCGGCGACCTGCGCGGTCCGGGACCATCTCACCCCGGGCACTCTCGTCGTCCTGGAGTCGACGACCTGGCCCGGCACCACCGACGAAGTGGTCCGTCCCCTGCTGGAGGAATCGGGTCTGGCTGCGGGGAAGGACTTCCACCTGGCCTTCTCGCCCGAGCGGATCGACCCGGGCAACCCCGAGTACGGCCTGCGCAACACCCCCAAGGTCGTCGGCGGGATCACCGAGGGGTGCACCCAGGCCGCCGCGGAGTTCTACGGTCAGGTCGTCGACACCGTCGTGCGGGCCCGGAGCACGCGTGAGGCCGAGATGGCCAAACTGCTGGAGAACACCTACCGGCACATCAACATCGCGCTGGTCAACGAGATGGCCAAGTTCTCGCACGAACTGGGCGTCGACCTGTGGGACGTCATCCGCTGCGCCTCCAGCAAGCCCTTCGGCTTCCAGGCGTTCTACCCCGGACCGGGCGTCGGCGGACACTGCATCCCCATCGACCCCAATTACCTCAGCTACCAGGTCAGGGCCCGTCTGGGGTACCCGTTCCGGTTCGTGGAACTCGCCCAGGAGATCAACGCCGGAATGCCGGACTACGTGGCCCGACGGGTCCAGGACCTGCTCAACGAACAGAGCAAGGCGCTGCGGGGCTCGACCGTCCTGCTGCTGGGTGTGACCTACAAACCCAACATCGCCGACCAGCGCGAGTCGCCGGCCCGTCCGCTGGCGGCCCGGCTGCTCGCCCAGGGCGCCGACGTCCGTTTCCACGACCCCCACGTACGACAGTGGTCGGTCAACGGCCACGACGTCCCGACGCTGGAGCTCGACAAGGGGCTGGCCGAGGCCGACGTCGTAGTCCTCCTGCAGCCGCACAAGGACTACGACCTCGAACACATCGCGGCCCGGGCCTCGGTCCTGTTCGACACCCGCGGTGTGGTCACCGGTGAGCGGGTGGAGACCCTGTGACCACCGGCACGGTTCCCGGCACAGCAGACCCGCTCCAGCCCGTCTCGCTCCCATCGGACGAGGCCGCCCGCCTCGCCGAGCAGCACCATCTGCACCCCGTGGGGCAACGGCCGGTCCTCAAGCAGTACTTGACCAGCCTGTGGCAGCGGCGGTACTTCCTGTGGGAGCTCACTCTCGCCAAGGTGGCCGCGACCACCAGTGACGAGCGGCTCGGATCCTTCTGGCAGATCGCCAACCCCGTGTTGAACGTGGGGGTGTACTACCTCGCCTTCGGCATCCTGCTGGGCACCAGGTCCGACTCGGACAACTTCCTGCTCTTCCTGGTCGCGGGGGTCTTCGTCTTCACGGCGATGAACCGCGGCATCATGAGCGGGGCCACCTCCATCGTCCACAACAAGGGGCTGCTGCAAGCCCTGCGCTTCCCGCGGGCCGTCCTGCCGGTCTCGGCCGTGCTGCGCGAGGTCGTGCAGTTCGGGCCGTCGCTGGTCGTGCTTCTGATCACGGCGGTGGCCACCGGCGAACCGATTCGCCTGCGGATGCTCCTGATCATTCCGGTGCTGCTCATGGCGGCCCTGTTCACGGCGGGGACTGCCCTGATCTTCGCGCGGCTCGTGTCCAGTCTGCGGGACGTCGGCCAGCTGCTGCCGTTCATGACCCGGGTCTGGCTGTACCTGTCCGGGGTCTTCTTCTCCCTGGACAAGAAGCTCGAGGACGCGCACGGTGCGGTCCTGTTCCTGGCGCAGGCCAACCCGGGCTGGGCCTACCTGGAACTCACTCGCGGCGCCCTGATGCCCGGCCACCCGGTCGGGGCGGAAGCCTGGATCACAGCCGTGGTCTGGGCGACGGTGTTGCCCTTGCTGGGCATGTTGTTCTTCTGGCGGGGAGAGGAGACGTACGGGCGTGGCTGATCCTGTGACCCTCAGGTCATCGACGACACAGAACGGGACAGCGGTGCAGACGGTCGGGAAGACCGCACCCACCAGAACGGCGAAGGGGAACGACGGCGTGAACGGAAGCCAGTCCCCTGTCGAGGACGGAGCCTCCCCGGCGCCCTCCCCGGCCACGGCCTTCTCGGTGGTCTGCGACGACGTCCACCTGACCTACCGGGTCCCGGCCCCGGGCGGAGCGCTCAAGGGCTCCCCCACGGAACGGTTCATCGGCAAGATGCTCGGGCGCAAACGCCGCCAGATCAAACAGGTGAACGCCCTGCGCGGTGTCTCCTTCACCGCACGCGAGGGCGAGGCCATCGGCCTGGTGGGCCGGAACGGGTCGGGCAAGTCCACCCTCCTGCGGGTGATCGCCGGCCTGCTCTCCCCCACCCAGGGGCGGGTCTGGGCCGATTCCGAGCCCACCCTGCTCGGGGTGAACGCCGTCCTGGTGCCGCAGCTGCCCGGTGACCGCAACGTCCGCCTCGGCGGCCTGGCCATCGGTCTGAGCCCCCAGGAAGTCGAGAGCAGAATGCATGAGGTCGCCGAGTTCACCGACATCGGCGACGCCTTCACCATGCCGATGTCCACCTACTCCTCCGGCATGGCCGCGCGGCTGCGGTTCGCGATCTCCACCCAGCGGACCCCTCGCATCCTGATCATCGACGAGGCCCTGTCCACCGGGGACGAGGCCTTCCGCAAACGCAGCGAACAGCGGGTCAAACAGCTGCGGGCAGAAGCGGGAACGGTCTTCCTCGTCAGCCATTCCCTGGACACCATCCGCAGCACGTGCGACCGTGCCCTCTGGCTGGACAAAGGCACACTGATGGCGGACGGCGACCCGACCCAGGTCTGCGCCCGCTACCTGAAGGCCGTCGCCGAGGGCCGCTGACCCTCGGCCGACAGCGGCCGGCTGCGGCCCTGCGGGCCCGGCCGGCCGTGGGGCCCACGCCCCGCAGGGACCGGCACCGAGCCGCAGCGGGGACGCCCCGTCGGCACGCCGGACCCGGACCAGACGGAGATCTACCGGGAGGTACCTGATCATGCGAGTGGTGGTCGCCACCATCGTCCACCACCCGCTGGACGCGCGGATCCTGCGCAGACAGATCGGGGCGCTGCGCCAGGCCGGCCACGAGGTCACGTACGTGGCCCCCTGGGGTGCCACGGGCACGGCCCTGCCCGGCCCCTGGACGACCGACGGGTCGGCCACCACCGCCAAGGAGATCGGCAGGAACGGGTCGCTGTCCGGCGTCGACGTACCCCGTTCCACGGGGGGCCACCGCCTGCGCCCCCTGCTGGCAGCCCGAAGACGTCTGAGGGAACTCGTCGGTCGGGCCGACGTCGTCGTCGTCCACGACCCGGAACTCCTCCTCGCCCTGCCGGGACTGACCCGCGCGGCCCGACACACCGGCCGACCGGGGCCCGTACTCGTCTGGGACGTCCACGAGGACACCGCCGCCGCCGTCCGGATGAAACCCTGGCTGCCCGCGTTCGCGCGGGGGCCCCTCGCCGCGGCGGTCCGCCGCGCGGAGAGGATCGCCGAGCGCCGCATCCGCCTGCTGCTCGCCGAGGACGGCTACCGGGAACGCTTCCGCCGCCCGCACCCCGTGGTCCCCAACCTTCCGACGGTGCCGGAGGCCGTCCTGCCCGCCGGGGAGGACCGGGTCGTGTACGTCGGGATGGTCACGCCTCAGCGGGGCCTGGAGGAGATGCGGGCCCTGGGCCGCCGCCTCGCACCCCACGGGATCCGCGTCGAGGTGATCGGCGAGGCGGGGGGCTCCGCGGCCCGCAGCACCGTCCGGCAGGCCGTCGCCGACGGGGACCTCGTCTGGCACGGCAGACTGCCCAACGACACCGCCCTGGGCATGGTGGACGGAGCCCTGGCCGGCCTGAGCCTGCTGCGGGACGAGCCCAACTACCGGCACTCCCGTCCCACCAAGATCGCCGAATACCTCGCCCGGGGGGTCCCGGTCGTCAGCACGCCCCTGCCCCTGGCCCGCTCCATGCTCGCGGAGAGCGGCGGCGGAGTGATCGTCCCCTTCGGGGACGTCGAGGCCGCCGCCCGTGCTGTTCTGGACCTCAAGCAGGACGCGGGCCGCCGGGCCGACATGGCCCGACGGGGACACGCCTGGGCCCGGGAACACGCGAACTGGATCCCGCACGCCGACCACTTCGTGACCACCCTGGAAACCTGGGTGAAGGAGAACCGCGCCGGGCACTGACCCCTGCGCGCCACCGGTCTGTCCCCGCGAACCCCCCGCCCGTCCCCCGCGAACCACCGGTTCGGGAACAGCGCGAGGGCCGCGCACCACCGAGACGGTGCGCGGCCCTCGCGCTGTTCGCGGGCCGGATCAGGTGGCGACGGCCCGTGTCAGATCTCCACCGCCGCGAGGCCGGCCCCGGGCAGGCTGCGGGTGGCGCCGGACAGGGGCCTGTCCGCCAGCAGGTCGTAGGGTGCCGTCCCGTCGGCGACGGACGGGGCGGCGTCGATGTAGTTGAAGCGGTCGATCGAGGTCGTGGGCACCTGGGTGCGGGCGAGGACGTCGGCCAGCTGCCCGACGGGCAGGCCCGCGGCGACCTTCACCGTCTTCTCCGGCAGGTCGTCCACGGTGACCATGACCGACCCGGCGGCGACCCGTTCGACCCTCGTGTGCTCCAGTTCGTGATCGACGAGGACGAGGGCTCCCAGGGCGGTGTCGCTGACCCAGCGGGCCCGACGGCCCAGGGCGGGGGTGCGGGCGTAGCACGTGGCCAGGACGAGATCCTCCAGGTGGTGCTCGCCGTAGCGACAGCCGGGCAGGAACAGTGCGAGGCGGTGCCCGGTCTCCTGCGCGAGGACCGCGGCGAGGTCGTCGGCCCCGCGGTGGACGCCGTCGGGCAGGTCGACCCCGTCGGCGCTCCCACCGACCACGACGACGCGGTCGGGCCGGTGGCTCTGCCGCGCCAGGTCCGCGAGGACCTCACGGTCGGCCTGCGCCCGTCCGCCCAGGGGAACCACTGCGGTCACGGGCACGGGGACCTGGCGGTCGGGGATCCCGACCAGGTCGAGCACGGTGCGGACCCGGTGACCGTAGGTGTGGTCCCGGAAAGTGATCCGCTTGGCGAGGGCGACCATCCGGTCCCGCGTCTCGTCGTCGCCCAGCAGGGTCCGCAGGATCGGCCGGGTCTGCTCGTGGGAACGCGAGATCGGCACGATCCCGCCGGGGAAGAAGTGTTCCAGGGCCGCTGTCTCCCCGGACACGACCGCCGACCCACAGGCCGAGATCTCGAAGATCCGTCGCGCGCACATGCTCGGCGAACCCACGACCGAGTTCACGTTGAGGAAGATCTTGTACTGCTTGTACGACGTCAGCATCCTGTCGTAGGACAGGGAACCGAACATGTGGGGGGAGAAACGTTCGGGGAACTGGTACTTCGCCATCCCGCCGTAGTGCCGCGAGAAGATCTCCAGGTCGAACTCGCGGGCCGGGTCGAGCAGCAGCTCGGTCTGGGCACGGCGTTCGGGGAACTTGTCCGTGAAATACGTGCCCGCGAAGGCGACGGTGCGCTTGTGGTGCTCTGTGACCCGCAGCGGGTTGTGCGCCATCGGCTGAGCCGCGAACGGAAGCACCCCGACCCGGTCGTGCCCCAGGTGCTCGTGGTACCGGGGGACGCACTGCACGTCGGTGGTCAGCACGTAGTCGAACAGGGCTGCGGTCTTGATGCACTCGTCGAAGTGCGGCGGGTCCTCCTTGTTCCAGAAGACTGTGGGGATCTTGTGTTCCCTGCACCAGTCGACCAGGTCGCGCAGGGGCTGGCGGGGAGCGCTCAGCCCCAGCACGTGGTACTGCCAGGCGCCGCCGTTGCCGACCCAGGCCGACTCGACGAACAACATGTCCGGGGGATCGGCCTGCAGCACCTCCCGCCAGTTCGACGGGGTCACGGCGATCCCGTTCCACTCGTAGCGGAAGGCCATGGCCGAGAAGTCATCCATGATCGTCGCCACGCGGAGCCAGGGGCGGGCGATGCTCCCCGTGGGCAGAGCCGCGACAGGGACGGGACGGCCCCGGGGCGGCGGCGGGGGATCGGCGGGGGTGGGCTTGGGGGCTCCGGCCCCCGCGGGGGCCGCCGGCGGTGTCGGCGGGGGGGCCACGGAACTCGGGGGCCGCACGATGGCCGTCGCCGTGTCCCGGGCCTTCCTGCTCAACGGGATCTCCTGGCCGCGCGAGCGCCGCCGCACACTGGCCAGGGCCTGGCGACGGCGCAGGATTGCGCGGCGGGTTCGTTCTGTCAAGGCGCTGCTGGGCACACGATCTCCAGATGGCAACGGAAGTCCGTTTCAGGATGTCGGGACGCGATTCGGACCCGGTCCAGGAAGATCTGCCGGGCCCGGGTCACGCACCGCCGATGCGGGGCCGAGTGTATCCGGATCCGCGGCCACCGCCGCACTGCTGTGGCACCGGGTCCCCGCCCGCCGGTCCCCGCGACCCGCGGATCGGGCCGGGCGGGCCGGGCGGGCGGGTCGGGATGGCGGGTCGGGATGGTCCCCCACCCCGGCTGGGGCTGAGCCCCCCGGCCCGTCCGCCGTCTGCGGGACCTGACCCGGCCCCGACCCGGTCGGTCGGGGCCCTGGTCGGTCGGGGCCCGGGTCAGGACGGCCGGGGCGGGGCACGACCCCCATTCTTGTCCGTCAGGGCAGGAACAGCTTGTCCGTCAGGGCAGGAACAGCAGTCCCGTGCCCTTCTCGTGGTCCAGCGACTCGCTGCGGGAGCCCGGGAGCATTTCCTGCCAACGGCGCAGGATCTCCTGCTCGTCCTCGCGCACCAGGTCGTCCAGGACGATCAGAGCACCCGGGGACAGCCGCTCCCGCAGGATCGGCAGGGCCGGCATACGGGAGCGGGGACCCGTGGAGGCCGGGGGCCCGTCCACGAAGAGCAGGTCGATCTTCTCCAGATCGGCCACGTGTTCGGGGGAGTACCAGGGCTGGGGCGCCGACAGCTCCGGGTGCTCGACGGGCTGCAGCTGCGACACCCGGATCTCGGCCCGGTGCTCCAGGCCGTGCAATTGCAGACGTCGGCGGGTCAGCTCGGCGAAGTGCGGGTCGTGGTCCAGGGAAACCACCCGGCCCGCCCCGAGACGTTCCAGGGCGTAGCAGAACCACAGGGTGGACAGGCCGCTACCGGCCTCGACGATCAGCCGGGGCCTGCGGGTCAGCACCAGGTCGACGAGGGTGAGCAGCACGTCGGGCGAGGCGGCCCAGCCCCGGCTCATCGGCAGGGGGGCGCGCACGTCGAACCCGGCCCTGAGGTTCACCAGGGCCTCGGCCTGCCGCAGATCCGTCTGCAGGGCCTTGCGCGACCGGGCGACGGAGCGGTCCACCCGGGTCCCCACCTGTTCGACGGCGGCTGCGACCTCTCCGACGCGCAGCAGGACGGGCTCGTTGACCGACGAGAGAGCGCTCACGCTCCGTTCCAACCGGTCCAGTCGCTCGTCGCGCTGATGGCCATCGGCGACGGCCGCCCGGCGACTGCCCGAGACCTCCCTGGCCACACGGCCACCGACCGCCACGACGAACAGGACCACCACGGTCGCCGTCCAGTCGGGCCCCGAGCCCCACGGGGCCGAGCCCTCACGGGTCGTCGTCGCCAGGGCCCACGTGGCGGCGCACACCGCCGCCGCTGCCCCCACGGCCAGGCCCACCAACCGCACCAGCCCCCGGTCGGGGACGTATCGTGCTGTTCTGAAACCGTTCTGCGCCACCTGCGCCACCTCCGATGCCCGGTTCACACTGCTCCGGTGATCCAACTCAGCCGGAGCACACTGTGCCGGCCCGACCGTGGGGAACGATCGATCTCGGACTGGTGAGAAAACCCAGTCCCCACGAGCCGTGCATCGTTGCCAATACCCAAGGAAGGGCGAGGGTCGCCTTCCATGACAACCCCCGACGGATGACCAGCGCGCCCACGGTAACACCCACCGCATACCCCCCCGGAAGGAGGAAACCCCACAGGTTGGCCCACGGGGTCCCCGCGATCCCCAGGACCGTCCCCACCAGGACCGCGAGCAGGGCTGCCGGCGGTGCGAAGTACCGCAGACCGGCCGATCCGGGGTGCACCCGCAGGACGACCCGACGCCACCGGCCGTAGTCGCGGTACTGCCGGGCCAGGGCCTTGAACGTGGGGCGGGGCCGGTAGCTGACCCGCAGCGAGGGGTCGAACCAGATCAGCCCGCCCGCCTGCCGGATCCTGTAGTTGAGCTGCCAGTCCTGCGCACGGACGAAGGCCTCGTCGTAGCCGCCCAGGCGGGTCAGCCACTGCCGACGGAACACCCCCAGATAGACGGTGTCCGCAGGACCGGCCTGTCCCCCCGTGTGGAAACTGGCCGCCCCGACCCCCAGGGGAGAGGTCATCGCCGCGGCCACGGCGCACTCGAAGGTCGTCTCACCCTCTGCCGCCATGATCCCGCCGACGTTGGCGGCTCCCGTGGAGCGCAGCAGTTCGACCGCCCGGCGGGCGTAGCCCTCGCAGAGCATCCCGTGGCCGTCCACGCGCAGCACCACCGGGTACCTGCTCGCGGCCAGGGCGGCATTGAGGGCCGCGGGCGTGCGACCGGACGGGTTGGGCACGGTCCGCACGCGGGAATCGGAGGCGACCAGCTGCGCCGCCACCTCGTCGGTCCGGTCCTGCGACGGCCCGAGGGCCATCACCACCTCGATCGGCCCCGGGTAGTCCTGCGAGAGCACTCTCTGCACGGCCTGCGCGAGATACCGCTCCTCGTTCAGCACAGGCATCACCACGCTGATCCCCGGCCACTCGACGGCGGTGACGGGATCCGGCACGGGCTGCGGGGACGGATCTGACACGGCCTCGTCCTCGGGCTTCATCGGTGCACCGTATCGACTCCCGCAACGGGCCGTAACGTGCCCCCTGCACAGCAACCGGACGACACCGCGCGGCACGGGAGCCCGGGCACCGCCCCGGACGCCGTCCCGCGCACCGGCCCACGGGATCGGTCACACGGGATCGGTCACCTCAGATGGGGAACGACCTCCCGGGCGAACAGCTCGATCCCGCTCGTGTCGTAGGCCGCCTCCCCGAAGTACGCGATGGCGTAGGCCAGGCCGGCGTCCCGCAAACGGCTCAACCGCTCCACCAACTGTTCGGGGGTGCCCACCAGGGTGCCGCGGCGGAGCTGCTCGACCGCGGTCTGCAACAGTTCCTCCGGCAGGAACGGGCTGTACCGGTCCCGGTAGCGCTCAAGACGCTCATCCACCTCAGCGCCGCTGCGCCCGATGACGACGTTGTAATTGGACGAGCGGACGATCTCGTCGAAGTCGCGCCCCACGTCCTTGCAGTGCCCGGCCAGCACCTGCGACTTGTGACGGAACCCCTCCGGGGTCCCGTCGAAGTTCGTGCAGTCCGCGTACTGGGCCGCGATCCGCAGCGTCCGGCGCTCGCCGCCCCCAGCGATCCACAGGGGCGGGCCGCCGCACTGCGCCGGCAGCGGCCGACAGATCGCGCCGTCGACCTGATAATGCTCACCGGCCAGGGTCGCGCTGCCCGTCCTCCAGGCCCTGCGCATGATCTCGACCCCCTCGGTGAGCATCGCCAGGCGATCGGCGGCCGGGGGGAACCCGTAGCCGTAGGCGGTCCACTCGTGCTCGTACCACCCGGCACCGATACCGACGTCCAGACGACCGCCCGAGATCAGATCGACGGTCGCTGCGACCTTCGCCAGATACATCGGATGGCGGTAGCCCACGCACGTGCACATCTGCCCCAGTCGGACCCGGGAGGTCACGGCAGCGAGCGCCGACAGGAGCGACCAGGCCTCGTGGGTCGCCTCGTGGGTGGGGACCGGGGTCGTGTGGAAGTGGTCGTAGACCCAGAGCGAGTCGAAAGGACCGGACTCGGCCGCGTCCGCCACGGCCCGGATCGTCTCCCAATGTCGGGAGGGTTCGATGCCGACCAGGTCCAGACGCCAACCCTGCGGCACAAAAAGCCCAAAACGCACTATCCACCTCACGCGAGAACATCGGGGGTGCGCCAGCAGCCCGACCGTAACACCGCAGGACCCCCCGTATCCGGAACATGGACGGCATCGCCCACGAACACGCCGGGGTAGCATCCCCGAGTGCGTATTTCCGTCCTCGGCTGTGGCTACCTCGGCGCGGTCCACGCGGCCTGCATGGCAGCCCTCGGTCACAGGGTCGTCGGGGTCGACACCGACGACGTCAAAGTCAAGGAACTGGCCGCAGGCCGGGCCCCCTTCTACGAACCCGGCCTGCCGGAACTGCTCCGGGACTCCGTCGCCTCCGGCCGCCTGACCTTCACCACCCAGGTCCGCCAGGTGCACGACCCGGACACCCCCGACCCCGCGCAGCACCCCACCCCGACCCCCACGCCGGACCCCGACCCGATGGTCCACTTCATCTGCGTGGGCACCCCCCAGCGCCAAGGCGAATACGCGGCCGACACCAGCTACGTCGAGGCCGCCCTCACCTCCCTGCTGCCCCACCTGCACCCCGGCGACCTCGTCGTCGGCAAGTCCACCGTGCCCGTCGGGACCGCCGCCAGAGCCGCCGACCGGATCCACGAGGCCGCCCCCGGCGCAGCGCTCGCCTGGAACCCCGAGTTCCTGCGCGAGGGCCACGCCGTCCACGACACCCAGAGCCCCGACCGGCTCGTCTACGGCCTGCCCGCCGACCCCGCCGCCGCCGACCGCGCCCGCGCGATGCTCAACGAGGTCTACGCCTCACAGCTCGCCGCCGGAACCCCCCTGGTCACCTGCGACTACGCCACCAGCGAACTGGTGAAGTCCGCGGCGAACGCCTTCCTCTCCACCAAGATCTCCTTCATCAACGCGATGGCGGAGGTCTGCGAGGCCGCCGGAGCCGACGTCACCCTCCTGGCCGACGCCATGGGCCACGACGAACGGATCGGCTCCAAATTCCTGCGCCCCGGCCTGGGCTTCGGCGGCGGCTGCCTGCCCAAGGACATCCGGGCCTTCATGGCCAGAGCCGGAGAACTGGGCGCCGACCAGGCCCTGACCTTCCTGCGCGAGGTCGACGCCATCAACATGCGGCGGCGCTCGCGCATGGTCGACCTGGCCCGCGAGGTCCTCGGGGGGTCCTTCCTCGGACGGCGCGTCGCCGTCCTGGGCGCGGCCTTCAAACCGGACAGCGACGACATCCGCGACTCCCCCGCCCTCAACGTGGCGGCGCAGATCCGCCTGCAGGGGGCCGACGTCGTGGTCACCGACCCCGCCGCCCTGGAGAACGCCCGGAGAGCCTGGCCGCAACTGCAGTACGCCGAGTCGGTCCAGGAGACCTGCGAGAGTGCCGACGCCGTCCTGCTGCTGACGGAATGGCAGCAGTACCGGGAACTGGATCCGGCCCTGCTGGGTCGCACGGTGCGTTCCCGGCACATCCTCGACGGGCGCAACGCCCTGGACCCCCGCCGGTGGCGCGAGGCCGGGTGGACCTACCGGGCCCTGGGACGCCCCCGCAGCTGAGAACGACCCCACCACATGAGAGCGCCCCGGCAGCCGTGTGCCGTCACGGGGCCTCGCCGCGGGCCACCGCGGCCGTCCAGGCGTTCCAGGCGCTGAGGACCATGTCATCGACCGTGTGGCGCATCCGCCAGTCCAGGTCCCTGGCCGCCAGCTCCCCCGAGGCGACGATCCGCGCCGGGTCCCCCGGGCGGCGTTCGACCCTGCTGGGCGTGAAATCCCTGCCCGTGGTCCGGACCGCCGCCTGCATGATCTCCAGGACGGACAGTCCGCGGCCGCTGCCCAGGTTGTAGACGGGTTCGAGCCGTCCGCCCCGCTCCAGGGCCTGCGCGGCAGCCACGTGCGCGAGGGCGACGTCCTGGACGTGCACGTAGTCCCGCACGCACGAGCCGTCGGGGGTCGGGTAGTCCGTTCCGCGCACCTGCGGGACCCGGCCCTCGGTCAGGGCCCGCAGCACGAGGGGTACGAGATTGTGCGGACTCGTGTCGTACAGGTCGGGATGCCCGGACCCCACGACGTTGAAGTACCTCAGGCAGGTGTGGCGCAGCGACGTCACGGCGGCGATGTCACGGATCATCCATTCGGTGATGAGTTTGCTGCGGCCGTACGGGGACTGCGGCGCGGTCCCGGTGCGCTCGCTGACGTTCTCCTCCGTCGGGGTCCCGTAGACCCCCGCGCTGGAGGAGAACACCAGTTTTTCGACGCCGGCCCCGGCCATCGCCTGCAGCAGCACGAGTGACCCCGTGACGTTCTGTTCGTAGGTGTGCAGGGGCCGTTCCACCGAGACCCCCGCGTACTTGAACCCCGCCAGGTGGACGACGCCCGTGACCGGAGTGCCCTCGACCCGCAGCGCGCGTTCCACGGCCCCCGGATCGGCCACGGACCCCTCCACGAACCCGGCGCCCTCGGGGACGAAACGGCGATGGCCGCTGGAGAGGTCGTCCAGGACCACGACCCCGCGCCCGGAAGCGAGAAACTCCCGGACCACGTGGGCCCCGATGTATCCCGCGCCACCCGTGACCAACCAGATCATGATTCTTCGTCTCCTCGTCGTCGTGGGCCCGGCCTCGTCGTCGTGGGCCCGGACCGTGCCCGTTCGACCTTAGAGCGACCGGCAGGAGGGGGCTTCGACAGGTGAGCGGCGTGGCGGGGGGCCCGACGGAGTTGATCTCCCTTCCCCCGGGGCCCCGACGAGGTGACTCCCCGTGACATCGGTGATCACTTCTGCCATCACAGAGGGTCTTTCCGCAGCGTTCGGGCACGCGCTGTGCCGTCCGCTCCGTGTCCGTGCAGGCTTCACGGCACACTGTGCCCATGGACCTTGTCGACGCGGGCCCGGGCCCGACGACCGGCGCACGAGCGGCGAGCGGGAAGAGCAGCCCGCACGGTCGGCCCCGACCCACCGCCGGCCGAACCGCAGCCGTCCGTCCCACCGCCGTCCGAACCGCAGCCGGGGGAGTCTTCTGACATGCCGCAACGCCCAGAGAACCCCGGCCCACGGCCCGAGGAACGGCCCGAGGACCCGGCCGGCCCCGCCCCGGGGGCCCCCGGCGGAGGCGAAACCCCCGAGGGCGCCCCCCTGCTCCTGCGGGTGGACCGGAGCGGACGCCCGGCCCGCAGCGTTGCCCGCGAGCAGGCCGGAGCGACCGCGGAGACGGTGCTCGTGCCCACCGCGGACTACGCGCGGGCCTGCGCCCCCGGCGGTACGGGCGCCGCGGACGCTACGGTCCTGGTACCCGCGGACCGACAGCCGACGGCCCAGGCCCCCCAGGAGGAGATCCTCGCGGCCGACACGGGCGCGGCCGACGACCCACACGGAACGGAGCGTAAGGACGACGTGGAACGCGCGGAGATGGCGTACCCGGGTGGCTACGGCCCCCCCGCCGGACGGAACCCGTCCGGACGGTCCACGTCCCCGGGCCGTTACGGCCCCGACGGAGGAACGCGAAGCAGGCCCTCCGGAACGCCGCCGTGGCACAGGGGACCGCAGGGCTCGGGAGGCGCAGGCGGGTCGGAGGGCTCCGGGGGCACCCGGACGCGCGTGCCCCGCAAGGGGATCGTGATCGGCATCGTCGTCCTACTGATCCTCTATCCCCTCGGGCTGTTCTGGACGGCCTGGAGCCACCTGGACAAAGTGGACGCCATGCCCGACGGTGAGCGCCCCGCGGACACCCCCGGCACGACCTACCTCGTCGTCGGCAGCGATTCCCGGGAGGATCTCGACTCCGACGCCCGGCGCAAGCTCGGGACGGGCAAGGCCGCGGGCCGCCGCACCGACACGGTCATGATCCTGCACGTGCCGGGCGGCGGCGACCCGAACGTGCTGCTCAGCGTGCCCCGGGACTCCTACGTCCCCATCCCCGGCCACGATCGCAACAAGATCAACGCCGCCTATGCCTTCGGCGGCCCCCAGCTGCTGATCAAAACGGTGGAACAGGTCTCGGGCCTGCGCATCGACGGCTACGTCGAAACAGGTCTCATGGGGTACGCCGACCTCGTGGACGCGGTCGGGGGGATCGAGGTCTGTTCCAAACGGGCCATGAAGGACAAGAAGGCCCACTTGGACATCCCCGCCGGCTGCCAGGAGTTCGACGGCGCCACCGCCCTGGGCTACTCCCGGGCCCGCTACAGCGACCCCCGGGGCGACCTGGGCCGCGTGGAACGCCAAAGGCAGGTCCTGGCGTCCATCGCGGCCAGGACGTTCTCCCCCTCGGTCCTCCTGGTGCCCTGGCGGTCCTTCCCCGCGGCCGGCGCGGGCGGGGACGCCCTGCGGGTGAACGAGGGAACCTCTCCCTGGGGTCTGCTGAAGTTCATCAACGCCATGCGCGGCGTGGCCGGCGGCAAGGGGCTCTCCCTGACCGTCCCCATCGGCAACCCCGACCTGTCCACCCCCGCGGGCAGCGCCGTGCAATGGGACCGGGAGAAGGCCCTGGCCCTGTTCGAGAACCTCAAGAAGAACGACATCCAGGCCGTCAGGCCCCTCGCCGAGGAACAGAAGAAACAGGCCGGATGACCCCTCGCCCGGCCCGGCACCACCCCCGGCAAGACCCCCGGCGCCGGGCCGGGCGCCCCTCCCCGGGGCCCGAGGATCTTCCCCCGAGCGGATCATCCGGATCGAACCACCCACGACCGCTGCTATGGTGAGGCGATACGACGGCCGGACAGGTATTGCTGTCCGGCCCGCGGATCCGGCGTCCCTCGCCGGTCCCCAAGTCGCGCGTCGTGAGGTGGAACTCCCGGTGGGCGGCAGAACCGCTATGGCGGCGAGCCCCGGTGAGATGCCCGGCCGGATGCAAGACGTCATCGCCCGTACCGAACCGACGACCCCTGTCGATCCGACGGCCCTCCCGGGTCCGACGCCGACGGGGCAGCGACGCCAGGGCATACCCGCACTGCGTTGAACGCGACGCCACCGTTGTCGCCGCGTCCGACGATGCGACCGGCCCCTGGCCGATCGCTCCCCGTGGCCCGAAGGGGACCGTCCGGATCATCCGGTCGAAGGCCGATCCGACGTCGCTCGGACGGCCGTCCCGCCGCGCGGACTCCTTGCTGGCCCTGCGGGGCCCGCGCCGGTCCGCCTTCCGCTCTGCCGGCACAACCCGGTACGGGTGTTCGAGGCACACGGTCCCACCCGGCACCCCCGGACCGGTCCACCCGCAGCGGACGTCCCCCGGACGATCCCCGCAGGACGGACCGCCCGCGGCCGTGCACCCGTTCGACCCGATGTGAATACGGAGCTCCTGCATGCCCGACGCACCCCGCCGCCCCCGTCAGCAGATGGCGGCCCGCCGCCGCCCGGCCCGCTCCGGCGGCCCCGCGGC
>JAUPKJ010000332.1 GCA_030837505.1 Actinomycetota bacterium
CTGTCATGGGAGCGATGAGGATCCGGGACACTCCCAGGGAGACCCAAGCACCCAGCACCATGGGGGCGGCGACGGTCCAGGCCCCGATCCCCCAGAAGGGGGTCCGCCGACCGGTCAGGATAGACAACGATCCCAAGTCGTCCGCCTGGTTCCGGAACCTGGTCACCGCGGTGATCCCCAGGGCGGTCCCCAGGATCAGGACAGACCCGATCCCGAACAATACGATCCACGTCGCTTGGTGGGCAGTACTTGTACTGGTCCCGAACCCGTCCTCCCCGAGGTTGTAGATCTCGGGAGGACTGGCCAGAGTCCGATACGCGATCTTCTTGATCCCGGGCAGGTCCACGGCCTTCCCCGACGGATCAACGATCACGAGGGCGGAGCTGCCTGCGTAGCTCGCGCTCGTCCCGCGAACGGTGCCCTGGGCGACCTGCAACTGCGCAGCACCGCGGACATACAACAGGGACAGCAGAGTCCGGGTCCGTCCGGGAAGCTTCGACAGGTCCTGCTTCCCCCGGCAGGTGAACCCCACGGCCCGCAGATCCGAGCATTGCCCCGTGGCCACGAAACGACGCTTCCTCCAGTCGCCGTTCATTCCGGATTCCTGCAGAAGAAAAGTGCCGAACCCGGCGGGCAGCGCGTCGAGGAACAGCGGAAGCTCCGTCTGGCCGTGCACATCCGTGACGAGGACAGAGTTTCCCAGACTCTGTTGGGTGGCACGGTCCGCGGCCTCGAACCGGGTCAGGAGACTGGACCAGACGTTGGCTTCCAGGAGGACTCCCACCAGGATGACGGTCCCGGCGACCGTCCGGGCGGTCCCGGAGGGCGCGGCGGACAGACGTCGCCCACCGATGAGCGCTGCCGTCGAGCCCCGTCGACGCCCCCACGCCGCCACCATCTGTCCTGCGGCACCCACCAGTACCCCGAGGGTGAACGGCAGGGTGACGAATGTCGCAACCACCCCGATCAGATACGTGATGTTCCACACCGGACCGGGGGTGTAGCCGGGGTCCAGGACGTCGGGAAGACGGACCGCGGCGAACAAGGCCACCGGGAAGGCCAGGAGATGGATCCTCCGGCTGCGCTCACCGGTCCGTACAGGCCGGGTGCTGCCTTTCCTGTGCCGCGTCGGCACCAGAACCGACAGCACCACAGTCACGGCCCCCGCCGCGGCCAGGACCCCGGCCAGCACCGGCCAATGGAGCAGGAGATAGTCCCCGGGAACCACGAAATCCGTCACCGGAAGACGCGGGCTGCGCCAAATCACCGCCGCCAGGGCCGCCCCAGCAAACCCTACCCCGGCCAGGACGGGCCCGGCCACGTCCCCGACCTGTACCCAACGCCGCTGAACAGGCCCGGCCCCCAGAACCGACAACAGCACATCCCGCCGTTTTCGTTCTTCGACTCCGAACCCGTTCCCCACGTACAACAGCATCGACGCAGGAAATACCAGAAGCATCAGGACGCACCCGGAGTACCCGGGCCACGTGAAAATGTTGTCCGATTCGCCACACCCACCACGCAGACCCTTCCCGCCTTCCAGCCCCTTGAACGCCTCGGATCCCGTTGCACCTTCCAGGGATTCCCCGCGGGGTGGCCGTCGCCAGGCGAGACGTTCGTCCGGGACTCCCAGTCCTTCTTCACCGATGACACCGGCGAGTTTCCCGTACCGGTCGGCGATCTGTTCGCCCGCGCCGTCCTCCAACAGCTGCGGGGACACGAAGACCTCTCCCGGCTCGGGCCACCGCGGCAGCCCGGGAGGCAGTGGCGCGTCCGCCGTCACCGGTTCGATCGAGAACACCATGAACTGCATATGGTCCCGCAGCGTGTCCGTACCGACAGCCATCCAGGCCCTGACCTTGTTGGCCTCGGCATCCGACAAAGCGTGCAAGGGCTGCCGGGCGGCTTCGTGGCGAGCCCGTTCCTGGTACACGGCCCAGCTGCCCGCGATGACCGAGAAACCTACGGCCAGGGCCAGGGTCCCGCAGGCCAGAACCACGAACCTGCCCGCGCTCACCCCCGAACCCCGCCGCGCGGCCCGCCCGATCCGCAACAACGTCGCTACCCTGCGCATCCACGACCTCATGCCGCACCCCCTGCCACGTCGCCGTTTGTCACAGCCCCGGCTCGTACGGCCTCCGGCACCGCAACCTGTTCGGCCTTCCCGCCCCGCAGGACCAGACACCGGTCCGCCAGAGCAGCCACCTGCGGATCATGCGTAACCACCAACAACCCCGTGCCCCGCTGCCCCGGCACCGCGAACAACAACCGCGCCACCGCCTCCCGCGTCTGTTCATCCAGAGCCCCTGTCGGCTCGTCCGCCAACACCAACGGAGGCTCGTTGATCAACGCCCGAGCCACTGCTACCCGTTGCCGCTCACCCCCCGACAAATCCGCCGTCCCCGCGTTGGTCCCCTCCAACCCCAGATCCCGCAGCAACCCCTCCGCCCGGCCGAAAGCCACCCGCGACGACACCCCCCGCAACAGCGCCGGCAACGTAGCTATTCAGGTGGGTGGTTCGCCGGGTGTGGTGGGGTGGGTTTGATGTGTTTGCCTGGTCGGGGTGTGTTTTGATGGGGGGGTGTCGGATGAGGTCGGGTTGTCGGGTGAGGAACTCCTCGCGCTGATCGGTGATCTCCGGGCCGCGTTGAAGGCCAAGGACGCGCGC
>JAUPKJ010000333.1 GCA_030837505.1 Actinomycetota bacterium
CCTTCTTCGTGTCGGGCCGACCCGGGCCGAAGGTCTTTCAGGGACGGATCACCCGGAGCGGACAAATCGAACGGGGGAGTGGCGGCCGGCGTCGGCTGCCGGACAGAGGCCGATCAGGCGCTGCGGCGGCTCAGAGCACCGCTGCGCAGCAGCTCCAGGCGTTCCTTGAGCAGCTCCTCCAGTTCGGCGGTCGTCCGCCGTTCCATCAGCATGTCCCAATGGGTCCTGACCGGTTTGGACGGTTTTTCCTCGGGCACCTCGGCATCCTTGCGCAGGGCCATCGTTCCGCACCGGCACTCCCACAGCGGGGGCACCTCCGCCTCGATCGACAGCGGAACGACGATCGCGTGCCCGTTCGGACAGTTGTAGATCACGTCCTGGCGGGCGGCAGGTTGAACTCCGGTGTCGCTCTCCAGGCTCCGAGCACCCAATCGGGTACCCCGCATGCTCCGGTCGCTCATCGCAGACCTCCCACGGGCGCAGCGGATGTCGTCACACCTGTTGAACGCTCGGCCGCCGCCGCATGTTCCGCACAGAGCCACAGATCGTCCCCACCAGCGCGAATCTTCCGGCGAACGGGCCCGACAAGCCCCTCTCCAGCCCAGACGCCTAGCCGATAATGGATATTATGTCATTTTCGGAATCCGGGGCCTCTCTCCCTCCAGGTCCCACGTTCCCCGAAGGGGAGCAGATCTCCCCTGATTTCCGGCCGATCACCCAACTGAGGCGGCTTCACCCTCCGTCTCTGGGCAAGATGGGGATCAGGGGCCAGAAATCTCCCCCCAAACATTACTAACCGTTACCATACTGCCCGTACTAAGAGTGATCGTCACATACTGTGACCATCCGGACGTCGGTCCTTCCGTTCCCGCCCCAGCGTCACCGCCGTCGCAGAACCGACCGGCCCGGACCCCGCCCCGAACCCCCGCCCGGAAGAATCGAGGACACAGTGTCAGGCAGACGACAGGCCTCCCCCCCACCGTCCCCCCTCGGACGGTGGCCCGCCGCAGTCACCTGCCTGTTGGCCCTGTTCCTGGCCGGAGCCCTCACCACGGGCCCGGTCGCCGACGAACTCGACCTCGCCCTGCCGTGGAACCCCACCCGGTGCACCCCGGTGCACGTGGAGATCGTCACCAGCACCGACGTGCAACCCGTCGTCACCCAGATCCTCGAAAACCACCAGGGCTCAGCCCTGCCGAAGAACCGCTGCCTGCACACCTACGTCCGCGGCCAGGCCCCCGGCAACACCGTCGCCAGCGTCGACCAACTCCCCGCCGACCGGATCCCCCACCTGTGGATCCCCGACTCCTCCCTGTGGTCCGACCGCGCCCCCCGCTGGACCCCCCGCCACGTCGGAACCTTCGCCACCTCCCCCCTGGTCATCGCCTCCACCCGCGCGGCCCAGAGCAACCTGGGATGGTCCCGAGAACCCCCCACCTGGGGCCAGGCCCTGACCCCCGACCGGGCCGTCCTCCTGCCCGACCTGAAGAACAACACCACCGGTGCCCTGTCGCTGCTGGCCCTGTGGCACAGCCTGGGCAGAAACGAACGGGCCGACCGCGCCATCGCCGCCGCCGTCCTGACCTCCGCCCGCAGCGAAGCCCCCACCGAGAAAACCCTCCGGGACGCCGCCAGGACCGACCAGAAGAACTCCCCCCTCCTGCCCACCACCGAAATGGAAGTCTTCACCCGCCACACCACCATGCCGGCCCTGGTCGCCACCTACCCCGAAGGGGGATCCCCCTGGCTGGACTACCCCCTCCTGCGACTGTCACCACGCCTGCGCGACCAGCACGAGACGAACGCCGTCGACAAGGTCGTCGAAACCCTCACCTCACAAAACGCCCGAACCATCCTGTACGCCGCCGGCCTGAGGGACGCCCACCGGCAGAGCGCCACCACCCGGACCACGGGCACCGGCACCGGTCTTCCCCGAGCCACCGTCCGCACCCTGAACCTGCCCGACCGCGAACGCACCCGCGAATTCCTCGATCACCTCACCACCCTGTCCAGGCCCTCCCGGATCCTGCTCGCCGTCGACGTCTCCCCGTCCATGCGGACCCCCACCTCCCACGGCCTCAACCGCGCCGACCTCGCCGGCCAAGCCGTCCGCCAGACCGGCCGACTCCTGCCCGACCGGTCCTCCGCCGGACTGTGGATCTTCCCCGGGAAACCGTCCCACACCAGCACCGAACTGGCCCTCGTCCGCCCCCTGTCCACCCCCGAACACGGACAAACCCACCGAGACCAACTCAGCCGACACCTCCTCTCCCTGAACACCCACCTCAGCGACACGAACACCGCCCTCAACCGGACCGCCGTCGATGCCGTCCGCGCCCTGCACAACGCCTACTCCCCCGAAGCCTCCAACACCGTCGTGATCCTCACCGACGGCCCGGACAAGAACACCCCCCACGACCTCACCCTCCCCCAAGCCCTCACCGAACTCGACAAACTCTCCCGACCGGACGAAAACGTCCGTCTCATCACCATCGGCCTCGGCGACAACCCCGACATGACACACCTACAAGCACTCTCCCGAGCCACCGGCGCCCGGGCCTACCAAGCCCACGACACCCAACAAGTCAAACAAATCCTCTTCGACGCCCTGTCCCGCCGCGACGACTCCTGAACCGACCCGATCACCCCACCGACAACACCAGATCCCCACCCTCCACCTGCTGCACCGGCCCCGTCGCCAACCGCACCACCGTGCCCGCCACCGGCGAAGTGATCGAAGCCTCCATCTTCATGGCCTCGATCGTCGCCACCACCTGCCCGACCTCCACCACCTCCCCCTGCCCGACCCGCAACGACACCACCCCGGCGAACGGCGCCGCCACCTGCCCCGGAACAGCAGGATCCGCCTTCTCCGCCACCCGGGACACCACCTGCACCGACCGGTCCCGCACCTGAACAGGCCGCAACTGCCCATTCAAAGTGCACATCACCGTCCGCATCCCCCGCACATCCGCCTCCCCCACGGCCTCCAACCCCACCAACAACCGGACCCCCCGCCCCAGATCCACCTCATGCTCCTGCCCCGCCCGCAACCCGTACAAATAATCCACCGTGCCCAACACCGACACGTCCCCGAACGACTCCCGCACCCCCGCGAACTCCCGCGCCGGCCCCGGGAACAACAACCTGTTCAACGTCCCCCGCCGATCCGACCCCAGATCCTGCCGATCCCGCGACGACAACTCCGCCCGCCGCGGCCCACGCTCCCGCCCCCGCAACGCCCGACTCCGGAACGGCTCCGGCCAACCCCCCGCCGGCTCCCCCAACTCACCGTTCAAGAACCCGATCACAGAATCCGGAATATCGAAAGTCTCCGGACTCCGCGCGAACTCCGCCGGATCCGCCCCCACCGCCACCAGATGCAACGCCAGGTCCCCCACCACCTTCGAACTCGGCGTCACCTTCACCAAACGCCCCAGAATCCGATCCGCCGCCGCATACATCGCCTCGATCTGCTCGAACTTCTCCCCCAACCCCAAAGCAATCGCCTGCTGCCGCAAATTCGACAACTGACCACCCGGAATCTCATGGTCGTACACACGCCCCGTCGGCCCCGGCAACCCCGACTCGAACGGCGCATACACCCTCCGCACAGCCTCCCAGTACGGCTCCAGATCCGTCACAGCCCGCAACCCCAACCCCGGATCCCGCTCCGTGTGCGCCAACGCCGCCACCAACGCCGACAACGACGGCTGACTCGTCGTCCCCGCCATCGCAGCGCTCGCGACGTCCACGGCGTCGGCCCCCGCGTCCGAAGCCGCCAACAACGTCGCCAACTGGCCGCCGGCCGTGTCATGCGTGTGCACATGCACCGGCAGCTCGAACTGCTCCCTCAGAGCACGCACCAAACGGCCGGCCGCGGCCGGCCGCAACAACCCCGCCATGTCCTTGACCGCAATCACGTGGGCCCCCGCCCGGACGATCTGCTCCGCCAGACGCAGGTAATAGTCCAACGTGTACAGGCGCTCGGCCGGATCCAACAGATCCGCCGTGTAGCACAGGGCCACCTCGGCCACCGCGGTCCCCGTCGCCCGCACCGCATCGATCGCAGGGCGCATCTGCCCGACGTCGTTCAACGCATCGAAAATACGGAAGATGTCGACGCCGGTCGCGGCAGCCTCTTCCACGAAAGCATCCGTCACCTCCGTCGGATACGGCGTGTACCCCACGGTGTTCCGCCCCCGCAACAACATTTGCAGGCACAGATCCGGCATGGCCTCCCGCAGGGCGGCCAGGCGCTCCCACGGGTCCTCCCCCAAGAACCTCAACGCCACATCGTACGTGGCCCCGCCCCAGCACTCCACGCTCAACAACTCCGGCGTCAACCGCGACAGATGCGGCCCGACCTGCACCAGGTCCTTCGTCCGCACTCGCGTGGCCAACAACGACTGATGGGCATCCCGGAACGTCGTGTCCGTCACCGCCAGCGGCACCGCCGCCCGCAGAGCCGACGCGAACCCCTCCGGCCCGGACTCCACCAGCCGGCGCCGCCACGACACCACGCCACCGGACACAGGCCCCCCCGGCGTCCCCTCGAGCACCGGCAGCTTCTCCCTCGGCGACATCGTCACCGGCGCCTCCCCGAACGGCTTGTTCACCGTCACATCCGCCAACCAGGTCAACAACTTCGTCCCCCGGTCGTGGCTCCTGCGCGTCGTCAACAGCCCCGGACGCTCGTCGATGAACGACGTCGGCACGCCGCCCGCCAAGAAATCCGGCTCGGCCAGCACCGACTGCAGGAACGGAATGTTCGTCGCCACGCCCCGGATCCGGAACTCCGCCAGAGCCCGCTGCGCCCGGCTCACGGCCGTCGGGAAATCGGCCCCCCGCGCCACCAACTTCACCAACAACGAATCAAAATGCGGACTGACCACCGCCCCCGCATACACCGTCCCCCCGTCCAGACGGATCCCCGCACCCCCCGGGGACCGGTATGTGTTCACCACCCCCGTGTCCGGCCGGAAACCGTTCGCAGGATCCTCCGTCGTGATCCGGCACTGCAACGCCGCCCCCCGCAACCGGATCGAATCCTGCGACAACCCCAGATCCGGCAACGTCTCCCCCGCCGCTATCCGCATCTGTGCCTGCACCAGGTCCACATCCGTGACCTCCTCGGTCACGGTGTGCTCCACCTGGATCCGAGGATTCATCTCGATGAACACGTGCTCCCCCGCACGCTCCCCCACCGTGTCCACCAGGAACTCCACGGTCCCAGCATTCACGTACCCCACCTGACGAGCAAAAGCCACCGCATCCGCGCACAACCTCTCACGCAACCCCTCGTCCAACGCCGGCGCCGGCGCGATCTCCACCACCTTCTGATGACGACGCTGCACCG
This sequence comes from Actinomycetota bacterium, assembly GCA_030837505.1. GTDB lineage: Bacteria > Actinomycetota > Actinomycetes > Actinomycetales > Kineosporiaceae > JAUPKJ01. The sequence goes on from JAUPKJ010000333.1 coordinate 5,360, forward strand.
AACAATCCCGCTCGAACAAATGCACCACGTTCCCCACGGCATCCGCCAGAACCTGCACCTCGATGTGCCGCGGCCGCAGAACAGCCTGCTCCAGGAACATCGTCGCATCACCGAAAGCCCCCTGGGCCTCCCGCATCGCAGACGACAGGGCAGCGGGCAGCTCCTGCTCCGAATCCACCCGCCGCATCCCCCGACCACCACCACCGGCCACAGCCTTCGCGAACAACGGGAACCCCACCCCCACCGCAGCCCCCACCAACTCCTCCAGATCCGCCGACGGCTCCGAGGAACGCAGAACCGGCACCCCCGCAGCCCTCGCCGCCGCCACCGCCCTCACCTTGTTCCCGGCCATCGACAACGCGGCCTCACCCGGACCGATGAAAACAATCCCCTCCCGCTCGCACGCGACAGCCAGATCCGGATTCTCCGACAAGAACCCGTACCCCGGATAAATCGCGTCCGCACCACATTCCCGGGCCACCCGCAGAATCTCCGCAACATCCAAGTACGCATGCACGGGCCGACCGCGCTCACCGATCACATAAGCTTCGTCCGCCTTGATCCGATGAACCGCGTTCCGGTCCTCCCAAGGAAAGACCGCAACGGACCTGGCCCCCAACTCGTACGCGGCACGAGCAGCCCGGACAGCAATCTCGCCCCGGTTGGCCACAAGAATCTTCGAGAACATGCGCGCTCCCACTCGTCAAACAGCAGCATTGCCACACGCCGACCCCCGAAACCAACCGGCGCGGGAAGAGAATCCCCTCCCGCGCCTCTCACACCCCCCTCACAAAGGATGCGACGACAGGTACTCGCTCAGCTCCTCGAGACTGACCAGGCCGTCCTTGTCCCCGTCCATGGCCCGCACCATCGCCATGGCCACGTCCTCATCGGCCTCCGCCCCCAGCTCCCGCATCAGATTCCGCAACTCACCAGCGGAGATCAGGCCATCGCCATCGGTATCGATCAACTGGAACGTCGGCAAGTACGTGCTC
>JAUPKJ010000044.1 GCA_030837505.1 Actinomycetota bacterium
CCCGGCGTCGTTGAGGTGTGCCGGAGAGACCGACACCACACCCTTCGTGCCGGCCATCGTGTCGGCGATGGCGTCGACCGCCTTGCGCCGTTCGGTGGCACCCTCGGCGTCGACCACGATCATGAGCGGGCCGTTGAAGCCGGGGCCGAAGGCCTTGGCCAGCGCGTCGTAGGCACGACGTTGGGTGGTCGAGGTCGGCTTGGCCTCGTCCCCCGGCATGCCCAGCTGCAGCCCCGAAGCGGGGATCGCGAGCGCGCCGAGCAGTGCCACCCCCAGGGCGAGGACCCGGACCGGGTGACGAAGGACCAGTCGCGCCCACCGTGCCCCTCCGAGCCCCGGAGCCCTGCCGCCGGACCGGGGAGGAAGGTGACCTCGGTCAGAGACGCGGAGACGAGCGGAACGAGACAGCACCTGGTCGGGCACGAACCCGATGACCGCCGGTACCAGGGTGAGGGCGACCAGGACAGCCACCACCACTGCCGCGACGGCGGCCAGCCCCATCTTGGTCAGCATCGGGATGCCGATCACCGCCATGCCGGCGAGCGCGATCACCACGGTCACACCTGCGAAGGCCACCGCGGAGCCGGCGGTGCCCACCGAGAGACAGATCGCTTCGACGGCGGACAGTCCGCGGGCACGTTCCTCGCGGTATCGGGAGACCACGAACAGGGCGTAGTCGATACCCACGGCGAGACCCAGCATCATCGCCATGGTGCCGGTGGTCGCGGAGAGCCCCAGGACGTTGCTGACGGCGAGGATCGTCATCATGCTCACCGCAACCCCGAGCAGCGCAGTCAACAGCGGCAACCCCGCGGCGACGAAGGAGCCGAAGGTGACCAGCAGGATCACCGAGGCCAGCCCGATGGCGATGATCTCGGCGACGCCCCCGCCGCCGCCGGCCTCCATCGCGCTCCCACCGGCCTCGACAGTCAGCCCCGTGTGCCTGGCGACCTCGGCCGCGGCGGTGATCTCCGCCCGGCTGTGATCAGTCACCCCGCTGGACTTCACGGCGTACCTCACACTCGCGTACGCCGCCGACCCGTCACTGCTGACCGTTCCGGCCTCGAAGGGGTCGTCCACCATGGCGACCTGCTCGCCGTCGGCGAGTTGCCGGACCGCCGACTCGATCGCAGCCTTGTACGGCGCGGAGGTCACCCGTTCGCTCCGCGGGGCCACGAACACCACCGTGGCGTCGCCGGCATCGGCCGTCATCCCCGGGAACCGCTCCTTCATCAGGTCCAGGGCGGTCTGCGACTCGATGCCCGGCACCGAGAAGTCGTCGTCGGGGACCGACGCCGCATTCAGACCGGCGAAGATCGCTCCGGCCAGGACGACCAGCCACGCGAGAACCACCGGACCACGGCGCTTGAAAGCAAACCGGCCCAACCGGGCCAACAACGTTGCCACAGGAAGTCTCCCTTGGAAGTGTCGGGAGAGTCCACGATCGCGGCCGCAGCCCGTGCGTGTCGTCCTGCAGGTGATGACACCCGACTACTGAATCCGAACCTGCTCGTCGCTGCGGCGCTCCTGCGGCAGCAGTAGCCGGGGACCTCGGCTCGGGACGATGCGGGACATTTCTTTCCTGCCGCCTGGCCGGCCACCGCCCGGACCACCGCCGACCCGATCGCAGCCCCCTGGGACTGCTTCCATCAGCTACGAGTCCTGGAGATTCAGCCAGAACTCGACAGACGTACCCAGAGCCGCTGCGATCTGCGCCGCGGACTCGCGGGTGATCTCCTTCTTGCCGGAGACGACCTCCGACACGAACTGCACCGGTCGTCCCAGTACCTCGGCGAAGTCGGCCTGGGACCAACCACGTGCGTCGAGCTCATCCGCGAGGTGCTCTCCTGCCGGGAAGACCTCCGCCGTGATCGGACTGCTCATGAGTTCACCTTCTCCCAGTGATGATCAACCATTTCGATGACGATGACCACTCGCGACGATGAACACTCGCCCGTCGTTGTCCGTCATGACTTGATGATGAGCCGAAGCCACCTCTTGCGGGTCGCTCTCAGTGGCGTCGGCCCGGCAAGGTTCGCCGACCAGGCAAGCCAGAGCCGCTGCGATACGTGTCGGTCCGAGGCCTCAGGCCGGCAGAGCCCGGTCGACGATGGCCCGGGTGGTGCGTTTGCTGACGGGCAGGGTGCCGAAGAGCACCCCGCCGCCCCGGGCGACGCGGGTGGCGAGGAAGGCCGAGGAGACCGGTTGCGGGGAGTACCGGACCAGCAGGGACGCCTGCAGGACCACGGCGAGTCGCTCGACCATCCACCGGGCCCCGCCCTCGACGGCCGCCGGGTCGCGGCGGGCCTCGCGGGACGCGGCCTGCAGGAAGGCCGCGACCTCGTCCATGGCCTTGTCCAGGCGTTGGTCGGCGCCCCGGGCCCGGTCGACCTCGCCCAGCAGGACCTCCATGGCCCGCGGCTGCAACGACATCCCCCGCAGGACGTCCAACGCGTTGACGTTGCCGGTCCCCTCCCACAGGGAGTTCATGGGGGAGTCGCGGAACACGCGGGCCAGACCGTGCTCCTCGACGTAGCCGTTGCCCCCCAGACACTCCATGGCCTCGGCGACGACCGCGACCGCCCGCTTGCACACCCAGTACTTGGCCACCGGGACGGCAATCCGCAGAAACTCGTTCTCCGTGGCGTCCACGGCCGCTGCCAGCCGCATCCCCAGGACGGTCGCGGCCTCGCTCTCCAGGGCGAGGTCCGCCAGGACGTTCTGCATCAGGGGCTTGTCGATCAGCGGGGAACCGAACGCCTTCCGGTGACGGGCGTGGTGGACGGCGCGCGCCACGGCGTGCCGGACCAGACCCGTGGAAATGAGCATCCCGTCCAGGCGGATCGCGGAAACCACCCCCTGCAGGGTCCGCAGACCACGGCCCTCCTCCCCGAGCCTCACCCCCCAGGTGCCGTCGAGCTCGACCTCCGCCGAAGCACTCGAACGGTTGCCCGCCTTGTCCTTCAAACGCATGATCCGCCACGTGTTCCTCGTCCCGTCCGCCAGGACCCGGGGCACCAGGAAACACGTGGCCCCGCCCGGGGCGTGCGCCAGCGAGAGAAAGACGTCGTTCATGGGCGAGGAACAGAACCACTTCTGGCCCGTGAGCCGGTAGGCGTCCCCGACCTCCACCGGGCCGGAACGCTCCTGGCGGGCCACGGTCATGCTCGTGCCCAGGTCGGTGCCGCCCTGCCGCTCCGTGACGGCCAGGCCCGACAGACACCCGAGTTTCTCGGAGGCCGGCCGCAGCCCGAACTCGTAGGCCCGAGAGCTCAGCCTCGGCAGCCACACCTGTTCCAGGAGCCGGTCGGCGCGCAGAGCGGGGATCGCCGCGTAACTCGTGGTCAGGGGGGCCAGATGCCCCGACTCCACCTGCGACCAGACGACCAGGCCCGCCGCTCTCGCCACGTGGGAGGCCTGCGGGGCCCGCGGGTCCCAGGGGGCCGCCGTCAAACCGGCCCGGACCGCGGTCTCCATCAACCGGTGCCACGCCGGGTGGTACTCGACCTCGTCGACCCGACGCCCGTAGGGGTCGTGGGTGCGCAGCTCCGGCGGGAAACGATCCACGTCCTGGGCCCACCGTGCGGACCGGGGCGCGCCCCCGAGCCGCCCCAGGTCCTGCAGCCGGGACAGGTGCTCCTGCGCGCCGTGACGCCCCACCGCCTCGACGAGGGCGGCATCGGTGCTGAACAGGTCGTGGTCGGTGGGCGGGGGTACCAGGTTCACTGCGTCGTCGGTTTCCGCCACGGCAACCACGGTATCGACAGCGCCCCTCCCGCCCGAGCACCCCTTCCCCCTTTCCCGCCCAACCACATGATCGAGAACCGGCCACCGCCCCGACGTCCCCCGCACGTCATCCCCGCAGCCGAACCTCGATCATGCAAAAGTCGATGAAGCGGGCTTTCCGGGTCGGCCTGCGGTGTCCGGGGCGTAGCCTGCGCGGGTGCCGACCCGCCACGACGGCCACAGGGTGGATAGCGTGTTGCCAATGACCGGGGGAACCGTCCTGAACAGCCGCACAGGGTTGCTGACCGCCCTGTCCCGCGACGTCGCTCGGCACGAGAGGGGACCCGTCATGGGAGCCGCCGTGTTCCTGGGGCGGCTCGCGCGCCGGACCGTCGGACTGTGCATGCGCTACCGCGTGACCGGCCTGGCCGCGGAGGCCGGGTTCTTCGCCCTGATGTCCCTGCCACCCCTCGTCCTCGGACTGATCGCCGGGGTCGGCCTCGTCGGCCGGAACCTGGGCAACGACGTCGTCCTCGACCTGCGCCTGCGCATCAGCGAACTGGCAGGTTCCTTCCTGACCCCGGGCGCCGTCAGCACCGTGATCCTGCCCACCTTCGACGAGGTCCTCCACGGCGGCCGGGTCGAGATCATGTCGATGGCCTTCCTACTGTCCCTGTGGTCGGGCTCCCGCGCCCTCAACGTCTACGTGGACACCATCACGATCATGTACGGGCTGGGGGGCCGCCGCGGCATCGTGCGCACCCGTGCCCTGTCGTTCTCCCTGTACGTGGGGGGCATGGTGCTGGGAATGTTCCTCATGCCCCTGGTGCTCATGGGGCCGGAACTGCTCACGGACCTGCTGGGGGCCCGTCCCGCCGGGGCACCACCCCTGCAATGGCTGGGATTCTTCTACTGGCCGGCCGTCGTCGGCCTGACCGTCCTGGGCCTGACCACCCTCTACCACGTGGCCACCCCGCTGCGTTCGCCCTGGCGGCGGGACCTGCCGGGGGCGGTCCTGGCCCTGGTGATCTGGGTCCTGTCCAGCGTCATGCTCCGGATCGTGATCGCTGCCTCGGTGGGCGGGGCCTCCATCTACGGTCCCCTCGCGACCCCCATCATCGTCATGATGTGGCTGTACTTCATCGCGATCGCCGTGCTCATCGGCGCAGCCCTCAACGCTGCCCTCGACGAGTTCTTCCCGTCCCCCGCCCGCAGCGGCCTGCACCCCGCGGACGACGCCCCGCCCGGCCCTGAGGCGTAGACGTGGTGTTCGGTCCGGTGAGGGCACCTGCGGAGGACTGAAGGGTAGCTTCATGTCGCAATATGGGATTGGAATAGTTGCGATTGACGTCTATGATCGGGGACTACCGAGGCACGCTCCGACACCCGGAGGACGTGAGAGAGACGTCATGATGAAGGACCGTCCTGAGATCCAGCCCACCCCTGACCTCCTGGCGATGTTCGGCCCACACCGGGCGTCGACAGCCGAGGAGCCCAGTGAACCGCAGACCCCCCGCGCGCTCGAGATCGGCAGAAGGGTGCGCTCGGCGCGTCAACGAGCTGGGTTCAAGGCCGCAGACCTGGCGAATAACCTCGGGCTGGAACGCGACAAGCTGAGCAAGATTGAACATGGGAAGCGGCGTATCACGCCCCTGGAGCTGCCGCGCTTCGCCGCAGCTCTCGGCGTCAGCACGCAGTACCTGCTGGAGGGGGCACCCACGGGAGGCCTTGCGCTGGCCTTCCGCGTGGCGCATTCGAAAACACAGGCTGCAGGGGCACGCCAACGTGTTGAGTCCCTTCTCGACACCGAGGCCAGACTCTCCCGGGCCGGCTCTCTCGCACCAGCCGTGTCCACCCCCGAGGCCGCAGGCGTCCTGGCCGTGGCCGCATCGATTGCGAACCGGACACCGCGGACCAGGCTCGAGGCCCAACGCCAAGGACAAGAGCTGGCCGGCGAGACACGAAGACTTCTTGATCTTGGTAGTGCAGAGATCGTGGACCTCGCCGGCCTGATCGAGCAGCACTTCGCTGCCGACGTGGCGCTCAGCCCGGTGGATGAAGAGATCTCCGGTGTTTGCGCTCACGCGCCGGGACAAGCGCTCCTGCTGGCCAACAGCCGGTGCACAACCGGGCACGTTCGATTCACCCTCGGACACGAACTTGCCCATCACCTGTTGAGAGATCCTCGGGAACTGATCGAGGAAAACAGCGAAGACCTGTACTCGAGCAACTACCTCGAACGACGCGCCAGCGCCTTCGCAGCCCACCTCCTTCTCCCGGAGCGAGGCGTGCGCAGCACCTTGTCCTGGCTCGAGGTCACAGGCGAGGACCTCCACGAGGCAACGCCTGCCGGTCGCAGAGCACTGGGCTACGTGATGGCCAAGTTCGGTGTGTCCCTGCCCTGTGCCCTGTACCAGCTCGCTGCTTTCAAACTGTTGACCTTCGAACAAGCCGACACCCTCAAGAACGGTTTGCGTGCCTGCGAAGTGCTCCGAACCGCTTCGCAACTGTTTCCCAGCGCCAGCAGTCTCGCCGTTGCCACAGGAGAGACGCGGATCCCGACCCGGCTGTTGGACAGCGCCTGGTCCGCAGCACGAGCAGGCAAGATCGGCCTGAGTACCCTCTCCCGCCTGCTCGATCGCGAGGACGACAACGACTTGTTCGAAGAAGTCTTCGGCAGCGACACGAGTGTGGCTGACGCGCCGTGAATCCGTCGGACGCCCGGCGAACCGTGATCTGGTTCATGGACACGGCCAGCCTGATCTCCATGGCGATCGATCCTCGTATCGAAGCCGCGGTCCATGATGAGGTCAGAGCCAACGGCGGGAAAATGGTACTCATCGACATCGTCAAGGAAGAACTCGAACACAGGGCGTGTCAGCCAGACACCGCTGTTCCCGCCAGCGCAGCGCTCGCGAGTCTCGGCCCGAACTGGCCCTGGTTGTCCACCGAATGGGTCGATATCGATGCCGTCAGGACCATCCAGCTCGACGTGGCGGACGGTGTTCCCGGCCTGAAGCCGCTCACTCTGCACCGGCTCTTCCACGACAGGGTCCGACGTCGAACAATGTCTGCTGCGGAGGCAGCGGGTTTGAGCGCGATCCTCGAGAAGGCCAGTCGTGGACGAAACATGACAGAAAGTGACTTTCTTGGACCTCTCAAGCGCCTGGGACGCCCCGGCTGGCCCTGAGGCGTAGATGTGGTGCCCGGTCCGAGCGTGATCGAGGACCCGCCTTTCCGACGACGCCTCCCGGCTGTCGCTGCGGTGGCCGGCTCTCGATCGTTTCGGTCACCAGTCGGAGGGGCCGGGGAGCTCTGGGACGACGGGGAACCGGGCCTCGCGAGCGGCCTGGGTGGCGTCGTCGACGGCCCGCGAGGCGGCCGTCAGGGCGCTGGGGCTCACCTGGCCCGCGCGCAGCATGACCACTGCCGTCCGGACGGCCCGTGATCCCAGGAGTGCCGTGCGCAGCAGGTCGAACCGCCCCGGGCAGGACTCGATCGCGGACGCGGCCGCTGCCAACTGGCGCACGACGAACTGCCCGGCCCGGACCTCGGCCGCAGTCTTGTCGGAGTCCCCTTCCCCGGACATCTCACCGGCCTCGTAGGGGTCGCGCAGGTAGGTGTCGAAGGCTCCCCGCGCCAGACTCAGGTGCAGGGCGAAAGCCCCCTCCCGGCACGGTTGGGAGGACCCGGCGGCAGGGGACGCCCCCGCCGGCCCGCCCCGTTGCCCGACCACCCGAGGAGGGGCCTGAGCCACGGGACGGCGCCCGGGCTCCGGCGCGCTGCACGAGGCACAGGCCACCAGGAGAAGGAGGAACCCCGCACGGACCGGGCGGATCACTCCGGGCCGGCGGCGGGACGGGCCGTCCCCCGAACGGACCGGCGGGACCAGTTCGGTGCGAGCGAGGTGGGTCACGGGCAACCCTTTCCGGAAGGACACTGTGAGTAGTTCTACTACTACATCAAGTTGCCCTCGCGGGGAGGTGTCTGTGCAACCCTCGGATGCGGCCGGGCGTCGGGACCGGCCCGGGATCACTCTGTCATTACATGTCCGGTAGCGATCAGGCTGCGTAGGTGCAGGGAGACCTGTCGAGGTCCTCGACCTGATCCGTGCAGGTCGGCGACGATGGTGGCGGCGACTTCAGGGGTGAGCAATCCGCGTTGCAGGTGCACGCCGAGCATCCCGTACAGGCTCAGGGCACGGACCTTCTCCACTCGGGCTTCGGCTCTGGCCCCGGCGTCCTCGGAGATCAGGACGGCGTCGAGGCGGCGGGCCACGACGATGCTCTGGGCCTCGCCGAGGTGTTCGTCGGGGTGGCCGGTTCCAGCTGCGATCCTGTCACGCAGGTCCCAGATCGTGTCGATCTCCTCGGGTAGTTCCCGTATCGGGTCACCCAGCCAACTGACTGCCAGCCGGTGGGCCTGTCCGGCATGGGCGGTGGGCGGATCCAAGGAGTGCAGACGTCGAAGTTCACTCGGGATCGCTGAAGCCCAACCTGGATCCCGCAGAGTTCCACGGCCGCGCACGTGTTTCACCGCCGCCCGGCTGCACACCAGACTGATCAGGGAAGCCGTGTCCCACAAGGAACCGGGTCCCGAGGCGGCGGAGACAGGTTTCGAAGGCGGTGGGCAGGAACAGTGGGACGACCTCGGGGGCTGCGAGTTCTGCGGCAGCGCGTTCATAGGTCAGCGAACACCGCCGCAGCCTGGTCCACCAGATCGTCGGGATCACTGTCCTCAGGGGTTTCCGGGGTGGTCTTCGACCGGGGTGCTGGGCGTATTTCCCTGTCGGTCCCGACAGCGCAGCCGGTTGTGGTGTCGGAAGCGACCTCGTGGACGGCGGTGCCGAGCAGAGCGGCGATGATGGTGGCACCGATGCGACCTTGCCGGTGAGCGGCGCGGGCCGAGGCCAGCAGCCGCAACGGGGGACGCGTCCCGTGGCCCTCACGGGTGGGGTCGTCCTTGCCCGGGTCGCCGTACTGGCTGATCAACCGACGGGCCGGTCGATCGGCCAGGGTCTGACGTCGGGTGAAGTCGATCACCTTGATGTGGGCCAGGTGATTGACCAGACAGGCCAGGCTGACCTGGAAGTACTGCATCAGTTCCGCCAGCATTTCGTCGCTGATCATTCGGCCTGCGATCACCCGTCGCAGTTCGTCGGTGGGCATCAGCAGATGCGCGGCGAACGCGTTCGCACGCCGTTCCAGGACCGCGTCACCACCGAGGCCGTCCTCGATGATCACCTCGCGGGGATCGCCGAGCAAATGATGGGCCAGTTCATGGGCTATCGTGAACCGCAGATGCCCAGCCGTGAGTTCGGTATTGGCCAGGATCAACGCGATGGACCCACCATGCACACACATCCCCGACAACCCAGGCCCGAACGGACCACACTCGACATCGACCCCGAAATGGCGTTCCGCCAAGTCCGACAGACTGCCCATCGGAGCGCTGCCCAGCCCGAGGGCCGCACGGGTGCGGAGAGCCAGCTCCTGCCCGTCCCTGTTGGCCCGGGAGCTGGACGCCGAGGACGGCAAGGCCCGCGCCCACGTGAGCACCTCACTCGCGGGCCGGCTGACCTGGGCCGGGATCCGGGAGCCGAGTTCGTCCAGCAAATGATCCAGCTCCAGCAGTTGCCGGGCCCGGCCGGTGATGATGCCGAGCTGACCCTCCGTCGTTCCTTCCGTCGTCCTGTTGGTCAGACGGGCGGCCAAGGCCAGTGTCCCGGACTCCGGGCGACCCATCAGCCGACGTGAGGTTGTCCCCAGGGCCTCGGCGGCTGCCGCCGTCTCGGCGACGTCGAGGCGCCGCACCCCATGCTCGACCTTGCTCACCTGGTCCTTGCGCAGCCCCAGCCTCTCACCCAACTGCGCCTGGGTCATCCCTGTGGCCTCCCGTAGACGGCGGATCAACGCACCCGTCTCTCCTGCGTCCATCATGCCCACCTCCGCAACCCATCATTGCCTAGGGTTGCGACATTCGCAACCCTAGGTCGGGTCACCTGATGCTCCCCCTCAGCACGATCGCCCGCTGCTGCGGACGATGCTCAAGCAGATCGATGCCGAACGCCGCGTGGCACGGTCGCACCTCACCGACACCGCTCATACTGTGGCCCAGTACCTACTGGCGGAGTCTCTGGACGGCTGCTGCTATTCGTCCGCGTTGTTGTCGAACCACAGCATCTCCACCGCGTGGGAGAGACAGACCTTCTGGAAGGACGCGATTCTCCGCCTTGCGCCGTCCCCCAGGACGAGCACTTCACCGAAATTCTGTTCCGTCCCCGAGCCAGCCCATTGTCCCGTCGTGTCCATCACACGGACGATCAGGAAGACTGACTTCAAGTCCCGCTCGGGACGCGGAGGACACGCGTTCAATTCGATGAAATCGATGTCGGCCCACGGTATCTTCCTGTGCAGTCCCGTCCATCTTATGAAGATCAGACTTTCGCCCGAGTCCACCAGGACATTTTTGCCCGTGGTCCTGCGCCACACAAGGGATTTCCCCAGGCCCAGGAGCAGAAGAATAGCCCCGACGGTGACAAGGGCGGCGAGGTCCTCGAATTCGCACCCACCCGGCAGCCAGAGGATCGCACACAGGGGCACCAGAAGGAGGATCAGGCGGGAATGAAACGTCAAAGGCCGCCAGAACTCCTCGTCGCACGCTTCGAGGACCACAGCTCCCCGATCCGTTCTCCGGGCCACAGGCCGACCACCTCCCCGAGCCGATCACAGAGTAGCCGGGCCCTGCGGGGGTGTCTCTATGTCGTTGTCAAGCGGCGGTGGGGGCTGGGGTGGGGGTCGTGGGTGACGGGGTGCTGATAGGGCCGGCGGTCGCGGAGCCGGGCGAACAGGACGTCGACGCGGCGGGCCAGGCAGATCAGGGCGGCGTTGTGGCGCTTGCCCTGGGCGCGTTTCCGGTCGTGGTAGGCCCGGCAGGTGGGGTCGCCCAGGCTGGCGAGGGCTGACAAGAACAGGGCGCTCTTGAGGGCGTGGTTGCCGCGTTGGGAGCGGATCTCGCCCTTGATCGAGGTCCCCGACCGTCGGGTGACGGGGGCCAGGCTGGCGTAGGCGGCCAGATGCCCGGGGTGGGGAATACGGACCCGTCACCGACGATGGTGAGGATCTTCAGGGCGATCCTGAGCCCGACGCCGGGCATCGAGGTCAGGCCCGCGGCAAGAGGGTGGGCCTCCAAGCGGGCATCGATGTCGGCGGCCAGGCGGGCCCGTTCGGCGTGGACGTCACACAGTTTCCCCCACCCCCACCCGCCCCCACCCCCACCCGCCCTCACCCCCGCCCTCACCCCCGGGTATCCGCACTTGAAGTGGGAAATGGCGGTTGTACAGGTACGAAAGGCCGCCATTTC
>JAUPKJ010000334.1 GCA_030837505.1 Actinomycetota bacterium
CTGGCGAGGTCGCCCAGGCTGGCGAAGGCCGACAAGAACAGCGCGGACTTGAGGGCGTGGTCGCCCCCCCACCCCACCCCACCCCCACCCCGGGTATCCGCACTTGAAGTGGGAAATGGTGGTTGTGCGGGTACGAAAGACCGCCATTTCCCACTTCAAGTGGCGAGGGCCAGGGAAAGGGCAGGGGGCCTCCAGGTCGGCGGGCAGGGGCGTCGCACTTGTGCGAAAGGTGGGCTTGGGCTCCTTGTCGGGACGGTGGGGCGGAACGGACCATGGGAGGGATCTCGGCGGGCCCGGCGTGGGACGCGCACGGCGTACCGGGGTCTGCCGCGCGGAGGGTCCGCGTGGCGACGGGGGTGTGTGATGCGTCGTTCGCCGGTCCTGTTGTCCCTGGTCGCCTGCCTGCTGCTGGTCACGACGACCGGGTGCGATCCTGATTCCGACCGCCGTCCCGCGAGCCGGATCGAGGTCCCGGACCTGGTGGGGCTGCGGCTGGGCGAGGCAGAGAAGAAGCTCGCAGCGCTCGACCTGTTCGACAGGGCCAGGGACGCCTCCGGTCTGGGGCGCACCGTGGTGAACCCGAGCAACTGGGTGGTCAGCGCCCAGAGCCCGGGGGCGGGCAAGCACGCACCGGACAACCGTTTCGTCACCTTGCAGGTCCTCAAGCCCACCGACGAGGCCGCCGCTCGACTCCGGCCCCGCAGCGGCGACAAGGGAGTCGTGCCGAAGGTCGTGTGTCTGGGACTGGACAGGGCCAAGGACGAGCTGAAGGCCGCCGGTTTCCGGAACCTGGACAGCCAGGACGGCACGGGCGAGAAGCGTCGCCAGTGGATCTCGCGCAACTGGCTGGTGATCTCCCAGAGCCAGGCCCCGGGCAGCCGCCCGGACACGGACACCGAGATCGTCCTGAAGGTCGTGAAGTTCGGGGAGCCCACGGGCTCCTCGGGCTGCCGGAGCTGACAGGGCTCCCCCACCTTCCCCCTCCCGACTCCCGCGCGGATCCCCCCTCGGGCGAACGCCGTCGTGCCGTCGGGGGCTATTATGAGCGTATGTTCATGAACAAGCGCTCACATCAAGGGGTGGTGATCCGATGACAACGCTGGAGTTCCAGGGACTGACCAAACGTTTCGGTGAGGTCCTCGCCGTGGACGACCTCACAGTCCACGTGCCCGCGGGACAGGTCACGGGCTTCCTCGGCCCCAACGGGGCCGGCAAGTCCACGGCACTGCGCCTGGCCCTGGGCCTGTTGCGGCCGACAGCCGGCCGGGTGCTCGTCGCCGGGGCTCCCTACGCCCGACTGCCCCGCCCCCGACAAGTGGTCGGAGCGGTCCTGGACGGCGAGGGCTTCCACCCGGGACGCAGCGGCCACGACCACCTGAGGATCCAGGCCCGTCTGGTCGGGGTCCCGCGGTCCAGAACCGAAGAGGTCCTGGAGGAGGTCGAGCTCACGGCGCACGCCGCGCGCAGGGTCGGGGGGTACTCCCTGGGTATGCGACGCCGTCTCGGCCTGGCCGCCGCCCTGCTCGGCGACCCGCAGGTACTCGTGCTCGACGAGCCGGCCAACGGGCTCGACCCCTCCGGTGTCGCCTGGCTGCGCGGCCTGCTGAAGGCCCGGGCCGCCCGGGGGCGGACCGTCCTCGTCTCCAGCCACCAGCTCAGTGAAATGGCCCGGACGGTCGACCGGGTCGTGATCCTTCAGGAGGGCCGGCTGCGTTGGGCCGGCGCCGTCGAACGCCTGACCGAGCAGGGGGAAGACCTGGAGGACGCTTTCCTGCGGTTGACGTCGGACCCGCCCCCGGAGGGGGAACGGGTGGGAGAAAAGAACCGGACGGGAGGAAACAGGGGATGACCTGGTCGAACCTGATGTCGGTCGAGTTTCTCAAACTGCGCACCGTGCGCTCGCCCCTGGCGCTGCTCCTGGGCGCCCAGCTGATCGTGGCGGCGGGGGTCGCCGGCGTCGCGCTCGCGGACGAGTACCCGGCCGGCTCCTCGCGGGCCACCGAACTCGCGCTGCAGCACGTCGGGCTCCTGTCCCTGCTCGGGCTCGTTCTGGGAGCTGTGACGACGGCCGGCGAGTACCGCCACCGCACGATCTGCGACACCTATCTGGCCGTTCCCTCGCGCGCGAGGGTGATCGCGGCCAAGACCCTGCTCATGGTGCCCGGCGGGGTGGTCCTGGGGACGCTGGGCGCGCTCACGGCCCTCGCTTCGACGGCACTGTGGTACGCCGCGCAGGACGTCGCACTGCCCCTGGACTCCGCCACGGCGCGGACCCTGGCCGGTGGGATCCTGTGGTGTGCGTGCTTCACGGTGATCGGGGCTGCGGTCGGGGCGATCGTGCGGAATCTGGCCGTGGCCGTCGCCGGTGCCCTGACCTGGATCGCCCTCGTGGAGGGGATCGTGGCCGGGCTCCTGGGGGACGGCGCCGACTGGTTGCCCTTCGCCTGCGGGCAGGCCCTGGTCGGTCTGGGGCCGGACGGTGGGCCGTCCCCCGGGGCGGCGGGCACGGTCCTGGCCGGGTGGGCTCTGCTGCTCTGCGCCCTCGCCGTGTCGTCTACCGTGGGACGCGATGTCCCCTAGACCCGCCAGAGTGCTGCGTGGCCGGGCCGGCGACGACCCGGCCACAGCCCTGCGCGAGCACCTCATCGCCACGGCCCGCGACCTCCTGGCGCAGCGGGCCGTGTCCACGCTGACGACCCGGCAGCTCGCGCGCGCCGCCCGGGTGTCCGACGGAGTGCTGTACAACCACTTCGCGGACAAGCACGACCTGCTCGTGACGGCCCTGGTGCGCGACTACGCCGAACGGGCCGGCGGGTTCCCCGCGACCCTGCCCGAGGCCGGGTCCGGGAACGTCGAGGAAAACCTGTGCGAGTGTGCCCGAGCCGTACGGCGGGTCGTCGGCGACGTCCTGCCCACGGCCGCGGGCCTGGTCAGCGAACCGGCCCTGCTGCACCGGTTCCTGCGCGCCCTGCACTCCGATCCCCTCGGCCCGGGCCTGCTCATTGACCCGCTGGTCGAGCACCTCACCGCCGAGCAGCACCTGGGGCGGCTGGGCCCGGGCGACCCGCGGCCCGCGGCGACCCTGCTGTTCGGGGCCATGGTTCTTCTGACGGCCGGCGAGCTGTTGGACCCGGGAGCTGCGCGGGCCGACGACACGCGCGACACCGACGACCACGTCCGCAGCGTCGTCCGTACTCTTCTTCACGGGTTGGCTCCGGGCAGGGATCCGTCGGCCAGTTCCTGATCCGCCCCCACCGGAAGCGCGGCCCCCGGGCCGTCGCACCGCTCTGGCGGACGCGTCGTCCGCACCGTCCCGACCGGTCCCGGTCGGGGATCGCAAAGAGGTTTCCGGGCGGGTTTCATCGTCGAGGTCAGGGGACCGCAGGTCCCGTCCGGTGCCGGACAGTGGTCCTGTACCCCCTCTCACCTGCAATGTCACACTGAGCACCATGACCGGTGAGGGCTTGGACAGCCGCACCGGCGGCGCTCATCGGGCAGATCCGTCACTGGAGAAGGGCTCCACCATGCGCACGACCCAGCCGTCCGTCACCGTGACCCGAGCCGACGCCGGAACGCTTCGTGACGGTTCCCCGATCGACCGGTACGAGATCCGCGGGGAGCGACTGAAGGCCGCTGTCCTGACCTACGGGGGGACCCTGCAGGAGCTGTGGGTGCCGGACCCCGACGGCGTCGCGGCCGACGTCGTCCTCGGGCTGCCTGCGGCCTCGGCCTACGAGGACCCCCATCCCTTCTTCGGGGCGCTGATCGGCCGGTTCGGCAACCGGATCGCCGGGGCGACGTTCGAACTGAACGGCCGCACGGTTCACCTGACGGCGAACGAGGACACGAAATGCCTGCACGGGGGCCCTGAAGGTTTCCACGCCAGGGTGTGGGCGGCGCAGCCCCTGCCCGACGGGGTGAGACTGTCCCTGGACAGCCCCGCGGGCGACGGAGGCTTCCCTGCGGCCCTGCAGGTCACGGTCGACTACGTCGTGGACGGCGATGAGCTGCGCATCGAGTACCGGGTGAGGAACACCGAGCCCGCCGGTGGGGACAGCACGGTCGTGAACCTCACCAACCACGCCTACTTCAACCTGTCCGGGGAAGGCACGGGCGAGGTCGGCGACCATGTGGTGCAGCTGTTCGGGGACGCTTACCTGCCCGTGGACGAAGCAATGATCCCCACAGGGGAGCAGGCCACCGTCGAGGGGACCCCGTTCGATCTGCGCGAGCCCCGGCCGTTCTCCGACGGGTGGGACAGCACCCACGAGCAGGTCCGCCGGGCCGGGGGCTACGACCACACCTGGGTGGTGCAGGCCGGCAGCGAGACGGGCGGGCAGGCCCCGGTCGTCCTGGCAGCCAGGGTCACCGACCCGGGCAGCGGCCGCGTGATGGAGGTTCTCACCGATCAGCCCGGCGTGCAGTTCTACACCGGCAACAGCCTCGACGGCTGCTGCACGGGCAAGAGCGGCGCCTCGTACACACGGCGCACGGGCTTCTGCCTGGAGACCCAGCATTTTCCCGACAGCCCCCACCAGCCGGCTTTCCCCTCGACCGTCCTGGAGGCCGGCGGGTCCCTCCACTCGGTCACAGTGCTGCGCTTCGGCACCCGCTGATCCAACGGACGGGAAGGTCCACCTCACCTCCGACCGGCACCGGGAGGGCGGGAGGTCAGCCATCCCTCCGGCAGGGACTGCACGCTGGGGGTCGCCTCGGGCGGGTACATGTCCTCGGGGGGGAACATGTCCTCGGGCGGGAGAAGGTCGGCCGGCCGGAACAGGTCGGCCGGAACGGTGGACCGGGCCGAAACAACAGCCGGCTGCTCGAACGAGACGGGCTGCTCGAACGGAGTCGGCTGTTCGAACGAGACGGGCTGTTCGAACGGAGTCGGCTGTTCGAACGAGGCCGGCCGGTCTGCCGGTAGGTCGTCGAAGCCGTCGGAGGCTTCCGGGAGCTGCGGGGCGACCGGCGTCCCGTCCCGGTGGCCGGCCATGGCCTGCCGCCCTCGGCTCACGGCGAGCAGGGGCAGGGTGATCGTCCCGAGCAGGAGGCAGGCGCAGCACGATCCGAGCCCGGCAAGGCCCAGAACGATGCCGCACCAGGTCTGGGGCGTTCCGCCGCCCTGCTGGCCGGGCCACAGGAGACTGATCAACGCCAGCAGGGACAGGAACAGCCCCAGACCCGCCGTCGCGAGGAAGAACGACGACGGAATCCGGTGACGCTCCCGCCACAACCGCACCCAGACCGTCGTCAGAACCGCTACTGGCAGCAGAAAAATCGCAAGAAGGACCGCGGTCCTGTACACCGTCACCGTCACCGTCCTCGGCCGACAGAGGGGACGGGGCCGGCCGTGCCCGAATGCTCCGGCCGCAGGTGGCGAAGCGGACGCGCGGTGCCCCTCCCCCGTGAGCGGACTGCCCGATGTCGAGCGCCCGACATCCATGCTTGTGCCCACTGCACCGAACGGGCAAAGTTCTCCCATGATCGGCTACGCGTTCGATATCTCCCACCAACGGAGCGTGCCGTGTTGAGCTCGACCTTCACCCTCAGTGAATCGTCGGACCCCCCACCGAACCTGACCGACCGCCGCCCGATACCACCGGGAGGAGCACCCCTCTCTCCCCCGTGCCCCCCGCTGATCGAGAACCGACGACCCCCACGACCGACCCACGACGTCGTCACGGCGGCCGAACCTAGATCAGGCAGGTGGAGCAGGCGCCGTATCGTTGAAATTGGGGCGATCGATGGCGGTATGGTGCGTCGGAGGGTCGGTCGGGGCCTGCGGCAGGATCCCGGCCGGGAGAGCGTGGGGGGATGGTCCGCGGATGAGCATCGTCTTCGTCTGGCTGCCGCAGGTCCCGGGGCGACACGGGTCGCGGCAGTTCGAGCTGGCCCAGGGAGATGAGCTCACCTTCGGCCGGGGGGCTCCCGGGCACCCCGTGGACCTGCCTTTTCCCAACGCGGCGGTGTCGCGGTCGGCGGGGCGGTTGCGGGCCGTGGAGGACCATTGGGTGATCAGCAACCAGAGCTCCACCAGCA
>JAUPKJ010000335.1 GCA_030837505.1 Actinomycetota bacterium
AACCAGTCGCCCGTCCCGGGCAACTACCAGCAGAACCTCCAGCGCTTCGCCGACCTCGGCGTCGAGGTCCAGATCACAGAACTGGACATCGAAGGCTCCGGCCAGACCCAGGGCGACAACTACGCCAAGGTCGTGAAGGCGTGCAAGGCAGTTTCCCGGTGCACCGGCATCACGGTGTGGGGCGTGCGCGACAGCGACTCCTGGCGTGCCAGCGCCACCCCGCTGCTGTTCGACAACAGCGGCAACAAGAAAGTCGCCTACACCTCGACCCTCGCCGCCCTGAACACCGGGCCGACCATCACGCCGACCGTCACCCCGACGGTCACGCCGACGGTCACACCGACCATCACCCCGACGGTCACCCCGACCATTACGCCGACCATTACGCCGACGGTCACCCCGACCGTCACGCCCGGCGGCAAGTGTGCGGTCAACGCGAAGATCAATTCATGGAACTCGGGTCTGACGGCGGCCATCACCATCACCAACACCACCGACGAGGCCGTCTCCGGCTGGAAGCTGGGCTTCACCCTGCCCGACGGGCAGCGGATCACCTCCGGGTGGAACGCCAACTACAGCCCGACCAGCGGCGCGGTGACGGCGACGAACGCCTCTTACAACGGCAACATCGCCCCCAGCACCTCGGTCAGCATCGGTTTCCAGGCCAGCCACAGTGGTGACTCGGGCGCTCCCAGCAACTTCACCCTCAACGGTGCCACCTGCTCGGTCTCCTGACAGCTCTTCCGGACCGACCCCGGGCGTACTGCACGGGCCGGGCGATGCGGAGTTTTCGCGCCGCCCGGCCCGTGCTCCTCGTGTTCTCCCGGCCGTCTTCACGACGGACGGAGCAGGGCCTGCGGGTCCAGTCCTTCAGAACCGGTTGTCCGGAACCCGGGAAGATGCTGTATAAATATCGCTACCTCCGTAGTTCTGGCAAGCGTGTGATTCCATCGGAACACCGCCGTACGGGCATCCTTGCTCTGAGTCGTTTGAATGACTACCGTCCGTGCCGGTCCGTGACGTCGGAGGCTCTTTCTTCTCGGGAATCGGAGAACATACATGCGTCGTTCCCTCCTCGCCCTGGGCCTCGCAACAGCTGCGGCCCTCGGTCTTGCCGTGCCGGCGCACGCGGACTCCTACGGTCCGACCACGGGAACTGCCGGGGCCAAGGTGTGGTCCACCAGCCTCACCGCGAACAACTTCCGTCTGACGGTCCCCGTCACCCTGACGATGCCGTGTCGTAACCACTACTTGGCGACCAGGACGGTCCGTGAGTGCGACGGCCTGATCCTTGTCGCCTACGACAGCGCCGGGGCTATTGTCGGCGCCACCGACGAGGACCAGGGCAAGAAGCCCGGCAAAGTGTCTCTCTACATCGTCCCGGAGCTCTTCACGAAGTACGGGCGAGTGTCCGTGCACGCCTACAACCTGAAGACCGAGAAACTCGTCAGCATTCAGCGGATCATCGTTCGTGGCGCCGCACGGGTCACAGCCTCCGGCACGCGTTCCGGAGCGATCCTCACGGTCAAGGGCACCGCGAACCGCTACACGGCCAAGCAGTATGCCTTCAAGGCGTACCCGTCGGCCAAGGTCGTGGTCCAGCGTTTGGTCTCCGGTAAGTGGACCTCGGTCGGACAGGCGACGGCCAACAGCAAAGGGACCTACTCGGTGAAGATCAAGAAGCCGAAGGGCACCTACCGGGCAGTGATTTCGTCGACGGCGACGTACAGCGTCGCCACCTCGTCGTCGTTCTCCCGCTGAACCGTACGGTCGAACGATCCTCCTGCAACACCTGAAAAAACCTGTGCGATGTCCCGCCGGCTCGAGCCGGCGGGACATCGTCGTCCCAAGAGCCGATTCTTGCCGGTCGCTCTCAGAGCCGATTCGACGGGCGGTCCCCGGTCAGGAGCGGCTCTCCGTCAGACGGCGTCGGCCGAGGAACCGCCCGATCCGGCCGACGGCGTCGTCGAGGTCCTCGATGTGGGGCAGGGTGACGATGCGGAAGTGGTCCGGTTCGGGCCAGTTGAAGGCGCGTCCATGGACGACCAGCACGTGTTCGTCGCGGACCAGGTCCAGCACGAGGGCCTCGTCGTCCTGGACCGGATGGATCTTCGGATCCAACCGGGGGAAGCAGTAGACGGCCCCCGAGGGCCGCACACAGCTGACTCCCTCGATGCCCTCCAGCAGTTTCCATGTCCGATCCCGCTGTTCGCACAGGCGTCCCCCGGGCAGGGTCAGGCTCTGCACGGAGGAAAGATCGCCCCCCAAGGCGGTCGCGATGGCGTACTGCGAGGGAACGTTCGAACACAGCCGCATGTTGGCCAGGATCGTCAGCCCCTCCAGATAATGGGAGGCGTGCTGCTTGGGCCCGGAGACCACGGCCCAGGCCGCTCGGAATCCCGCGACCCGGTACGCCTTGGACAAACCGTTGAAGGTGACGCAGAACAGGTCGGGGGCGATCGAGGCCGTGGACAGGTGTACGGCATCGTCGTAAAGGATCTGGTCGTAGATCTCGTCACTGAAAATGACCAACTGGTGCCGGCGGGCGATCTCGACGATCCCCTCCAGAATCTCCCGGGGGTACACCGCGCCCGTCGGGTTGTTCGGATTGATCACCAAAAGAGCCACGGTTCTCGATGTGACCTTGGACTCGAGGTCCGCCAGGTCCGGCAGCCACCCGCTGCTCTCGTCGCAGCGGTAGTGGACGGCCTTGCCGCCGGCGAGGGTCGTGACGGCGGTCCACAACGGATAGTCCGGTGCGGGGATGAGGACCTCGTCACCGTTGTCGAGCAGGGCCTGGAGAGTCAGGCTGATCAGTTCGGAGACCCCGTTGCCCAGCCAGACGTCCTCGACGTCGATCCCGGTGATCCCCTTGCGCCGGTGATACTGCACCACCGCCCGGCGGGCCGGGAGGATTCCCTGCGAGTCGCTGTACCCGTGGGCGACGGGCAGCTGCCGGATCATGTCGCTGAGGATGTCGTCGGGGGCCTCGAAACCGAAGGCTGCCGGGTTGCCGATGTTCAGGCGCAGGATGCGGTGGCCCTCCGCCTCCAACCGCATCGCCTCTGCCAGAACAGGACCTCGAACGTCGTAGGCGACGTCGGCCAGTTTGCTCGACTGTTTGACCTCCATGGACCGCAGCCTATGCCCGGGCCCGTCTGTGGAGGGGCAAGCCGGGCAACGTCACACGGCAGAACACCGGCGCACCTTTCGGAGCCGCTGGGGGGTCGCCTCTGAGTCGGGGTGAGAGCAGTGGAGAGCCGAACCCCAGGCCGAACCCCCGGCCGATCCCGGGGCCGAACCCGGGGTCGAACCTGGGGTCGAACCCGGGTTCGAGCCCTGACT
>JAUPKJ010000336.1 GCA_030837505.1 Actinomycetota bacterium
CGGACCCGCCGACCGATCCGGTCGGTCGAACGCTGGTCCATGAGTTCCTGCACGAGGGCTGTGAGGTCCTCGACCCTGCGGGAGATCAGGTCCGCGGGGCACTTGCCGTCCAGGTCGGCCGCTGCCGTGCCCTCCTCGTCGGAGTACGCGAAGACCCCGACGGTGTCCAGGCGGGCGCGCACGAGGAAGTCCCGCAGCTGTTCGAAGTCGTCCTCGGTCTCCCCCGGGAAGCCCACGATCACGTTGCTGCGCAGGCCGGCCTCTGGAGCCAGGGCGCGGATCCCCTCGATCAGTTCGAGGAACTCGTCGGTGCCCCCGAAACGCCGCATCCGGCGCAGAACGCTCGGGGAGGCGTGTTGGAAGGACAGGTCGAAGTAGGGGGCGACGCCGGGGGTCGTGGCGATGGCCCGGGTCAGTCCTGGGCGCAGTTCTGCGGGCTGGAGGTAGGACACGCGGACCCTGTGCAGGCCCGGCACCTGCGTCAGGCGGGGCAGGAGGTCCTCCAGGGCCGCCGGATCACAGAGGTCCTTGCCGTAGGAGGTGGTGTTCTCGCTGACCAGGAGCAGTTCACGGACGCCGTGGTCGACCAGCCAGCCGGCCTCGGCGAGGATCTCCGCCCCCGGTCGGGACACGTGGGCTCCGCGGAAGGTGGGGATCGCGCAGAACGTGCAGCGCCGGTCGCACCCCGACGCGATCTTCAGGGGGGCCCAGGGCTCGTCGGTCAGGCGCAGGCGCACCGGTGGGCGGGCCTCGTCCCGGGGCCGGGCGTCCTGGGGCCGGGCGTTCTGGGGCCGGGCGTTCTGTCGGTGGGCCGGTGCCAGGGGCAGCAGCTCCCGGCGGTCCCGCGGGGTGTGGGACGCGGGCGGGCGGCCGTCCAGGACGTCTCGCAGGTGCGTGGCCATGTCCTCGTAGGTGTCGAAGCCCAGGACGGCGTCGGCCTCCGGCAGGGCCTGCGCGAGGTTCACCCCGTGGCGCTCGGCCAGGCAGCCGACGGCCACGACGGCCCGGGGGGACGCCTGGGGGTCCTGGCGCAGTTGGACGGCTTCCAGGAGCGTGTCGATCGAGTCCTTCGCGGCCTGTTCCACGAACCCGCAGGTGTTGACCACGACGACGTCGGCCTCTTCGGCGTCCTCGCACAGGGTCCAGCCCGCGGCGGACAGACGACCGGCGAGTTCCTCGGAGTCCACCTCGTTGCGGGCACAGCCCAGGGTGACCACGGTCACGGAGCGACCGGGGCCGTCGTCGGCGCGGGGACCGGGCGCGGGACCGGTTCCCGGTTCGGCGGCGGTCTCCGGGGCGGTACCCGGTTCGGCGGCGGTTCCCGGGTCGTCGGCCGTTCCCCAGGGGGCGGCGGCGGTTCCCAGGACGAGGTCTGCTCCCGATGCGGAGCTCTGAGGGCCTTCGGACACGTCCCTCAGGGTATCCGCGACCGGGGACGGCCCGTTGAGCAGGAGAAATCCGGACCATCGTCCCCGAACGACCCTTTCGCCGACGGTCGGGGACCGGACGAGGCCGTTCGGGGGCGACCGGGGTTCTCAGAGGTCGGTCTCGTCCAGGAGAGAGCTCATGGGTCGGGTCGGCGGCAACCAGGCCCCGCCGAGGGGCAGGTTGTCCAGACGGACCCGCGGCAAGGGCGAGATGAAGGCCCCCGGCACGTCCTCCAGGTCGACGAAGTGCAGCAGGTCTGACTCCTGCGCGTACCCCGCGACCTCGGAGAAGGACAGCACCAGGACCTCGACGCCCTGGCGGGCGAGGTCCTCCAGAGGACCCAGGAAGTTGCGGCCGTCCCCGCTGGCCACGATCACGCGGCGCAGGCTGCGGGTGGACGCCCGTTCCTCGATGTGACGCAGCATGTCGGCGTCGACGTCGTCCTCGGGGCCGAGCTTGGGCCGCGCGAAGACGGCGTAGCCGAAGGACCGGATGGCCTCGACCCACCCGCGCATGGTGACGGCGCTGTTGGGGGGGACGTTGGCGAAAACGCAGCCCTCGACCTCGCGGTCCCCGGCAGCGGACAGCAGCCAACGCGCGACGGCGTCGAACCGGGGTCGGGAGGCCGGGGTGGGCCTGGCCCCGATCACGTTGGCCAGGGTCATGTCGATGTTCGGGGCGTCCCAGACCAGTAGGTCCAGTCCGGAGCTGGTGTCCTCGACCTGCCCGGTGCCTTCTGCGAACGTTCCGCTCACTCTGCCGTCACCGGTCACCACTGCACCTTCGGTTCCATCGAATGTCACCGTTGTCTTCCCCGCCCTCGCGTCTCGTCCGATGCCGTTCTCCGCATCGCCGAAGGCGAACTTCGGAACGGCTCCCGCAGTGACGCGCACACCACCACCGACAGGCACACCAGCTTCCAGATCAGTCCTCCGGGGCTCCAGGTTCCCACAGGTCCTCCACGGGACCGCACCCCGGGTCCGCGCGCTCGCCCCGCAGCAACGCCAGGGTGCCCGGCAGGTCGTCGGGCGTCACGAGCACCTCACGGGCCTTGCTGCCCTCGCTCGGGCCGACGACGGAGCGGGACTCCAACAGGTCCATGAGCCTGCCGGCCTTGGCGAAACCGACCCGGAGCTTGCGCTGGAGCATCGAGGTCGACCCGAACTGGGTCGTCACGACCAGTTCCGCAGCCTGCAGCAGGATGTCGAGATCGTCCCCGATGTCCTCGTCGACGACCTTCCGGGTCGGCTCGACCGTGACATCCGGTCGGTAGGTCGGCTGCAGCTGCTTCTTGACATGCGCGACCACGGCCTGGATCTCGGACTCGGTCACCCAGGCGCCCTGGACCCGCAGGGGTTTGCTCGACCCCATGGGCAGGAACAGACCGTCGCCCTGGCCGATGAGCTTCTCGGCCCCCGGCTGGTCGAGCACGACCCTCGAGTCCGTGACCGACGACGTGGCGAAGGCCATCCGGCTGGGGACGTTCGCCTTGATCAGCCCGGTGACGACGTCGACGCTCGGCCGCTGCGTCGCCAGGACCAGGTGGATCCCGGCCGCCCGCGCCAGTTGGGTGATCCGCACGATCGAGTCCTCGACGTCGCGGGGCGCGACCATCATGAGGTCGGCGAGCTCGTCCACGATCACCAGCAGGTAGGGGTAGGGCCGCAGCTCCCGCAGGCTGCCCGGCGGAAGGGTGATTTGTTCGGCCCGGACGGCCCTGTTGAAGTCGTCGAGGTGTTTGAAACCGAAGGTGGCCAGGTCGTCGTACCGGGTGTCCATCTCCTTGACGACCCATTGCAGCGCCTCGGCCGCCTTCTTGGGGTCGGTGATGATCGGCGTGATCAGATGGGGGATCCCCTCGTACCCGGTCAGCTCGACCCGTTTGGGGTCGACGAGCACCATCCGGACCTCTTCCGGCGTGGACCGCATGAGGATCGAAGTGATCATCGAGTTGACGAAGACGGACTTCCCGGCCCCCGTGGCCCCCGCGACCAGCAAGTGGGGCATCTTGGCGAGGTTGGCCACCACGAAGCCGCCCTCGACGTCCTTGCCCACCCCCATGACCATGGGGTGCTCGACCCTGCGGGCCGCAGCGCTGCGCAGGACGTCCCCGAGGGACACCGTCTCCCGGTCGCTGTTGGGGATCTCGATGCCGATCGCCGAACGCCCGGGGATCGGCGAGAGGATCCGCACGTCCGCGCTGGCCACGGCGTAGGAGATGTTCTTGCTGAGGGCCGTGACCCGCTCGACCTTGACGCCGGAACCCAGTTCGACCTCGTAGCGGGTCACGGTCGGGCCCCGCGTGAAACCGGTGACGTGCGCATCGACGGTGAACTGTTCGAGCACCCCGGTCAGGGCCGCGACGACCCGGTCGTTGGCCACGCTGCGGGCCTTGGGGGCAGAACCGGGCACGAGGAGTTGCGAGGGCGGGAGAGTGTAGGTGATGTCCCCGGCCAGCTGCAGCTGCTCGACCCGCTGGGGCAGCTGGGTCGTGAGCGGGGGTGCCAGGGACGGGGGCGCCAGGGACGGGTTCGCTGCAAGCGTCCCGAGCGGACCGTCACCGCCCGGGTCCACGGCCGACACCGAGGGGACCCGGACCGACTGCTGCCGGCCCTCGGCCGGGTCGCCCCCGGGATCCATCAGGAGGGTGTCCTGCGGCAGGTCGTCCGCGCTCCCCTCCGCCGGGCCGGCCGGGGATCCGCCGGACCG
>JAUPKJ010000337.1 GCA_030837505.1 Actinomycetota bacterium
CCGAAGCCGAGACCCTGGCCGAGGCCGAAACCCCGGCCGGCCCCGGACCGGAGGAGGAACCGACGGTCGCCCCGGCCCCCGGGAGCGGGGGCGCAGCCGGGAAACGGTCCGCGCGGCGGGTCGCGCGATTGTGGGGCGAGGTGCTCGGGCGCGACCCGGCGTCCTTCGGCCCCCACGACGATTTCTTCGACGTCGGAGGGAGCTCCCTCACGGCGCTGCGCGTAGGTCTGCGCCTGGCCGGACAGGTGAGCCTGCGCCAGATCATGCAGAGCTCCCGCCTGGGCGAACTGGCGGAACTGCTCGACGCCGCTCCCCCGGGCCCGGACGCCCCCGGGCCCGCCGCGGACCTCCTCGTCCCCCTCGTCGTGCCCCGGACCTCCCGCGCCACGCTGGTCTGCCTGCCGTACGCCGGCGGCAACGCCGTGCACTTCCGTCCCCTGGCGAACGCCGTCGCGGCGCTGGACCCGTTGCTGTCCGTGCAGGCCGTGGAACTGCCCGGGCACACCCCCGGCTCGACGCCCGAGGACCTCATGCGGTTGGACCGGGTCGCGAGGCTGGTCGCCGACGAGATCGACCGACAGGTCCCCGGGCCGGTGGCCCTCTGGGGGCACTGCGTCGGATCGGCCCTGGCCCTGCAGGTGGCGGGGCTGCTGGCCGACCGCGGGCATCCGGTCGAGCACATCTTCCTGGCGGCGAAGGTGCTGGCGCCTCAGGCCGACATCCGCGACACCCTGGCCCGGGCCCAGAACCTGACCTTCGACGACGTCCGCGAATGGCTCGTGCAGTGGGCCGGTTCGGAGGACCTCGACCTGGGGCCGGAGTACCGGGAACTGCTCACCAGGAGTTTTCGTGCCGACTCCCTGGAGGCCAACGAGTACCTGCTGACGTTGAGGACAGCGCCGGCAACGTCCGGGCTGCACGTTCCGGCGACGGTCGTCCTCGCCCGGGACGACGCCGTCACCGCCGGGTGCTCGCACCTGTGGAAGGACTGGTCGGCGGCGGTACGGGAGGTGTCCCTCGTGGAGATCCCCGAGGGAGGGCACTACTTCACCCGGACCCGTCCCGAGAGCGCCGCACAGATCGTGCTCGGGGCCCTGCGCCCCGCAGAGGCCGCCGGGATCCGCCTGGCCGGTGAGACCGCATGAGCCCGGTGTCCCCCGCGACGTGGACCCGCGGGCTCCTGGACCGGGCCGCGGTGGGCCCCGGCGCCCTGACCCTCCTGGGCACGGGACTGGTCGACGCCACGGGCACCGGCCTGTATCTCGCGGGCTCCGCAGTGTTCTTCAACATGGTCATCGGTCTGTCCCCGGCCCAGGTCGGGTTCGGGCTGTCGTCGGCAGGACTGCTCGGGCTGCTGGCCGCCCCCTCCCTCGGCTGGTGCGCAGACCGTTGGGGAGCCCGCCGCGTCCTGGTTCTGTTGCACGTGTGGCGGGCGCTGGCCTTCGCCCTGCTGTCCGTGGCCCCGGGGTTCGGCTGGTTCCTCGTCGCGACCTCGATGATCGGCGTGGGGCAGCAGGCCCTGTCCCCGGTCTACCAGGCCCTCGTCGAGGAACTCCTGGGCAGCCGAGCACGCCTGGCGATGATGGCCCGCAGCCGGGTCGTGTACAACGTGGGCTTCTCCCTGGGCGGGGTGCTGGCCACCGTCGTCATCGGTCTGGGATCGCGTACCGGGTTCACCGTCATGATCCTCGGCAACGCCGGCTGCTGCCTGGCCACGGCCCTGCTGCTGATGAGGCTGCGGGTCCCGCGCCGCAGCCCTTCCCAGGACCACGCGAGTCCGTCCCAGGACCACGCGACCTCCCGCTCGCCGTTCCACCTGCGCTCCCTGCGCGACGGGCGCTACCTGGCCGTGGCGGCGCTCAACGGCGTCCTCAGCCTGCACATCTCGATCCTGTCGATCGGGCTCCCGCTGTGGGTGACCCTGCACACCTCCGCGCCCCGGGCACTGGCCGGCCTGCTCCTGGTGATCAATACCATCATGGCCGTGGTGCTCCAGGTGCCGGCGTCGGGGGGCGCCGACACGATCGACGGAGGGACCAGGGCCCTCGCCCGCGGGGGGTACGCCCTGTCGCTGTGCTGCCTGGTCCTGGCACTCTCCCCGCACGTGTCCTCCGGGGCGCTCGCGGCGGGGCTGCTCGTGCTCGCGGTGGTCGTTCTCACCGGCAGCGAGATCTGGCAATCCGCCGGCGGATGGGGACTGTCGTACGCCCTGGCGACGCAGACGAACCGGGCCGAGTCCCTTTCCACCTTCAACCTGGGGATCTCCGGCCAGTACGTCCTCGGCCCCGCCCTGATCACGGTCGGGGTGCTCGACCACGGCGTCCTGGGCTGGCTCGGGCTGGCACTGGTGTTCGCTGCGACGGCGGCGGCCGTGCCGGGGGCCGTGGCCCGCGCGGCCCGCCGACCGGCCCTGCACCCCGGGACGCCGGTGCCGGACTCGCCCGACCCCCGGACGGCCCCCGAACCCCTGACGGCAAAGGAGTCCCGGACGGTGCAGGAGTCCGAGTAGGGGCGGGCGCCCTTACCGTGTTTTCCGGTCGAGGAGCCTTACCATGTTCTCCGGTCGAGGAGCCTTACCATGTTCTCCGGTCGAGGAGCCTTACCGTGTTCTCCGGAAGGACAGCTCCGGGACGGCACAGGTGAGGAGCGAGCGCAGTGACACCACCCCGTCGTCCGCAGGTCTCTGGCAGCGATGCCGCCATCCGGGTCTGCGGTGTGCTCGGGCTCGTCGCGGCACTGCTGTATGCCGCGTTCCTGTTCCGGTGGGGCTCCGGCGGACTGGACGCACAGACCTCGTACGTCAGTGAACTCTCTGCCCGCGACCAGCCCGGGAGTTCGGTGTTCCGGGCCACCGACATCGTCTCCGGCGCGTTGATCTCAATACTCGCCCTCGGGCTGTGGTGGCGGCTGGGTCCGAACCGGTGGG
Organism: Actinomycetota bacterium; assembly: GCA_030837505.1. GTDB lineage: Bacteria > Actinomycetota > Actinomycetes > Actinomycetales > Kineosporiaceae > JAUPKJ01. The sequence goes on from JAUPKJ010000337.1 coordinate 2,927, forward strand.
CGGCCGTCGGGTGTGGTTCGGTCGCCGTGTTCGGGTTGGCCACCGTCGGGGTCGGGATGCTGCCGTTGGACTGCGCGGTCACCGCGGACGCCGCGTGCCACGAGGCCGAACTCGCCGGTCGGCTCAGCCTGGGCCATCAGGCCCACACCGTGGTCAGCGTGATCGCGGCCACGGCCTCCCTCGTGGGGCTCGGGGTGTTGAGCCGGCCACTGCGGCATGTTCACGGCTGGCGACCCGTCGGGCTGCTCGGACTGGCGACGCTGCCGATCGTCGCAGGTCTGTGCCTGGTGATGACCGTACTGGACCTCCAGGACGATCAGGTCGGGCAGGCCACGGCCCTGAGCGGGTATCTCGGCGTGTTCCAGCGGGTGCAATTGGTGCTCCTGACGGTGTGGATCTCGGCGCTCGCGCTGGCCTTGCTGCTCGACGGCCGACACGGGCCCGGGAACCGCTGTTCGACGGTCGGCGCAGACCCCTGCCCACCTGACAGGCTGGAGCCGTGAAGTGGCGCTACCGGTGCAGTGTCGCCTTGCACGGCCGGACGGTCCGTGTGCTCACGGCAGGTTCCGCGACGGACCGGTGCCCGGTGATCCTCCTCGGGGGGCTCGCTTCACCGGCCGCGGACTGGGAAGCCGTCCTGGACCATCTCGCGCCCCGCACCCAGGTCATCTGGTGCGAGGGGATCCGTCCCACCGGCCGACCACGCGAACAGGGCACACCGGTTCGCACGACCGCGGCCCTTGTCCACGACACGGCCCGCGCCCTGGGACTGCCGGAGCCGTGGCTGCTGGTCGGGCACTCCCTCGGCGGACTGTACGCACAAGGTTTCGCACGCCTGTACCCCGAGGTGACAGCCGGGCTCGTGCTCGTGGACTCGACCCTCTCCGCCCGACCGGCCCGGCGCCCCTGGCCACGGGCCCGCCGCGCCGCCCGTGAGTTCGGCTGGGGAATCGTACGGTGGTTGCTGGTCGAGACCGGGGGCGCCGTCGTGTTCGGCCGTCTCGTGCGGCGAGCGGGTGTCTGGGGACAGACCCTGCACGGACGTGACCGGTTGCCCGCCGACGACGCCGATCGTCTCTACCGTGACCGCCGATCCGTCGCGTCACTCCTCGGTGAAGGGACGGCGTCCGCCCGTGCCGCCACCGAGTTGCACGACCTTGCCACGACGCACCCCTTCCCCGACAGACCGGTGACCGTCCTGGTCGCTGCGAGACACGGCCGCCCCTGGACCAGAAGGGACACGACCTGGGTACGGGCCCAGCGCCGACTGGCGGCACTGACGAGCACCACACGGTTCGTCGTCCTGGACGAGGCCGCGCACCTGGTCATGCTCGACCAACCACAGGCCGTCGCCGACGCCGTCATCCAGACGATCTGACACCCAGCAACTCCTGCGAGAAGGACAAGGGAACGTGGTCTTGGAGCCGGTCGGCAGGTGATGCACGTCATGGGCTCGGGCGGGAACCAACTCGCCACCATGACGTTGAACTGTATGGTTGAGGCAGGCTTGGATGATCCGTCGTCATCAGGAGTTCAGGAAGGAGGACAGGGTGTGGGCGAGCACTTGCTGAGGATCGGAGAACTCGCTGCCCGTGCTGGGGTGAGTGCCCGAACGGTGGATTTCTACACCGGCCTGGGCTTGTTGACCCCCGGTGAGCGCACCGTGGGGAACTTCCGTCTCTACCACGCGAGTGACGTGCAGCGGATCGCGGCCATTCGCCGTCTGGAGGCCCACGGGATGCGTCTGCGGGACATCTGCAGCGCCTTGGCCGACCCATCGGTGCGAAATGAGCAGTCTGTCCAGGAGACAGAGCCGGAGGGGGAAGATGGGACGAGCGAACTCGCCCAGCTGCTTGATGCACTGGAGCACGATCTGCGGACGCTGCGCGCGATGGTCGACGAGACAGCTCCGCAAGCCCACCATCTGCTGACCAACCTGACCGTACGTGCTCAGGGGCTCATCACGACAGCACTGGCCCTGACCGGTGATTTGAGCCACCTGCATCTCCCGATATGACCTACAGGCATCCTCGAACAGACCCGAGAGGTGATCACCATGACATCGATGCGGTGGAGGATCCAGGCTTTCTTACGCAGTGCACGAGGACAACGACTGCTCCACCAGATCCAGCGGCAGGCTGCCGACCCGGCGAACCGTCGCCGCGTCGCACAGTTGCGCGCACGGCTGGCCCGTCGGGGTGGAAAGACCCGCGGTTGATGGTTCTGCGCGGTCCATGCCCAGGGATTGGGCTTGACAACTACTTCTGCCATGGAGGTACCCGATGTGGGAAGTAATCAGCAACTTGGTGAATACCGTGAAGGATGCCCTGGGTATCGAGATCCCAGAGGTTCCGGCCGATCTCGGATCGATTGCCGAGGCAGCAACCGGAGCCGGCGAGACCCTCGCGGGGGCGGGCGAGGCTGCCACTGATGCGGTCGGTGGTCTCAGCGAGACAGCCGCCGGTGCTGGTGAGGTAGCCACTGGTTTGAGCGAGGCATCCTCTGGGGCTGCCACTGATGCGGTCGCTGGCGTGGGCGACGCGATGGGCGAGGTTCCCCCGCGGCTGTAGGGGCCGGCGGGCTACGACACCGGGTAGAAAACGATTCGGCCGTCTGCGGATTCCCGGCAGTCCTCCGATCGTGCGGTTCACTGTGCCCATGACCGTCCTCACCGCAGTGCTCGGGAACATCACGACGCAGAACGTCGACGTCATCGTCAACGCCGCGAGCCCCCGTCTGCGCGGGGGCGACGGCGTGGACGGCGCCCTTCACCGCGCCGGAGGCCCGACCGTGCTGCGCGACTGCATCGCCAAGTTTCCCGACGGCCTGACCGTCGGCGACGCCGGCTGGACCGTGGCCGGGGACCTACCGACCCGGTGGCTGATCCACGCCGTCGGCCCCGACCACCGCTCCGGGCAACGCGACCGGTCGCTGCTGGAATCCTGCTACCGGCGTTCGCTGGAGCTCGCCGACGGGCTCGGCGCTCGCAGCGTCGCGTTCCCGCTGATCGGCGCGGGGGCCCACGGCCGGCCCGTCCACGAGGCCGCGGCCGCTGCTGTCAAGGCCGTCGCGGACACCGACACGGGGGTCGAGGACGTGCGGCTCGTCGCCCTGGACCCCGAGGTCCTCCGGGGGATCCGCCTCCAACTGTCCTGGTGGACGGGCAAGGGGATCCTGCGGGGTGTTCAGGTCCTGCACCGGCGGGGCTACCACCGCGTCCGTGTCACCCCGGGCATGAGCGCCTCGGGCATGTACTGGCGCGCCGTCCTGTCGGCCCCCCCAACCAGGACCTGCCCCAACGGTCCGCCCGGAGCACCCCACAAGGCCACCGGGATCCAGTACACGACAGCCGACCTGACCGACTTCGCCGGAGGGGAGGTCACCCTCGGGACCCCACCCGGCGCCGTCGCGGACCTCGTCCTGGCTGCCCTGCCCCACCTGGAGCCCACGGCCGACGACCCGGCCCACGCCGCCTGGTTCGACTGCCTCCCCCTCCCCCCTCCCCTCCCCGGCCACGTGAAGTGGGAAATGGCGGTCATACGGGACCGTATGACCGCCATTTCCCGCTTCACGTCGAGGTACGGCAGGCTGGGGCAGCTCTCTGGATTCCTGGGGACTCAGGGGACGAGAGGGGCGAGGAGTTCGCGG
>JAUPKJ010000338.1 GCA_030837505.1 Actinomycetota bacterium
AGCAGATCGGCCGGGGACGCTTCGAAGGGCAGCCTCCCGATCATCACGGGATGGACCTGAGTCACCTCCCCGGCCTCCAGGATCGTCGGCGCAGTGCCCCCCTTCGCTTCCGGCGAACCGGGGACGACGCCGGACCCGAGCCGACGGCCGTTCGGACCGCCGACGTACACGGGCAGAATCTTCCCGAAGCCCTCTGTCGCATCGCTCGGGAGCCCCTTGATCGCATCGGCCTGGCCGACGTGCCAGGACCGTTCGAGCGGCTTGACGGGATCGTGATAGCGGGAGGCTTCGTCGTAGGCCTCGATGACCGAGACCCAGAACCTGCGGTGTTCCCCGGTCACCGGGACGAGAACGTCCTCGGGCGTCGTCACGAACAGCCGTTCGTACTCCTTGCGTCCGATGCTCCGCCCGCTGGCGGACAGCACGCCCCGGACGATCCTCGGCTCGGTGTCCGGAACGAGGTAGAGGGACTTGCCCAGTTCCTTGGGATCCTCGTACTCCGACCGGGGCTCCGCCAGGGAGTCGGGGGTGTCCGCGAGGTGGGTCACGACCCATACCCGGCACATACCTGATCCGGGCTGGTCGCTCGCGGACAGGCGGTACAGGCGGACCCGGGCGTGGACCACCGTGGCGTGCAGCTCCTTCAGGGACCAACGCTTCGAAGGCGCTTTCCGTAGACCCCCGGCGAGGACGACCCGCGGGGGATCGCCGCCCTCGGCGTAGGCGGGAACCCAGGCGGCGAACTGCACCTCGGGCTCGGTCGCCTCCGGATGCCCAGGGTGCCAGTCTTCGTCCCCTCGGCAGAGTTGGAAATAGTCGCGGCCTTCCCGCGAGACGACGACGGCGGGGACGAGCTCTGACCCGGTCCGGGCCGGGGTGCGATACGCCAGGGGCAGGTCGTGCCCACCGAACACCCCGAACCTGCTCGCCGTGACCGTTTCGAACGCCGAGCGCAGGGTGCCTTTGACGGACGTCCCCGGCAGGAGAGGTCTGCCCGTACGGGGGTCCGTGCGTGTCGCGACGACACTCCGGTCCGGGCACTGGGGATCCTTCTGCGCTCGCTGCTGGTCGGGCATCAGGAGGGGAGTCCTTGCGGTCAGTCGCAGGGTCAGTCGCCCGGACCACTGTTCTGGTCCGTGCAGGGCGTGGCTCGGCGGACCCGTTCGGCCGCTGTCGGCCAGCCCGGTGGCAGGGCCGGGGACAGGGTCCGTCCCGTCGAACGCACCGGCGCCCGGGAAATGCTGTCCTTGCGCGTCGGGACCGTCGGTGTCGTCCGAGGCGGAACCGGCAGAGCCGGCGCCCTCGGGCGTGCCGCCGGAGGCTGCCAGGTCGCCGCGAGGCGGGGTCGGCACGAACGTGTACGGGTTCACGAATCCCCCGTTCTCGTTCACCGCTGTGGAGCGAGTCTCCTGTTCCTGCAAGTCATCGAGGTCTTCCTCCGGATGATTGCGCATTTCCAGCAGAAAGGGCCGGGCATCGTTGTCCAGATGCACGACGACCTCGACCGTCTCGTCCTCGGTTGCTGTACCGAACCATCGGAGCAGGTACGGGTCCCACTCCGGGACCCATCGGTTCAGGTACGGGTCCCACACCGGTCGCCTGTACGTCTGAAGCTTGATCTTCTTGTCCGGGTTCAGGGCGTGGGAGGCCTCCGCCTGCAGGACATCTCCCTTCTTGACGGCCGTCGCCCTCCGGGGCGGGTACAGGGATTTCGCCGGTCGGTCCGTGCTCATGCCTGCTCCTCGGGGGAGTTCCGGGCGTCGAACTTCACCTCGTCACGGCTCAGGATCTCCAGGCCCGTCAGACGGGAGTCCACGACCGTGAGGTTGCCGTGCTCGTCCTCCACGGCGTACTCCACGCCGGTCAGCACCGCGACCGGGCGGTCCCCGGCGTGCGCGTTCGGCAGGGACACGGGGAGGTCGGCGTCGTGGTAGCGGGCCGCGCGCAGGCGCGCCCACCCCCGGCCGACGTCGCTCAGGGACCCGGCGAGGATCCGGCGGTACGGATCGCCCACCCGTCGGGGAGCGGTGTCGAACACGACCTGGTCCCCGACGGGCAGGGCCTGCGGGTCCTCGGCCAGGACCACGGCCCGGCCCCTGCCCTCCTGCGAGTGCAGCCAGCGCAGTTCCCGGACCCCGTCGAACGCGACCAGTTCGAACGCTGCCATCAGGTCCCAGGGACCTTCCAAGGCGTTTCCCCGGCGGTCGCGGGGACAGCCGTCCTGCCAACGCCACCAGAACGCTGCCTCGGGACACAGGACGAATCCGATGGCCTGCGAGCCTGCGGTCTTCGAACCGGGACCGTTCGACACGCTCTCGTGCCCGTCGATGCCGGTGCCGGCGTCGGTCGTCCACCATCGCAGGGCTTCGAGGGGGCTGACCTCCCGAGGGGAGCGGACCGCTCGAAGAGCGGTCTTCCGGGCCCCGGCCCCTCCGATGTTCGTGGTCTCCGTCACGGCCGTGTCTCCTGTTCCTGGGGGTTCGTTCCTCGGACGGGTTGCGCTCGCACGGTCGCGGCCCACCGGTCCAGGGCCGCGAGGATCTCGGGCGGCGGATCGGCGAGGATCTCCCGCAGGGTCCGGCCGACCAGGGCGTTCCACGGGGCCCGGTCCGGGTCTCCCGAGAACTCGACCTCCGTGACCTCCATGTGCCCGTGCCCGCGGGTCCTGCCGAACCCCACGGACAGCCAGCCGTCGGCCAAGTCCCGCAGGACCAGCAGGAGCAGGGCCACGGCCACCTCGTCGTCCATGCCGGACCCATCGGACCCACCGGTGTCACCAGCGCCATCGGACCCACCAGTGCCATCAGCGCTGGTGGCGTCGGCGGGGCCACCGGCCCGCGAGGGGTCCACGCGCAGGCGGATCGGGTGCCAGGCCGTGGCGAGGGTCGGTTCCAGCACCGAGAACAGACGCCCCGGCGCAGCCCCTCCCGTCCACCGGTCGATCGACACGTGATCGGACACCGACAGCCCGAGCCCCGTCCCGTCGTCTCGTTCGACACCTGTTCGGTGTTCCCCCGGGCCGTCCGCCGCGGGCCCTTGGTCGGGGTCAAGATTACGAAGCAGGTCCAGCAGCTTCTTGCGGGCCTTCTCCCGTTGATCCGAGAACTCCTGCCGTACTTCCCGCTCCGAGGCGCCCTCGGACGACTTCTCGCCCTGAGCTGCTGCCGACTTCTGGGAAACGAGGGCAGCCATCACCAGGGGCGTGGGAGCGCCTGTGGGGAGAACCGTCGCAGGCGAAGGGACGACAGCTGCGGGGGACACCGGTGTGGAACGGGGCGGGGGATCGACAGCAGCGGGGGCGGGTCTCTCGGTGCAGGCGGTCAGGATCTTGTCCCAGTCCTGGGCGGACACGTGTCCGATGCTGTGGCAGTCCTCGATCTCCAGGGCCGCACGCCACCCTGAGGCGGCGGCGCGTTCCTTCTCCGCCCCGGCGTCCGGGCGTTGTTGTGCCGACGGCCCGTTCCCGGGGGCCTGCTCGGCCTGGGGGCCGGCTCCGAACAGGCCGACGACTCCGGGGAGCCGCTCGGACTCCAGAGCGGTGCGCAGCGACGCCGGTGCGTCCCGGTCCAGCAGAGTCCGTACGATCCGCTCGGCGTGCGAACGCAGGACCCCTTTGATCGACGATCCGGGCAGGAGCAGGCGGACCCGTCCTCGGGTGTCGCGGGCCGTGAGGGGCAGGGTGTCCACGACGGCGCCTTCGAGGGAGTCCTTGACCAGGACGGGCCCGACGGGTTTCCACCGCACGGTGATGGTCATGGTGC
>JAUPKJ010000339.1 GCA_030837505.1 Actinomycetota bacterium
ACCCCACCCGCCATTCACCCGCAGATTTTAGGACATCACTGAATAACCATGTGCCCGGGTCGGGCTCGGTCTTGTCGCGGTCGCTACCGACCGGGTGATCTTCACCACCGACCCGCAGACCCGCCCCCATGGTGAGGTCGTCCACGGTGGGCCCGCCGGGCACGGCCGGCTGGACCGGCTTGGGTTTGATCACCGTGTCAGGACCGGCCTGCCTGTAGGTCTCCCGAGCCTCGCCGCTGTCGTAGGCCGAGTCCCTGTAGACCTTCAACCCGCTTGTTTACGCTCGGCCCGGCGGTCCCGGCGGTCTGGCTGGTGGTGGAGTGGAAGCGGTCGAGGTTGGCCATGGTCATCTCAGCGTCGGTGATCAGACCGGTCTCGGGTTCGGTGGCCAGGTGAGCGCGGTAGCCGTCCCGGCGGACCGATTCCGTACACAACTCGCAGTTCCCGACGAGGACGCCGACTCTTGGTTGCCACGCGTGGTTGCCGGATCTCGACCGTGCCACAGTGGCACGATGTCACGTATGGATATCCGCGACCTGTTCGGATCCGGCCACAGCCCCGGGGACGGCCGGCGGTGAACCGCGAGGTCGCGCAACGGGTCCTGGACGACGTCAGCGCGGTTGCCGACGCCCGGATGAGATTCATGATCGGGGGATGGCTGGTCTACGTCGAGGACGTCCTCGTCGGGCAGATCCAGGAAGCAACCCTGTTCATCAAGGAGACCTCGTTCTCGACCGGGTTCGCGCCGGATCTGGATCGCCTTCCCCCCTATGAGGGTGCCCGCCCTGCCGTGGTCGTGCCCGAGAGCGCGCGCCAGGATCCGGTGTGGCTGTCGCAGTTGATCCAGGGGACCCTCACTGCCCTGCGTGCGACCAAGCCCGCGACGAGAAGAGCCGGGCGAAAAGCTCCTCGGGCGTGATGAAACGTTCCCGGCCGCGCCCGGAGAGATCTGCCCCTTCTGTCACTCGATCACGGAGGGTTCCCAGTCCCTCGGCAGCTTCTCCAAGCTGATGAGGACATCCAGGTCGAGGTACTCCTTGAGAAGGGCCTTCAACGCGCGTCCGTCATGCAGGATCATTCGGCCGTGGTTGGTGGCGAACTCGCGGCTGCCCTGCCCGAAGTACGACGTTGCGGCGAGGATCCCGGTGGAGGCCTTGTGCGCTTCCATGACTCCGGCGAGCGCGTAGACGGATTCCGCGTTGACTATCCTGCTGTAACGCTTCGCTTGTATGACGCACTTGCCGAACAGGACCGGGTCCTCGTTGACCGCTATGGCGTCGATCCCCTCATCGCGGGAGGCCTGCGTGGCCCACGACTTCAAACCGGTCGCCTCGTAGAGGCGGCGCATCAGGTGCTCGAACTCGGTCGGAGACAGCGCCAGAAGATCGAGGCGATGATCCAATCCGACCACGGCGTCCCTGTCCCCGACGAATTTGTACCTCGTGGGATCGAAGGTCCAGACGGGCCGGACCGGTTCGAGGTCGAACGGGTGGGGTGAGACGATCGCGTTCAGATGGTGCAGGCACTTGCGTGGCTGTACTTCATCCAGGTTGAGGTCCTCGAACTTGTCCCGGCTCGCGATCAGGCTGAGGATCACCGGTTGGGTCGGGTGGCCGGTCGCCTCGTCCGTGGCGGACACATGGCCGTTGAAGACAATGCTGTGCACCAACTCCGGTGGAAGCGCCAGGAACAGCTCCGCCAGGATCCGCAGTGCGACCTGCGCTACGAGATTCTCGTACAGGGCCACCACCTCCCGCCGGGGACGTTCCACCGGCCGGATCTCCTTCTTGGTGCGCATGTGCTTGTACGCCATCAGCGTGGGGACGACATCCTGCCGGGGCAGGTCGAACTTGACCATCAGTTCGCTGCTGTCGACGTCGTACTGCACGTCCGTCTCGCCAGGACCGGCGGGGCAGGTGGAGGCTGCGAGAACCCCTACGGCTGCCGTGACCAGGCCCTCGGAGCCGGACTCCTGGAAAGCGTTCGCAGCATGAGGCCGCCGCTGAAGGAACAGCACGTCCCGGCCCCGCACAAGGGAGTCGATCGCTGTGACGGCCCGGTCCAGCTCGGCGGTCTTCTCGTCGGCCTCGACGTCGCGGGCCGTGACCTCGGCCAGCGCCGCTGCGCGCCGTGCTTCTTTCTCGCGCCGCTGTTCCGCGGCTCGTGCCTTCTGCTCGGCCTTACGAGCCCGCTCCCGCTCGGCCGCCTGCTCACGGCGAAGCCGCTCGCGTTCCCTCACCTCTTCGCGGCGGGCCCTGTCCTTCTCCGCCTGCCGGGCCCGCTGTTCCTTCCTCCGAAGCGCTTCACGCTCTGCGCGCGCAGCCCGCTGGGCCTTCTCCCGAGCCAGCCGTTCCTCACGCTGGAGACGTTCGCGTTCCTTCGCCTGATCCCGACGGATCCGTGCTGCCTCGGCCTGCTCCGCTTTGCGCCGCTGACGGTCCACCTCCTTCTCGAAACGGCGAAGCTCGGATTCCTGTCGCCGTTGGGCCCTCTTCCGCTCCGCGTAGAGCTGGGCCAGCAGCCCCTTCTTGGCAGCCATGTTTTCCCCTAGCCAGCACGAATCGACACAATTCAGATCATCAGAATAAGTCGACCCGGGTCACCCCTGGTAGACCGTGGACTCACTTCAGGTGACTCGAGATCTGCGCAGCCCCACCGTGACCATGAAACGATGCGCCGTTGCAACCTTCCTCACGAACAGCGGGTACGTGCTGTTCCAGTCCAAGTCACCCGGAGGATTCGTCGTCATGTCAGCGAGGTGCGCCGGCAGTGACCCCACCGCGTTCGAGAGCTCGTCCGAAGGAACCGACGACATCCCCCACCACGGGCGGCTCCGGCGGTTCTTCGCCGTCGCCCTGACGATGCCGACCCTCGGCTCCGCGCTCGGTCTCGACGGCGGCGCCATCTTCCAGATCACCGCCGTCGAGGACCTCGGTCTCGATCCCCGGACCATCGGTCTGGCTTTCGCCCTGGGCGTGCTCTCCGTGCCCGGGCAGATTCTCGCCGCTCGTCTGCCGTTGTGGCGGGCCGGTCGCAACCTCCAGCTCTTCTTCCTCATCGCCGCCCTCGAATGCACTGTCCTGGCGTTGCTCGTGGGCCTGGACGTGGTCGGCGGGGGGTTCGCCCTCATCGCCCTCGGCGTCACGGTCACGGCGGAGATCAACTTGTCGGTGCTCTTCGTACCCTCGTGGCAGCCGCTCCTGAACTTCGACCTCACCAGCCAGGAACGCCAGCGGGTGAATTCCCGGGGCCGGGCCGCCGGCGGCCTGATCGTGGCCGGTACGGTCGTGCTGTTCGGCTCGGCCGACCCCGTGCTGCGGACGGCGATGTTCGCCGTCTTGGGCGCCGTCGCCCTGTTGCTGGCCGTCGCCGCCCGCGGCCTCCCTGCCCCGGAGCGGCCGGTGAAGCGCGGCCTCGACGCACCGTTCCTCGAGAGCCGGCCCGAGCTCTCGCCCATCATGCGGCGGATCTACCTGGTCCTCGGCCTCGCCGGGCTGGCCGCCCCCTGGCCGCTCTTCCTCGTCTACGCCAACAAGGTCCTGTGGCCGGACGCCAACCTCGGGGTGCTGGGGGCGGTGCAACTGGGTGGATCGCTCCTCGCCGCCGCCTGCTGGCGATCCGGCCGCACGAGCCTCGGCCGCTACGCCTGGCAGGCCGGCCTGGTGCTGCTGGCGGCCACCGTCGCCCTCGCCGTCGTGCGTGTGCCGGTCGACGGGACCGCCGAGCAGGTGGTCACCGTCGTGGCCCTGGCCGTGGCGTCGGGGGCGGCCCTCACGATCCTCATGGCCCTGCTCGAACGGGCCCACCAGGACGTCGACGAGGCCACATCGGTCCGGGCCCTGACGTTGCTCGACGTCGTGGCCTCGACGTCGCTGCAGGTCGGTCTGTTCATCGGGGGCCTGCTCGTGCCGGCCGGCATCGATCGGGCCGATTGGCCGCTCGACCCCTACCGGATCTGGCTGGTGGCGGGCGCTGCCGCCGTCGCCGTGGGCCTGGCATCGCCCGCCTTCCACCGACCACCGAAGCAGTAGCCGGGACTGCCCCCGCGCACCATCGCCATGCGCCGTGACCCGGGTGGGCCCCGGCCAGGCCCCATCACGGTGAACCACGCTGAAGGGTGGTGAGGTTACTCCGTCCACCTCACCCCGGGGTTGACGTGGCCGGTCCAGTCGAAGATGGCCATGTTGTCCCAGCCGTCCCCGGTGCCGTTGATGTTCGCCGGGTCCCAGCCGTTGCCCTTGATGGCGTACCAGGTGGGTTCCCAGTAGAAGACGCCGCCGGCGCCGCCTTGGCGGGCAGCCGCCTGCACGGCTGCGAAGTTGCGCGCCTGCCCGTCCCAGGAGGCGTCGAAGCCGCTGCACAGGGAGTTGATGGCGTTCTTCTCGTTGTCCGCGTCCTTCTGGGTGAACAGGTACGCGGTCTCGACGATGACCACGGGCTTGTTGTAGCGCGAGCGCAGGTCCGCGACCACGCTGGTCATGGTGGCCAGGGTGCCGTGCCACATGCAGTAGTACGACAGTCCGGTGATGTCCCACTGGACGCCCTTGGCTCTGATTCCGTCGTAGAACCAGCGCGCGTGGGCGTCGCTGTCGGCGTTGGCCGTGTGGATGATGACTTGGGTTCCGCTGTTGCAGGCTTTGGTGGCGTTGTAGCCGGCGGTCAGGAGCGAGGCGAGGTTGGTGAAATTGTTGTTGACGACTTTGCCGTCGTCCCACAGCATTCCGGTGTTGATCTCGTTGCCGATCTGGACGCTGTCGGGTGTGGTGCCTTGTGCTTTGAGTCGGGAGCACACGCTGTAGGTGTAGTCGTAGACGTCGGTGCGCAGCTGGGCGATGCCGTGCCCGGCCCAGGCCGCGGGTTTGGTCTGTTTGCCGGGGTCGGCCCAGGTGTCGGAGTAGTGGAAGTCGATGAGCAGCCGCAGGCCGCGGGAGGTGACTTCGCGGGCGTAGGCGAGGACTTTCTCGGCGTTGTTGTACCCGGAGGCCGGGTTGTTCCACACCCGCAGGCGGACGTAGTTGACGCCGGAGTCCTTGAGGATGTCCAGGGGGTTCCTCTGGTTCCCCTGGGCGTCGTAGTACCGGGCGCCGAGTTCGAGGCTGCGTTGCAGGGTCGAGACGTCGGCGCCTCGCAGGGACAGGGGTTCGGCCTGGGCAGGGGCGGACGCAGTCCCGACGAGCCCTCCCACGATGAGGAGGGCCGCCGTGGTGCCCCGCAGGCGGGGCCTGGCTCCGATTCTCACGATCATCTCCTTTGATGGTGATCACGGTTGTGCGCCGGTCGGCGCACCTGCGCCGATCAGTGGGGGGTCGTGCGTCGGAGCACGACGGCGCCGCCGGGTGGGACCTCGACCGTTCCTTCGTGCGTGCGGCCGGTGAGCAGGTCGAGGCCGTCCTGCTGGGTCGTGACCCCGTTCTCGGAGTGGTTGAGGAGGAAGACGTACTCGGTGTTCCCGGCGCGGCGTCGCACGACGTCGAGGTCGTCGGGGTTCTCCTGCCAGGGCACGCCGGCTTCGCCGAGCACGTGGGCGAGGACCGCGTCCAGGCCCTGCGCGTCGGGGGAGGTCGCGAGGTACCAGGCTGTGCCCTGGCCGACAAGGTGCCGGGTGAGCGAGGGTCCTTCGGCGTCGGGTCCGTTCTCGAAGTGCCAGACGGTCTCGGCCCCGCGCAGCCCGACGGGCTCTGACCAGGTGCCGGCCCGGTGTGCGCAGCTCAACCGGACCTGTTCGTCCCGGTGCAGGGGGTGGAACTCCTCGACCCGCACGCCGAGCAGGTCACGCAGGGCTCCCGGGTAGGCCCCGGGGTGGACGGCGTCGGTCTCGTCGACGATGCCGGAGAAGAACCACACGAGCAGGTGTCCGCCCTGTTCGACGTACTGCCGCAGGGCGTCGGCCGTGGCCTTCGAACACAGGTAGAGGCTGGGGACGAGCAGGACGGGCAGGTGGGTGGGGCAGTCCCCGGCGCGGACGAACTCGACGGTCAGGTTGCGCTGCCACAGGGCCCGGTGGACGGTGGCGACCGCTTCGCGGAAGGTGACGTCGATGCTGGGCCGGCACTCCAGTTCCAACGCCCACCAGGAGGGCCAGTCCCAGACGATCCCGACGTCCGTGGCGACCGTGCTGCCGCCGGCCTCGGCCAGGCTCGTCAGGGCCTGGCGCATTTCCACCAGTTCGCGCCACACCCGGGAGTCGGTGCCGGCGTGCGGCAGCATGGCCGAGTGGAACTTCTCCGCGCCCCGGCGGGAGGCCCGCCACTGGAAGAACATCACCGAGTCGGAGCCGCGGGCCACGTGCGCGAGGCTGTTGCGCAGCATCTCGCCGGGGGCCTTGGCGAGGTTGCGGGGCTGCCAGTTCACGGCCGACGTGCTGTGCTCCATGAGCATCCACGCCCGTCCCCGCGCGAGGGAACGGGTGAGGTCGGCGGACAGGGCCAGGTCGATGTGGTTCTCGGGTGACTCCGCGGTCAGGTAGTGGTCGTTCGAGACGAGATCGACCTCGGGTGCCCAGGTCCAGTAGTCCAGGTTCGGACAGTCGGAGGACATGAAGTTCGTCGTCACCGGTATGTCCGGGGTGATGGCGCGCAGGACGTCGCGCTCGCCGCAGTAGCACGCGAGGAACTCGTCGTTGCTGAAACGCCGGAAGTCCAGTTGTTGCGTGGGGTTGACGGGCATGGGGGCTGCCCGGGGGACGGTGATTTCGTCCCAGTCGCCGTACCGCTGGCCCCAGAAGGCCGTGCCCCAGGCCTCGTTGAGGGCTTCGAGGTCGCCGTAGCGGGCGCGGAGCCACGCGCGGAAGGCGTCCTGACTGACCGAGCAGTAGCAACCGCCGACGTGCGCCCCGAACTCGTTGCCCACGTGCCACAGGGCCAGGGCCGGGTGCGCGCCGTAGCGGCGGGCCAGTTGCCCGGCGATCTCCTGGGCGGCCCGGCGGTACTCCGGGGAGCTGGGGCAGAACGACTCCCTGGACCCGAGACCCAGCCGGACCCCTTCGCGCGTGACCGGCAGCGAGGACGGGTGGGCCTTCGAGAACCAGGCCGGTGGGGAGGCCGAGGGGGTCGCCAGGACCACCACGATGTCGGCGCGGTACAGGCGCTCGAACACGTCGTCCAGCCAGCAGAACTCGTAGCGGCCGGGTTCGGGTTCCAGGGTCGCCCACGCGAAGACGCCGACGGTGACGGCGTTCACGCCGGCGCTGCGCATGAGCTCGATGTCCTCCCGCCGGGTCTCCGGGGGCCACTGCTCGGGGTTGTAGTCCCCACCGAACGCCGGGCGTCGTAGGCGGGGCGGCCACGCCTGCGACGCCCGGCGTCCGTCGGCCGGAAGGAGTCCGGTCGCACCGGACGGGGGGAACAGGAGGGGGGACGTTTCATCCTCCGGCCGGGTCCTGGCTTCGACGCCGTGGGGCACCAGTGCCCTCCTTCGTGTTGTCATCAAGTTTCTGTGACCGCTCACAGTAGGTCGTGCAGAGTTTTCTGGGAAGACTGGGGACAGAAATCCGGTACTGATGCGCTGTCTTGTCCTGTTATTTACCGTGATGCCGGACACAAGTTCCGTCCGTGAAGGTCTTGACAGACACCTCCCCTGACCCGGAATCTGTGACCGCTCACAGATATGTTTCACCAGTTCCGGCGTGCGGGGCTCCGCGACGCCTCCCCGAACGGTCGGCCTGTTCACCATGCTCAACCAGGGTGCGAACCAGCCGGCGTTGTACTCTCTGGTGATCGCCGGAGCGTTGCTCGCCGTGCTGCCGTTGGTCGCATTGTTCCTGTTCCTGCAACGGTTCTGGAGCATCGACCTCGTCTCCGGCGCCGTCAAGTCCTGATCGGACCGGCGTCCAGCACCGGGCGTCCGATGCCCGGTGCCTGGCGCCCGGTGACCTTGCACGCTCCCTGATTCGAACACCCGCACGTCCCAGGAGGTTCCGGTGCCTGATCCGACCCGGTCCGCAGGCACCGGCCCCTCGGGGGACACCCCGGTCGTACCGGCAGCACCCGCCGCGCCGGTGCCGCACCCCAAGTCCCGGGGGGCGGCGCGCCGGGCGATGCGCCGAGGCCCGACCATCGACGACGTCGCGCAGCGCGCCGGTGTGTCCCGCGGCACGGTCTCACGCGTGCTCAACGGCGCCCCCTACGTCAGCGCAGCGTCCCGCGAGGCCGTGCTCAGCGCCATGAGCGAGACCGGCTACGTCACCAACCAGAGTGCTCGTTCCCTGGTCACACGCAGGACCAACGCCGTGGCCTTCATCGTGTCCGAACCTCAGGACCGCTTGTTCGAAGACCCGAACTTCAGTGCCCTGCTGCGTTCGTGCACCCAGGAACTGGCCACGCGCGACGCGCACCTCGTCCTCATGCTCGCGGCCGGGGACGAGAACCGCGACCGTGTCCTGCGCTTCGTCACCGCCGGGCACGTCGACGGCGCACTGCTGGTCTCCACCCACCAGGGCGACCCGGTCACGCACCGGTTGTCCCAGGCCCGCGTGCCGGTCGTGTCCTGCGGCCGGCCCCTCGACGTCGACAGATCCATCCGCTACGTCGCGGCCGACGACCGCGGCGGCGCCCACCAGATGGTCGAACACCTGCGCGCCCAGGGCCGCACCCGCATCGCGACCATCACCGGTCCCCTCGACACACCCGGCGGTAGCGAACGCCTCGCCGGCTACCGCGACGTCCTCGGCCCCCACATCCCCGAACGGATGATCGCCTCGGCCACGGACTGGAGCCACGCCGCCGGCGCCGTCGCCATGGCCCACCTGCTCGAAACCAGTCCCGACCTCGACGCCGTGTTCGTGGCCTCGGACCTCCTCGCCACCGGCGCCCTCAGCGTCCTGCGCCAATCCGGACGCGACGTCCCCGAAGACGTCGCCGTCGGAGGCTTCGACGACTCCCCCATCGCCGTGACCACCGACCCCACCCTGACCACCATCCGCCAGCCCCTCGACCTCGTCGGCCAACACATGGTCCGCGTCCTCTTCACCCTCCTGGACGGCAAACCCGCCGTCAACATCGTCATCCCCACCGAACTCGTCCACCGCAACAGCACCTGACCACCCCGGCGGACCACGCCGAAGCGCGGCGCGCTCCGCCGGGGGTCGGCACGCTGTTCACGGGGTCTCGCGCGCATTCCACCGGCCAACAGACAGGCCGGCTGCGCCCATCGCTCACATCCGGCCCGAGCATCTCCCTGAGCTGCCTTATCTCTTTCGGAAGATACGCAAGGAACTCCAGCTCTTCCCCTGTCCGGAATTCTTGCCTCAGGAGTTTCCACCCGCAGGATTCGGGTTTCCGGGATTCGGGTTTCCGGAAGGCGTGGGGTTCATGCCCTGTTGCGTAACATTCGATGATGACCGAGCGCCTACGTCAGCTCGGCATCCACTGCGGGCAGGCCCGCTCGACCGCCATGTTCCAACTCGCCGCCGAACTACCCGCCGCGCTCCTGGCCCGCAGGACAGACCACTGACACAGGCATTCCGGCACCAGCTTGATCAACCCATCGCGACCCGTGACTGGTTACGATGCCGGGCCTATTGCTGGGTGACCCAGCGGAACTCCGATCAGTCACACCGACGGTGCGGGCCATGCGCGCAGAAGGAGTACTCGGTGCCGAAGACCGATTACGACGAGTTCGCTGAGGCGTACTCCACGTTCAACGAGGTCAGTCTGCTCAACGGCTACTACGAACGGCCGGCGATGCTGAACCTCGCGGGTGACGTGGACGGCCGTCGTATCCTCGACGCCGGCTGTGGCTCCGGCCCTCTGTCCGCGGCCCTGCGCGACAGGGGTGCGCTCGTCTCGGGCTTCGACCTGAGCACGGCCATGATCGAACTGGCCCGTGCGCGGCTGGGCGAGGACGCCGACCTCATCGTCCACGACCTGGCCGAGCCGCTCCCGTACCACGACGCCGCGTTCGACGACGTCGTCTCCTCCCTGGTCCTGCACTACCTGCAGGACTGGACCGCGCCGCTCGCCGAGCTCCGCCGGGTGCTGAAGCCCGGCGGACGTCTCATCCTGTCGGTGAACCACCCGTTCCTCTACAAGATGATGAACCGCGCCGCCGACTACTTCGAGGTCGCCGAGTTCTCCTACGACTACGAACACGCCAGCCGCACGGTCGTCTACACGAACTGGCACCGGCCGTTGCAGGCGATGTGGGACGCGTTCATGGCGGCGGGCTTTCGGATCGCGGTCATCAGCGAGCCGCCCGTCGCTGCGGACACGCCCAAGGAACTGCTTCCGACGGAGCTGAGGAACCCGTCCAGGTTCGTCAGCTTCATCTTCTTCGTACTCCAAGCCTGCTGACTCTCCCGGTCAAGAGCGCCGGCGCATCCTGCGGGTCAGGAGGGGTGGCAGGAGGAGAGTGCTTCGGTGAGGAAGGGGAGGACCTCGTCGTGGTTCTCCACCAGGGCGAGGCTGTGATCCGACGTGGCCACGGATAGCTCCTTCAAGGCCGCGCCGGATCGCTTCGGGGACCCGGCCCCGGACAGCCTGGTGCGTAGCCTCGCGGCGTCAGCGACTATCGAGCTGTTGTTCTTCTCGTGGACGATCCACACGGTGTTGGGCAGGTTGGGGGCTGCCAGGGCCGAAACTGTCCCGGTGTTTTCCTCCCAGTCCAGGATCGGTGAGATCAGGATGGTCGCGCAGGGGGCTTCCGGCAGAACAGGCGCCCGGTCGTCGTGGGGAAACACGGCACGGCGCGGGCCCTCGGGAGAGGCCGCGACCAAGGCGGACACAGATCCCAACGACGATCCCGTCAAAGCCACCGACGTCACGCCCTGTCCCCGCAGGACAGCGGCGGCTTGGACCATGTCACCGGGCTCCTTCAGCATGTCCCGCGGGCCAGGTGAAGAACCTGTCCCCCGCCTGTCGAAAACCAGGATCCTGGCGTGGGCGGACCGCCCCCAACGGTCGGCCACGGTCAGCCAGTCGCACAGGGTCTGGGTTTTCCCGTACGCCAGGACCACCCCCGTCCGCGAGGTCCGGTCCCCCACCAGGGCAGCCCCCAACCGTCCCGCTTCGACTGTGGGAACAGTGACCCGAACCGCGCCCTCGGGAACATCACCGCATTCCTTCGACAACGGCGAATCAACAACGACCCGCTCTGAGGACGTCGCCCAGGAACCACACCCGGCGAGGACCCCGACCAGTACCGTTGCGGCTACCGTCCTTCCGATGCCCGCGACCACAGAACCCATCACCCGATTTTCAGACAGGCAGACGACAACCAATATTGAAGTCCCTGCAGTCCCGTGTCCCGTGTCCCGTGACAATGGTACGTAATGTCGATCACAGTCACCACCCGACCGCAGACCTCCGCGCCGTACCCAACCCCTCTCCGCCGCAGCAGGGCTGACCGACATGGCACCGCCCCTGCAGATTAGTGAGGTTGTGGTGTCGGACCGCAACACACGACGTCCTCCCACCTCTGCGCGATGGCGCGGTACCCGTTCGCCGCGCCACAGAGGCGGGGGCATGAAACGGACCAGCCCTTCGATCTCCTCCGGGCAGTCGAAGTGAACCGCGCTGGGTGGTGCTCTTGCTGACGCAGCAGTCTCTCCCACTTTCAGAGCAATTCACGAGGCCGTACCGAGGTCCCGGACCACGAGCGAGGGCGGGCCCGGCCGTCGGCTCCGGACCGGGCCCGGACCTTCTGACACGACGGTTCGTGGACACGCTCACATGCGCGAAGCACCCGGCGCCACGCCGCCCCTGATCGAATCGGTACAGCTTCCCTCCCGGAAGTTCCGGAACGCCGCGAGGCGCAGCCAACCTGTGGGCAAGAGCTGCTGCGAGCAGGGAAACTGGCAGGTGAAGGCCCCTTACGCACGTCAATGAACGCCATGGTCCCGTACACCCAGACTCCCCGCGCCGACGCGGCTGGAACTTCCGGAACCTTGACGTCACGTTCCGGGCTTCGCACACTGACGCGTGCGGAGCCAGTTCGAGGCACCGCGATTGTTATCGCTCACACCGTTTGTCGCTGACACCGTTGGTCGGGCAGGACTCGCACCGGGCGGCTGGACAGGTCGGTCGGCGGGTGGCTCGGTCGTGTGCGGTCGGGCAGCGGTCGATCATGAGGAGACATTGATGTCAAATCCCGTGAATCCGCGGCGCGCTGCGAAGCGGTCGCGTCGCCTCCGTCTGGTCGCCTGTGTGGCGGCTCCACTGGGGGCGAGTCTGGTGGCCGGTACGTTGTTGATGCCGGCGAACGCGGCGGCGAGCACGTTGGGCTCGGCGGCGGCGCAGAGCGGTCGGTACTTCGGGACCGCGATGAGTGGGAACGCGGTGGGCAACAGCACGGACACCTCGGTCGCGGCGCGTGAGTTCAACATGGTCACGGCCGAGAACGAGATGAAGCCGGATGCGACGGAGCCGAATCAGAACCAGTTCAACTTCTCCGCGGGTGACCGGATCTTCAACTGGGCGACCCAGAACGGGATGAGGGTCCGCGGGCACACCCTGGCGTGGCACTCGCAGCAGCCGGGCTGGATGCAGGGGATGTCGGGCACGGCGTTGCGCAACGCGATGAAGAACCACATCACCCAGGTCATGACGCACTACAAAGGGAAGATCTACGCCTGGGACGTGGTGAACGAGGCGTTCGCCGACGGCAGCAGTGGGCGGCGTGACTCGAATCTGCAACGCACCGGCAACGACTGGATCGAGGACGCGTTCCGGACCGCCCGGCAGGCCGACCCGGACGCCATGCTCTGCTACAACGACTACAACACCGACAACTGGTCGGACGCCAAGACGCAGGGCGTCTACAACATGGTCCGTGACTTCAAGTCCCGCGGCGTGCCGATCGACTGTGTCGGCTTCCAGTCCCACTTCAGCGGTGGCAGTTCCCTGCCGGGCAACTACCAGACCACGCTGTCCAGCTTCGCGGCGCTCGGCGTCGACGTGCAGATCACCGAGCTGGACATCACGAACGCCTCCACCAGTCAGTACCAGGGCACCGTGCAGGCCTGCCTGAACGTGCCGCGCTGCAGCGGCATCACCGTGTGGGGCATCCGCGACTCCACCTCCTGGCGTTCCAGCGAGTCCCCGCTGTTGTTCGACGGCAGCGGCAACAAGAAGGCCGCCTACACCTCCGTCCTCAACGCACTGAACAGCCCTGGCACGAACTACGGCGGTGGCACCACGACCCCGTCGCCGACCGGCACCACCCCATCACCGACCGGTACCACCACGCCCCCGCCGCCCAGCGGCAGCTGCACCGCGACCCTGTCGGCAGGGCAGGTCTGGGGTGACCGGTACAACCTCAACGTCGCCGTGTCCGGCTCCAACGACTGGACCGTCACGATGAACGTGCCCAGCCCGGCGCGGATCAGCACCACCTGGAACATCAGCGCGACCCATCCCAGCAGCCAGGTGATGATCGCGAAGCCGAACGGCAACGGCAACACGTTCGGTGTCACCATCATGGCCAACGGCACCTGGACCTGGCCCACCGTCTCCTGTGCCAGCAACGACCCGTCGTCGACGCCCAGCCCCACGACCCCGGACCCGACCACCCCCCACCCCACCACACCCAACCCCACCACCCCCAACCCCACGACCCCGAACCCGACGCCGACGCCGACCAAGTCGGGAACCAACCCCTACCAGCGGGGGCCGGACCCGACGGTCGCCAGCGTCGCCGCGACCAACGGGCCGTTCGCCACGTCACAGATGAACGTGTCGCCGGGTAACGGGTTCAACGGCGGAACGATCTACTACCCGACCGACAGCAGCCAGACCTACGGCGGTGTCGCGATCGTTCCCGGGTACACCGCGAGGTTCGCCAACGAGGAAGCCTGGATGGGTCCGCGCCTGGCGTCCTTCGGGTTCGTCGTCATCGGCGTCGAGACGAACACGGCGAACGACTGGGACACCGCCCGCGGCACCCAGCTGCTCGCCGCGTTGGACTGGCTGGCCAAGAGCAGCCCGGCCCGTGACCGGGTCGACCCCACGCGGCTCGCGGTGATCGGTCACTCGATGGGCGGCGGTGGCGCGCTGAGCGCGGCCGTGACCCGGCCGTCCCTGAAGGCCGCGATCGGGCTGGCTCCCTTCTACCCCTCCGGCAACGGCAACCTCGCCAGTCTCAAGGTGCCCACGTTGATCCAGGGTGGGGTGGGTGACACCGTCGTGACCCCGTCGTACCTGGACGGCATGTACCCGACGATCCCGTCGGGCACGCCGAGCGCCTACGTGCAGTACTCCAATGCCGATCACCTGTTCTGGACCAAGGCGAACAACATCGAGCTGCGCACGCAGATCCCGTGGCTGAAGATCTTCGTGGACAACGACACCCGTTACACGCAGTTCTTCTGCCCGAGCCTGGCCGACCGGGCCAGCGTCAGCAAGTCCAGCGCGACGTGCTCCGTCATCCCAGCGGGCTGACGGTCGCCGACTGATCCCGTCGCTCCACGAACAGATGGGCCGACCGGCCACCGGCCGGTCGGCCCATCGCGCGCACCGCGTCCGTCGAGCCCCAGTCGTCGTCGAACCCCTGTCTGCCAGGGCAAGTCGAAGGCCATGCCAGGTCCCCCAACACCGCGGCCAGCGCACTCGCTGTGGTGTTGGGCACATAGAAGCTCCGCCACCCTCTATGGTTTCACTACCAGGACGTTTCACTGGGCAGTGAAAGGTGGCTTGGAATGAAAGGTGCGGCGGAGGTGCAGGTGGGACCGGAGGTCCCCGCACCCGTGATCCAGATCCTGCAGACCTCGTCCTTACTCAGGACCGCCCCGGGCCCCACGTCGCGGCTCGTGGTGGCGGGGACGGTGTGGCCACTGATGATCCACCCGCAGGTCGCAGCGGGAATCCACGCCCGCCAGGCCCGCTCCGCGTCGAACGATCTGGTCCTGGTCGTCGCGCCCTGGCTCAGCGCCCGTGACCGCACTGCCCTCGAACAGGCCGACTGCGCCTACGCGGACGCCTCCGGCGCGCTACACATACAGACCCCCACCGTACTCCTGCACACCGAACCCGACAAATCCCCCAACCGTGGACACCTACCTACTCCGAAAGGGCTGGGGGTGGTCTCGGTACGGCTGATACAGCACCTGTTGCAGGATCCCCGGCGAACCTGGACGGTCAGCAACCTGACCACCGAGACCGGCGCCTCCCTCGGACAAGCCCACAAGGTGCTCTCCCGCCTGGAGACCGAAGGTCTGGTGTTGCAGGAACGCGCCGGTCGGTCGGTACTGCGCCGCGTGGACGACCCCGGAGCCCTCCTGGATTGGTTGACGCAGGTCCCGGCCGCAGGCAAGCTCCACGAACGCCTGAAGACCTACACCTACGCACCCACCCCCGACGCCTTGCTGCAGCGCCTGGTCCAGACCGCCGAGAACACACACGGAACGAGAACGCCCTGGGCACTCACCGGGGCGGCTGCCGCCAGATCGTGGGGCGCCGGCGCCGTGGTGACGGCCCTGCCGGTCCTCATGGTCCGTATCGAACCGCAGATCCCGCTGGCGGTAGCGGCTGACAACCTGGGCTTGGACCCGGTCGATGCCGGGCATAACGTACTACTAGTACGCGACGTCGGCCGCTTGGCCACCATGGCGCCCATCCCCACCCCCGACGTGGTCCCGGTCGCTCCCCGGGTCCGCGTCTACCTCGACATGCTCACCGAACCCCGCGGCCATGACGCCGCCACACTGTTCCGCGAGGCCGTCCTTGACTACTGATCCCCCGCTCGAACCCGCCGATGGCACCCACCGCAGCGGCTACGACCCTGCCATGGCCGAGGCCATCCTCGGTGAGACTGCGCTGTTCCGGGGTCTAGTCCAGCCTGACTTCACGGTCGGTCGCGGCACCTCGGTCACAGGGGCAGCGAGCGGGCTGCATCAACCAGGCGTTCGGCCCGACGCCCTGCCGTGCATCGATCCTGCGCGGTGACGGGTCGGTGGGTGTACCCGGCCCTTGTCTTCAGGCTCAGGAGCTGGCTGAGGTCCGTGGCGAGGGCTCTTCCCTCTGGGTGCACGCGTTTGAGGAGAGCGACAGCCTCGTGGTGATTCTCACCGCTGTTGTGTTGTCCCAAGTGGTGGGCGCACATTGCATCGGCGGCAGCGATCCCAGCATGAACACACAAGGTCACATAGGCATCGCCGATGTCGGTACCGTCATCGGCCAGTTCCATGATGATCTCGGCTGCGGTGAGGAATTGGATGGACTTGCGGCGTCTGCCTGCGGCATAACCGGCGTCAGCGGGACGTGCCGGATTCATGCACCAAACCGTAGCGAATGCAGGGCTCCACGGAGGACGGCGCGTTCCCCTGCCAAGGGAATGCCATCACGCAGGACATCTTCCAGAACGCCATCTGGCTCATCGACAACTGCCAGGTCATCGAGACCGATCTGCAGTACGCGGGCATCATTGCCGGTCCATACGCTCGCTCGGTCCATAAGGTGCTCGATCTGCGCAACCCACTCGGGGTCCTCGTCCGTGAGACCTGCGGGACGCAGCACGAACAGGTCCAGGTCGCTGTCGGCTCGGTCCTCCCCCCGGGCAGCGGACCCGAACAGGGCCGCATAGGCCGAGGGCTGAGACCAGCCGGCGAACAGAGTACGCAACCGGGCCAACAGGTCCTCACGGATCCCTACCAGGGCGATCACACAACCCGCAGCCAGGTGCTCACGGTTCAGCCGATACAGCTGGGCCGCACCGGCCCGCTCCTGACAAACGATGCCCTGCTCAACCAAACGGAACAACGTATTGCGTACACCTTGCTGACTCGCCGAGACCATCCGGGCGATCTCCCGCCCCGTGAACAGCACCTCACCGCGGGCCAGAACCTCCAGCACGTCCCCGTCCAGGGCAGACGTAATCACCCGCATCGGATGCGACAACTCCATGACAGCCACTTCTTCCTCGCTGCCCCCGACTGAGTGCCTACTATAGTAGGCACATGCCTACTATAGTAGGCACTCAGTCGGGG
>JAUPKJ010000005.1 GCA_030837505.1 Actinomycetota bacterium
GGTGGCTCAGATCGGTGGCGGACGGACCGCGCGCGGTGATGGTCAGGAACACCCCGGCAGTCTCGCGGTGCCGGGCCGATCGGGACAATGGGTTTCGCCGATCTGTGGACGTAAGCCCAAGACCAGCAGCCCTAGCGCAGGACTGCCTGCGCACGGGTGCAGGGGGTGGTGCGCCCGGCTGACCGAGGAGTCATTCCTTCACCTTTCGGGAATCGGTGCCGAGGATGTCGCAGCCGAAAAGGGCGAGAGCGTCCCGGCGGAGAGAGGGCAGCGTTCTGCCTCCGTGAGCCACGCCGTCGGTCGTCTCTCGCCGGACCGCGGATCTGGATGGGCCGACAACTGCCGGAGCACCTTCTCAACCTTTTGCTCCCTCGGAGCGGTCTCTTGCGCAGACGGGCAGCCCCAGGCCGTCCGGTTCGAGAGCACAGAACTGTCCCTAAACAGCGAGGAGGTGAGGTGGACCTGTGTCGAGCACCGAGAGGGATTTTTCTGCCTTCGTGTCCAGGGCCTGGCCCGGGCTGGTTCGCACCGCGGTGCTGCTGACCGGCGACCACGCGAGCGCCGAGGATCTGGTGCAGTCCGCTCTGGTCCGGACCCATCGGCGATGGCGTTTCATTCGGCACCGGGACAATCCGGAGGCCTACGTCCGCAGGGCCATGGTCAACCTGCAGCGGGACTGGTGGCGCAGGGGCTGGAGTCGGGAACATCCGGTTGATCGGCTTCCCGAGGCGCGTGTCGAACAGATGGACGGTCTGTCGGGGGTCCTGGACGCCGACTCGTCCCTGAGCCGCGCTCTGTACCAGTTGCCGCCGCGGATGAGGGCGACCCTCGTTCTGCGGTTCTACGAGGACATGTCCGAACAGCAGACGGCCCGGGTCCTGGGCTGTTCTGTCGGCAGCGTGAAGTCCCAGACCTCCCGCGGCTTGGCCAGATTGCGCACCGTCCTGGCCGAGGGCGAGGAGCACCGGGAGAAGTTGTTCAGGAGGAATCTCATGAGGAGCGCAGGATGACGCAGGACATCGAACAGCAGCTGCGTTCGTACTTCGGACACCAGGCCGATTCCGTACGGGTGCCTCCTGTGCCGATGGCGTCTCTTCGTTCCCGGATCGGCCGTGACCGGTTCCGGCGGGGTGCGACGGCCTCCCTGGCGACGGCCTGTGCCCTCGCGCTGGCCGCGGGGGCCTGGACCATCGGAATTCCGGAGGTCTCGACCACCACGGCCGCACAGAGTCGGACGTGGAGCATCAAGACTTTGCCCACGGCCGGTGATCTGGCCCAGGACGCCGAATGGAAACGACAGGCCATCGATCGACTGAAGGCACTCTCCCCGCAGCCCGCGATCAACAACGTGATTTTCGCGGGGCGTCTTCCCGTGGGGGCCGCGCTCATCGCCGCGCAGGAGCAGCTGTCCGGCCCGATGTCCCAGGGCACCGCGGAGGGCGGATCATCGGAGCAGGTGAGGTACGAAGAACGTCAGACGCTCGCGGTGTTGTACTCCCCCACGGGGGATCCTGCGGATCTGCAGATGCGCGAGTACTCCATGCCCGGCCAGCGTATTTGGAGCGGCAACAAGTCGGATCCGGGGAGCGTTTCACTGGCCGTGGAGGGCCAGAACGGACACCGGTACTTCGTGGTGATCCCCCTGTCCTCGGTGGGACAGGTCGAGGTGTCCGCCGGCCCCAGGATCGCGCCCGATGGGAGCACTCAACGGTCCTGGATGAGCGTTCCGGTGCGCAAGGGCGCGGCCACGGGAACACTGGAGGACGTCGAGGTGAACCTCCCGCAGTCCCGGGTGGACAAGCGGGTGGAAGCCTTCGAGTACTCCGAGGCCCTCGCCGGGGTGGAGGAGAGGGCAAAGGATGTCAAGGAGTTGCTGCGGAGCTGGCCCCGGACAGTGAAGCGGCCTACGACACAGACGGCCATCGCTCTTCTGACAGGACCACTGTCCGTCATCCGTCGGAAAGATCTGACGGTGGAACCGCTTTATTCCGACGACACGGGCCGGCAGGGGCGGGCGATCGTGTCCGTCGCCGTGCGGTTGCGCGGCGGAGGGACGTTCCAGACCCTCGCCATCGTCCTGAGCGATGCGATGAGCATGTCCCGGCAGTCCTACGGCAGGGGCTGGGCCGTGCCGTCCGAGAAGGCCCACACCACGCCCACCGCCTGGATCGACAACTACCCGGGGACGGCCTCCCGTGTCGATCTGAGGGTGCGAGTCCTGCAGCCGGGAGCCGTCCGGGTCGTGCTGAAGGACAGCACCCCGGATCGCTGTGCCTCCGGTGGATCCCTCGGCAGCGCCCTCCCCGACGAGCGAGGGGTGGCGACCATTCTGGTCACGGTGCCTTCGAGTTGTCGGAAGAGGGTCCAGGACCCCGTCTGGTCCCAGACGGTCGACTATTCGGGCTTGACCGTGACCGCCTTCGACGCCGAAGGAGCTCAGATCGGAACTTCCCCGATCATGACAACGAACGGCGACATCCGGCTGTTCACCTCGCTCTCCGAGGACGCGCTGACGCCGGCCCTCGGGGACTGAAGACCTGCCGCGGCCTTCTTCGCGGGTTCTTGCCGGCCGCGTCCGGAACCCGCGCGGCGCAGTGAGTCAAATATCACAACAGTGAGGCATAGTCGTTATGGGCTATGCGTGTAGTCTGTGCGATCTGTTCCGATTCTCCGACGGGACAGGAGGGCCACACGGACGGGGATGTGGCCACGACGGGGACTCGGGGGCAACATGTTTGTCAATCCGTGTACACGTACGCGCCTGACCGGCCTGGTGACGGCGGCCGTCGTCCTGGCGGGTCTGGTCGTGCCGGTCTCGGCCCAAGCCTGGGCGGCACCTGGTGGTTCAGCGGGTTCTGTTGGTTCTGCGGGGAACTCGACCGCTGCTGCAGCCGTGTCGACCTCGGTCGCGCAACGGAAACGACCTGTGCAGACCCGTCACCGGCAGACCCTGGCCGAACGCCGCGAGACCGTGGCCCGTTTGGTGGCCTCGGGCCGCTCGGCTGTGGCGCCGGGGGGTGCGGTGGCAGCTCAGTACAGCCAGGCGCAGTCCGGTGGATCGGCCAGTTCTTCTTCCACGGTTCCCTGGGCCTGGGGAAACAATTACTACGGTCAGCTGGGGGACGGAACCCGCACCGCCCGGTCGAGGCCGGTCCGGGTCCGTGGGTTGTCGGACGTTCGACAGATTGTCGGAGGCTACGATGCCGGTTTTGCCTTGCGGGCCGATGGCACGGTGTGGGGCTGGGGGAGCAACTGGTCCGGACAGTTGGGGGACGGGACCTACGCCGACCGGCTGAGTCCGGTCCGGGTTGGCGATCTGTCGGATGTCGTAGCGATAGATGCCGGAGGAGGATTTGTTTATGCGTTGCGGTCCGACGGAAGTCTGTGGGCCTGGGGAAGTAACGAATACGGTCAGCTAGCGGACGCGGTCATCGAATACAGCCCGGCACCGATGCATGTCCAGGGAATCTCGGATGTCATCGATATGGCGTGTGGAGATGGTTTTGTTCTGGCCTTGCGGTCTGACGGGAGCGTGTGGGCCTGGGGATCAAACACCTTCTTTCAGCTGGGTAATTCCAGGGTTAAGAGCGACCCAGATCCAACACGGGTCGCCGGTTTGTCGAGCGTGGTTTCCGTGGCTGCGGGAGACTACACTTCGTACGCTTTGCGCTCTGATGGAACTGTGTGGGCATGGGGCAGCCACAGTTATGGGTCTGCGGGTGACGGGACGAATAATTGGGGCAATCCCACACCAGTCAGAGTATTGGGACTGACACAGGTAACTGCTGTTGATGGTTCATATGATTCCGCCTATGCCTTGCGTGCGGACGGGACGGTCTGGGCGTGGGGTAAAAACTCGAACGACCAGTTGGGCGATGGAACCAGCACGGATCGTTTGTCCCCAGTACGGGTCCAGGGGCTGACGGACGCTGTCTCTATTTCTGCGTCTTACATCGAGGCCTATGCCTTGCGCAAGAACGGCTCGCTGTGGGCCTGGGGTGCCAATACCCAAGGTAGTTTGGGGGACGGGAGCGATACCAGCAGAAGTACCCCGGTCCAGGTCCAAGGCCTGACTGGTGTGGTCGGTGTCGGAGCTGGTTGGGGAAGCGGGTATGCGATTGCGGGGCCGGGTGCGAACCAGGTCTCCTTGACCCCAGGGCAGATGCGGGGGTGCGGGGGAGGGTGTGTCTCGTCTTCGGGGCGGCAGACGGTGCAGGCCCGCCGCGGCGATCCGGTGAACACCGGTACGGGCGCCTTGGAGGAACGTGTTCGGGACACGCGGCTTCCGGCTCCGGGGGTTTCGTTCGATGTAGTGCGGTCGTACAGCTCTTCCTCGGACACTGACGGAATCCTGGGGAAAGGCTGGTCCTTCCCGTATTCGGCCCGGCTGCGGGTGGAGGACCGGACCGTCACCTTCATCGCTGAGGACGCCGGCGAAGCGATGTACGCCCGCGGTGAGGACGGGTCGTTCGTCTCGACGGACGGTGCCACGTCGGTGTTGTCGGGGACGGCATCCTCCGGGTACCGGTTGCGGCGGACGGACGGCCAGGTCCTGTCCTTCGACCCATCCGGGCGCTTGGTGGCTTGGAAGAACGCGGCCGGTACCGGTCTGTCCCTGTCATACGACGGAGACCCGACAGCCCCTGCCCACATCACCGATGGTGCAGGACGCGTGTACGACCTGGAGTACTCGGGCGGACACCTGGTCAGGGTCGGGCTGCCGGACGGGCGGAGTGTGTCGTACGGGTTCGACGGTGCTGCGCTGACGAGGGTGACCGGTCCGGACGGTGGGGTGACCCGGTACGGGTACGACGACGCCGGGTTGCTCAGCAAGATCACGGATCCGTCCGGGCGTGTGACGATGAGTTCGGTGTACGACTCGTCGGGGCGGGTCGTTTCCCAGACCGATGCCCAGGGGCAGGTGTCCCGTTTCACCTGGACCCCGGTGAGTGACCAGGGCCGTGAGGCCGACTGGACGGATGCCTCCGGTGGGGTGTGGACGGATGTGTATGCCGGGGATGTCCTCCACTTCCAGGTGGATCCGTTCGGGGACACGACCACGTACCGTTACACGCCGAACGCGCAGTTGGAGTCGGTGTGGGACGCGCGGGGTGGAGTCACGTCGTACACGTACGACGCCGCCGGGAGGCTGACGCGTGTCCAGGACGCCGAGGACGGTGTCCGGTCGTCCACGTACGACGCTGCCGGACGGGTGCTGTCGTCGACCGATGCCAGGGGCGGGACGACGAAGTACGCCTGGACGGAAACCGGGCAGGTCGCCGACGTCACCGACCAGACAGGGCACAGCACCACGTACGAGTACAGCTCCGCCGGCCTGGTCACGAAGGTCACGGATCCAGCAGGGGCATCGACGCGGTATGCCTACGACTCCGCGGGGAACCCGACCACGGTGACGGATCCGTCAGGGCACGTCACGCGCTACACCCACAACGCCTCGGGCAAGGTGTCCACGGTCGTTGATCCGTTGGGAACGGCCGAGGGCGCTGACCCGACTGCCCATACCCGTCGTTACGTCTGGGACGCGGCCGGGAACCTCCTGCGCGAGACCGATCCGTTGGGGAACAACACGTCGTACACGTACGACCAGGCCGGCCGTGTTCTGTCCGAAACAGATGCCGCCGGGGGCACGACCCGCTCCGAGTACGACTCCTCCGGAAGGTTGTCCTCCCAGACCGATTCCGCTGGTGGTGTGACTCGTTACGAGTACGACACCAGAGGCAACACCACGGCCGTTGTCGACCAGGTCGGGAACCGCACCACGTCGAAGTACGACGCTGCCGGCAGGTTGTCGTCCACCACCAGGGCGCGGGGGAATGCCGAGGGGGCCGATCCCGCGGCGTTCACCACAACGTACGGCTACGACCGCGCGGGGAACCTCACCAGTGTCGTGGACCCCACCGGTGCCGTGACCACCACGGAGTTCGACCTGCTCAACCGGGCGAC